>DAIOWE010000081.1:0-11453 GCA_036758605.1 Pseudomonadota bacterium | reverse complement strand
CGTTCTTCAAATTCGCCGCGATATTTCGCGCCCGCGATCAGCGCGCCCATATCCAGCGCCATCAGCTTTTTGTTTTTCAGGCTTTCCGGTACATCGCCATTGACAATGCGTTGCGCCAGCCCTTCGATGATGGCGGTTTTGCCGACACCAGGTTCGCCGATCAGCACGGGATTGTTTTTGGTGCGCCGCGACAGCACCTGAATGGTGCGGCGGATTTCTTCGTCACGTCCAATCACCGGATCAACCTTGCCGTCGCGCGCGGCCTGTGTGAGGTCACGGGCGTATTTTTTCAGCGCTTCGAAAGTATCTTCCGCTGACGCATTATCCGCCGTGCGGCCCTTGCGCATTTCATTGATGGCGCGGTTCAGATTTTCTGGCGTCACGCGCGCCTGCTGTAAAATCTTTTCCGCCTCGCTGCCTTTGGCAAGGGCGGTGGCCAGCAGAAGTCGTTCGGCGGTGACAAAGGCGTCACCGGCTTTTTTGGCAAGATCTTCGGCCTGCTCAAACAGCTTTACCAGCGGCTGGCTGAGATGCAGTTGGCCTGCCCCCGGCCCGCTGGCCGACGCCATTTTCGCCAGCGCCTGTTCGACGCCCTGCTTCGCCTGCGCTGGATCACCGCCAGACTGACGAATTAAATTCGCCGCAAGGCTATCTGCGTCATCCAGCAGAACCTTCAGCAGATGTTCGGGGGTATATTGGCCATGGCCGCTACGGCTGGCCAGGGTTTGGCCCGCCTGAATTAAGCTGCGCGAGCGTTCCGTATATTTTTCAAATTGCATCTGACATCTCCCAAGCGCGTTCGCCCTTGACGGCAGAATATGCCGCAAACATATGACGGCAGAATATGCCGCAAATATGGACACCCCGTTCAGAGCTGCCCGGCAACGCCTTATTGCACCAAAACGATACGGCCTTCGAGGAAGCGCCCTACCGCAAGAGACATGTGGGATGCGAAAGGCCCCGGCGCAAGACCGGGGCAGCAGATAAAATATCCGTTAACCCGCAGGCCAGGGTTAACTGGTCACATTTTCTTCGTAGGACGCCTCGGCAGAACCTTCGTGGGTGACGCCTTCGTAAGATGGTTCCTGCCCCGGCTCGCCACTTTCCTGGCCATTTTCAGGCTGCCCCAACCGGCGGCTGCCATTATGGCGGACAGCATCGCGTTCGCGTGCGGCGGCCTGCGCCTGATTTGCGGCGGCCAGCAGACGGTAATAATGTTCCGCATGCTGCAGGTAATTTTCGGCGCCTACATGATCGCCCTGGGAATTGGCGTCCCGCGCCAGATTCTGGTATTTTTCGAGGATATGCGCGACGGTGCCGCGAATTTTAATATCCGGGCCATTGCTGTCGAGGGTGCGGTTGAGGTTTACGACGCCACCGGCGTTCGCCCCCATATGCCCTCCGCCTCCGCCGCCGCCACTATGTGGTTTTCCACCGCGCCCCCGTCCGCGTGAGCGTTGTTTGTTCATGTTGCTCTGCTGAACGGGTCTCATGCGTGAACTGACTCTTGCATCATTCGCTTACTTCTCATCATTAGTAAAAATTCTCCACTGATCCTGATTGTGTGATCCTGATTGTGCGGCCTCCACCATCCAGATTGCACCCTTTAGCAATACCGCAAACAGCTTGTATGAAGCTGCCGGCAGCCATTCAAACGCTATCAAAGCAAGTTTCGGCTTCAGCCCTGTTCCCCGAATGAAACGCCGCCCGGAAGTGAATTTCCTTCTTCCCAGCGGACGTTAAAAGCACCACCTGCTGGCCCGGTCCGACCTGGAACCGTTTGGATGCCGTGACAGCAATGGATAACCGCGAGAGCATTCAATACTCAATCGCTGTGCGGACAATAGCCGCTTCTGCTCCTGATTCCAACATTAATCTTGTGTGACGGATCAGCCCTCGAACCGCCCTGTTACGGCTCTGGCAACGCCACCCAAATCCGGGTGCGTGTCCAATGTTACCAGCCCGGCCTTATGCAGCAGCGCCCGTACAGCGTCTGCCTGCCCGGCCCCGGCTTCAAAAACCACCAAACCGTCAGGACACAGTATATGTATCAACGAAGTGGTTATCATCCGGTAAAAATCAAGGCCATCTTCGCCCCCGGCAAGGGCGGCATAGGGGTCGAACAGGGCCACTTCCGGAGCCAGGCCCGTAATGACAGTATTCTCAATATAGGGCGGATTAGAGATTATAATATCAAATGGTCCCCCAATGTGATGCATCCAGTTGGTGCTTCGCACATCACACGCAATAAAGCGCGCACGTTCAGAAAACCCCAAACGCACCGCATTGAGATGCGCCACTTCCAGCGCGCCCTGAGAAATATCAATGCCCGCGCCCTGCGCGCGGGGTAATTCCGATAATAATGCCAGCAGCAGACATCCACTGCCCGTGCCGATATCCAGTATGCGCAGCGGGCGGTTGTGATCTTCGATCAGTTCAAGCGCTGCCCTGATCAGGGTTTCGCTATCGGCGCGGGGATCAAGTGTGTCCGGCGTGATTTCGAAATCCAGACTCCAGAATTCGCGGCGCCCCAGAATGCGCGATACCGGCTCCCGCGCAACCCGTCGCGCGATCATGGCGGCGTAGGCCGCCGCATGCTCGGGACATAATGCGGCATCGGGATCACGGATAATGTCTTCGTGGGATAAACCTGTTGCCGCCGAAAATAAAAGCCGTGCATCCAGCCGCGCCTGCGCCACCCCCGCCGCCTGCAACTGCGCCGCACCGGTGCGAAGCGCATCGCCATTCGCGGGCATGGGTTGAATTTTCTGTAGCAAAGCGGTTAACCCTCAGGAATGCATGGCTTGCGCCACCAGGCGCACACCGAGCGCGGCACAGACACGGCTAACCGTGTCGAAACGCGGCGCGCTATCTGGCCGTAACGCTTTGTACAGGGCCTCGCGGGTGATCCCGGCCGACTTGGCTATCTCAGTCATCCCGCGCGCACGGGCAATGTCGCCCAGCGCTGCCGCCAGTAGCGCCGCATCGTTCGCTTCCAGAATGTCTGTCAAATAGGCGGCGATGGCCACCTCGCTGTCGAGGTAAGGCGTCGCGTCGAACTCAGGCAGATCGGCCGCCTTAATGCGTTTGTTCATGTCTGTTTCCTCCGGTCAGTCCAGTAATGCCGCCCGTGCTCTGGCGCGCTTTATGTCGTTCTTCTGCGTGCGCTTGGATCCACCCGCAAGCAGTACAATCAGTTGCGCCCCGCGCTGCGTGAAATACACGCGCCAGCCAGCGCCAAAATGTATGCGCAGCTCCGAAACGCCTTCGCCAACTGGCTCAACGTCCCCCATTAGTCCACGCTCCAACCGCTTAAGTCTGGCCGCAATTACGCCGCGCGCCGCCACATCGGCAAGGCCGTCAAGCCAGGCAGTGAATTCAGGAAGCACCTTAATCGAGAACATGGGCCGAATGTAATCGATCGATTACTTATCGTCAAGCAAGTTCCAGAGGCGGGCGCCCTTTTGATTGCGTTATTACGCCCCCTCACCCATCGCGGCCAGGCGTTCGGCCTGATCATGGGCAATCAGCGGATCAATCAGATCATTCAGATCTTCGCCACTGATCACCCGTTCCAGCTTGTATAGTGTCAGATTGATGCGGTGATCGGTGACGCGGCCCTGCGGAAAATTATAGGTGCGGATGCGTTCGGACCGGTCGCCGCTTCCGATCTGGCCTTTGCGATCCGCGGCGCGGGCTTTGTCCTGGGTCTGGCGTTCATTGTCATAGAGTTTGGCGCGCAACATCATCATCGCCTTGGCGCGGTTTTTGTGCTGCGACTTTTCGTCCTGGCACTGCACCACGACGCCGGTCGGCACATGGGTAATGCGAATGGCGCTGTCGGTCGTATTGACATGCTGGCCGCCAGCGCCCTGTGAGCGGTAGGTGTCCACGCGCAAATCTTTTTCATCCACATGAATGTCAACTTCCTGCGCTTCGGGCAACACGGCAACGGTCGCAGCCGAGGTATGAATGCGGCCCTGCGCCTCGGTTTCCGGTACGCGCTGCACACGGTGCACGCCGGATTCATATTTCAGCCGGGAAAACACATTCTGGCCCGAAACCGACGCAATGATTTCCTTGTATCCGCCCATTTCGCTTTCGGATGCGGAAAGCACCTCCACTTTCCAGCCCTGCGCGGCGGCGTAATTCTGATACATGCGGAACAGATCGCCGGCAAACAGCGCCGCTTCGTCACCGCCGGTGCCGGCGCGCACTTCCAGTATGGCGTTTTTGCGATCGGCTTCGTCTTTGGGCGCCAGCAGGATCAGCAGTTTGTTTTCCAGATCCGCCAGGCGCGCCTGCACATCGGTGCGTTCGTCATGCGCCATCTCGCGCATTTCCGTATCCGTAGCGGGATCGCCGATCAGCGCTTCCAGCCCCGCCAGCTCATCACGCGCCATGTTCCATGCCCGCACACCCTCGACCACCGGTGACAGTTCCGCATATTCGCGTGACAGCGCCACAAAGGTTTCAGGCGGCAACTGGCCTGCCATGCGCGCCTCCAATTCCTGATGGCGCGTGACGACTTCCTTGAGTTTCGTCTCGGGGATTAACACTTTTTTATAACCTGAATTTAATCTGGCGCGGGTGCTTTGGCGGCCTGCATGCTGGCTGCTTTCGCTTCGACCAGTTCGACAATATGATCGACCAGGCGCGCATTTTCCATCTTGTGATCCGGCACGCCCGCGACATAGACCATGCCCGATCCTGCGCCACCGCCGGTAAAGCCGATATCGGTTTCGCGCGCCTCGCCGGGGCCATTCACGACACAGCCCATGATCGACAGGGTAACCGGCTGCGATATATGCGCCAGCCGCTGTTCCAGCGCCGCCACGGTTTTCACCACATCAAAGCCCTGGCGCGCACAGGATGGACACGAAATAATATTGACGCCCCGATGCCGCAGGCCCAGCGCCTTCAGCATCTCAAATCCAACCTTGATTTCCTCAACCGGATCGGCGGACAGCGACACGCGGATGGTGTCGCCGATGCCTGCCCATAACAGCATGCCCATGCCGATCGAACTTTTGACCGATCCGGTCATCAATCCGCCTGCCTCGGTAATGCCCAGATGCAACGGAAAATCCCCCGCCTCTGCCAGCCCCTGATAGGCGGCGACGGCCAGAAACACGTCCGACGCCTTGACGCTGATTTTATATTCGCGGAAATCATGTTCTTCCAGAATGCCGGCATGATACAGGGCGCTTTCCACCATCGCCTCGGGGCAGGGTTCGCCATATTTTTCCAGCAGATTTTTTTCCAGCGATCCGGCGTTCACGCCAATGCGTATTGAACAGCCATGATCGCGCGCCGCCTGAATCACTTCGCGCACCCGTTCTTTGGAACCGATATTGCCGGGATTGATGCGCAGGCATGCGGCACCCGCTTCGGCCGCTTCAATCGCGCGGCGATAATGAAAATGGATGTCGGCGACAATCGGCACATTGGATTCGCGCACAATGGTTTTCAGGGCGCGCGTTGCGTCTTCATCCGGGCACGACACCCGTACAATATCCGCACCCGCCATTTCCAGCGCTTGAATTTGCGCCAGCGTCGCCCTGGCGTCGCCGGTGATGGTATTGGTCATGGACTGTACGGTAATGGGCGCGTCACCACCTACCGGAACCTTGCCCACAAAAATCTGGCGCGATTTCCGGCGCTGAATATCGCGGTATGGCCGTAAACTCATGGCTTGGTATAACCCGTAATTCGCTGCTGGCTGTTCCTGCTATATAGCAATCATGGGAAGATAGCGCCAGCGATCAGACAGACAGGCCGGAATATTACCGGCCAAGCCTGGCCTTAAGCCCGGCCGCATCCAGCGGCAGATCGCGGATCACAGCGCCCTGCGCCCCTAATGGCGGAAATTCCACGCCATCCACAAACACGCTTAACGCCCCCGCATTGCCAATCATGACCTTCAATCCGGTCTGATCCGCAGGTGGGACATATTGTTCACCCGCCCGCATGACCCAGGATTTCACCACCGCCCCATTTGCATTCGATATTTGCATCCAGGTATCCGAAGACGCCCGCATGACAATGGGCGCTGCTGCTTCTGATGCAGGCTCCGCCTTTAAGGGGGGCGAGGGTTCAGGCGTCGCCAGCGCGGCCTGCGATGTAATTTCAGGTGTGCCGATCTCTTCCGCCAGAATAGCATCGGACCCGTTCGACGAGGATGCCTCCTCTGCCGCCCTGGGGGCGGTTTCCATATGCGGCGGGGCCACAGCAGGATTTTGGCTGACCAGTTCATCCACCGGCGGAATTTCCGGCGCTTCTGCGGCCAGTTCGGGCGTGGTTTCAGAAGGCGCGGCTGCTTCCGGTGCAGGTGGTGGTATTGCGGGTTGATCAGTCTGTAATTGTGGCGGAAATCCTGTCGCCGCAGGCTCTGGTGCGGCTTCAAAGCGCATGTTGAAATACCAGAAGCCAATCACACCCACGGCCAGGATCAATGCCAGCAGCAGCAATTTACGGGTTGGTTCTGGTGAATTCTGCGGCGCAGCAGGAAAATGCAGCTCATCGGGCAGGATCGCCGGCAGCAGCTCCAGCCGGACCCTGCGCACCATCTCATCGGGATCAAGCTTCAGATAGCCTGCATAGGACCGCACGAAACCATGCACATATACGGCTTCCGGTAAATCCGTATAACGGCCGGATTCCAGCGCCTCCAGATGATAGGCGCCAATGCGCAACGCTCTGGCCACATCTGCAATCTGTTGCCCGACGGCCTCGCGCGCCGCCCGCAAATGGCGTCCAACACCGGTATAATCCCTTACTTCGTCGGCTTCATCCATCGCCCAGCCTCTTGCCCTGCATCCGATCCATGAAGCATTCTTGAATCGGTCAACACCCCCAAAGCGTTGCAGATCCTGCAAAATCAGATGCAATCATAAGATGCAGGATAGTCCGGATTCCATCAAAATCGAATAAGGTTAATATACCACTAATACGGGATATTATTTTGCGTGGCAAATGTTTGCAGCCGGGCGCGGACATCCCCCCGATTGGCGGCAAGCGCTTCATCCATCAGCGCGGTTACCCTGGCGGCATCCAGGTTCATTACCATCAGTTTCACCGGCCCAATCGACATTGGCGACATGGAAAGAGCGCGATAGCCCAGGCCGATCAGCGCCATGGCTTCCAGTGGCTTTGAGGCCAATTCGCCGCAAATGCCAACCGGCACCCCATGCGCATCGCATTGTTGCACAATATACCGCATTAGTTGCAGTGAAGGCGCGCCCAGCGGATCATAGCGCCCGGCAAATTTCGGATTTTCACGGTCATAGGCATAGAAAAACTGAAGCAGATCATTCGATCCAATGGAAATGAAGTCAACCAGCGGCAAAAGATGCGGCAACTGCCATACCAGCGCGGGGACTTCCAGCATTGTGCCGATGCGCAGGCTGGCCGGGGAGTCCTGCCCCAGACGGTGCATCCGTTCCACTTCCTTGTCCACCAGGGCGCGGGCCTGTTTGAATTCATCAATCTCGCTGATCATCGGGAACATCATATTCAATTTACGTCCCGCCGCCGCCGCAAGCAGCGCGCGCACCTGATATTTCAACAGACTGGGGCGTTCCATCGCCAGGCGTGTGCCGCGCCAGCCCAATGCCGGATTTTCTTCTCCGCGCTGGCGCAGATAGGGCAGGGTCTTGTCGGCCCCCACATCCAGTGTGCGAAAAATCACCCGGCGGTCACCGGCCACATCCAGCACGCGGGCGTACAGGTTACGCTGCGCATCAAAACGCGGAAACAGCGCCGAGATCAGAAACTGCAATTCCGTGCGAAACAACCCGATGCCATCGGCACCCGTATCATCCAGATGCGGCAGATCCACAATCAGTCCAGCATTAATATCCAGCCTGATCGCCACGCCATCTCTGGTAACCGCGGGCACGCCGCGCAGTGCATCAAACTGCGCCTGTTTGCGCGCGCGAACCTCCATGCGTTCGGCATAGGCGGCCACCACATCATCGGTCGGGCGCACATAGACCGCACCCAGTTCACCATCCAGAATGATGCTGTCACCGGGTTCCACCCAGTCCAGAATGTCCGCCGCCCCCCCCACCATGGGAATTTCCAGCGCGCGGGCAACGATCGCCACATGCGAGGTGTCGCTGCCTTCCTCCACCACCACGCCCGCAAGTTTGCTGCGGTCATAATCCAGCAATTCCGTGGGCCCCAGGCTGCGCGCGACGACAATCGTATCGTGCGGCAACTGCGCAGTACCCGGCGCATGAATTTGCCCGGTCAGATGGCGCAGCAACCGGTTGGAAAGATCATCCAGATCCTGTAGCCTTTCGCGCAGATAGGGATCGCTCACGCGCTGCATGCGGGCGCGATTTTCCATCTGTACCCGTTCGGCGGCGGCGGCGGCTGTCAGGCCGGACTCCACCGCTTCGCGCAGGCGTGTCGTCCAGCCATGATCCTTGGCGAACATCTGATAGGCTTCCAGCACATCGCGATGTTCGCCGGCGCGGGAAAGCTTGTCGCTGGACAGCATCACTTCCAGCTCCCTTAACAAAGCCTGCAACGCTTTATCCAGCAACGCCCGTTCCGCCTTCAGGTCCGATGCAATGAAATGGGTGATCGCCACACGCGGCGCATGCAGTACCACAGTGCCGAATGCGATTCCCTCCGCCAGGCCACGGCCCAGGAAACGGTGACTGCGCGCTTCGGCCAGCACCGCGCCGATACCTGGAGCGCTGTCCGCAACATCCGCTTTTGCTTCTGGCGGCGCTTCGGACGCCACCACTTCCGCCAGCACCATGGCGACGGTCTGCAGGCTTTCGACTTCTTCTTCTTCGTAATGGCGCATGGTGCGGTTCTGCACCACCAGCACCCCGATCACACGGCCGCCGCGCAGCATCGGCACGCCCATCAGCGATTTGAAGATTTCTTCACCGGTTTCCGGCCGGTATGCAAAATGTGGATGCGCCTGGGCGTCGGGCAGCGAAACATACTCAGCGGTTTCCGCAATCAAGCCAACCAGACCTTCACCGACCTTCAGATGGGTTTTGTGAACGGCTGTGGGATTCAGGCCTTCGGTGGCGAACAGTTCCAGCAGATTATTGGCGCGCAGCAGATATAGCGAGCACACCTCGGCCACCATGTTGGCGGCAATAGCGCGCACAACCATGTCGAGTCGGGTTTGCGTGTCCTTCGGCTCCGCCATGATTTCGCGCAGACGCCGAAGCAGTACACGCGGACCTCCTGGGGAGCCCTGCGCCACTAACCTGTTTCCCTTCGCGTAGCCTGCTTAAGATGTCCCAGCATAAATCGTGCCACCCCTACTCCGCATCCAGCCCGAAAGCCGTATGCAGGGCGCGCACCGCCAGTTCGGTATAATCCGCCGCTATCAGAACGCTGATTTTAATTTCCGAGGTCGAGATCACCTGAATATTGATGCCCTTTTCCGCCAGCGCCGTGAACATGCGGGTCGCAACCCCCGCATGGCTGCGCATGCCAACGCCGATGACCGACACCTTCACCACATTGGCGTCGCTCAGCAATTGACGATAATTCAGCGCTTTCTGCAAGCCGCCGATCACGGCCACCGCCCGGTCCAGATCGGCGCGGCCTACCGTAAAGGTCATGTCGGTGGAGGAACCGTCTTCCGAGACGTTCTGAACGATCATGTCCACATTGATATTTGCGTCCGCCAGAGGCCCGAAAATGCTGGCCGCCACGCCGGGTTTGTCGGCGACGCGCAGCAGGGTGATTTTCGCCTCGTCCTTGGAATAGGCAATACCGCTGACAACTTCCTGTTCCACAATCTCTCCCTCATCGACAACCAGGGTGCCGGGCCTGTCCTCAAAACTGGACAGCACCTGCACCCGGACATTATGCACCATGGCCAATTCAACCGAGCGGGTCTGCAAGACCTTGGCCCCAAGCGACGCCATTTCCAGCATTTCCTCATAGGTAATCTTATCAAGCTTGCGCGCCTTGGCAACGATGCGCGGATCGGTGGTATAGACCCCATCGACATCGGTAAAGATATCGCAGCGATCCGCCTTGACGGCGGCTGCAATCGCCACCGCGCTGGTGTCCGATCCGCCGCGCCCCAGAGTCGAGACGCGCGCGCCGGGCGCAATGCCCTGAAAGCCCGCAATTACCGCCACCTCGCCGCGCGCAAAGCCCGCTTCCAGCACGCTGGCGTCAATATCCAGAATGCGCGCCGAACCGTGCGCATCCGACGTGGCAAGGGGCAATTGCCAGCCCATCCACGACCGGGCCGGCACGCCAGTTTCCTGCAAGGCCAGCGCCAGCAGCCCCGCCGTCACCTGTTCACCTGTCGCCACCACCACATCATATTCACGCTTGTCCGGCATGCGGGCCGCCTGATTGGTCCAGGCCACCAGTTGATTCGTCGTCCCGGACATGGCCGACACCACCACCGCCACCTGGTGACCTGCATCCACTTCACGCTTTACGCGCACAGCCACATGTTTGATGCGGTCCAGATCCGCCACCGATGTGCCGCCAAATTTCATGACCAAACGGGCCATTTCACCAACCATTCATCCATGCTAGGGATACGCGGCAACCCGCCGCGCAAATGCTGGTTATCCATACTGAATTGACTTGCAAGGCGCAAGGCGGGCAAGCCTATAATATTTCTCAATCGGTTACTTGTTGATGACGACCAGCCCGAGCCCCAGCCCGAGCATTGACCCTGCGGAAGTGGCGCGTTTTTCCGCCCAGGCGGCGCATTGGTGGGATCCGGGCGGCCCGTTTGGCCCGCTGCACAGGTTCAATCCGGCCCGGCTTGCCTATATTCGTGACCAGATCTGCACATATTTTGGGCGCGACGGACGCGCGCCTGCCCCCCTGAACGGCCTGCGCCTGCTGGATATTGGCTGCGGCGGCGGGCTGGTCTGCGAACCGATGGCGCGGCTGGGCGCAACGGTCATCGGGGCTGACGCCTCCCATGAAAATATCGGCGCCGCCAGCGCCCATGCCCGGGAACAGGGTCTGGCGATTGATTACCGCCACGCCAGCGCAGAGGCGCTGGCCGGGGCGGGCGAGCTATTCGACATTATCCTTAATCTGGAAGTGATCGAACATGTGGCCGACCGGGGCGCGTTCCTTGCCGCCTGCGCGCAATTGCTGAAACCCGGCGGGATCATGATTCTGGCCACCCTGAACCGCACCCTGAAGGCCTATGGGTTGGCGGTTCTGGGCGCGGAATATGTGCTCGGCTGGCTGCCGCGCGGCACCCATGACTGGAACAAATTCATTACGCCCGGGGAATTATCCGCCCTGCTCGCTGCGCACGGCCTGCACGTCACCGGCCGCACCGGCGTCAGCTATCAAATCCTCACCAGCCGCTGGGCGCTCAGCCCGGACATGGATGTCAACTACATGCTGTGCGCGGTGAAACAGGCTTAGAAGTTTGCTGAAAAAGGGCCACTTTTCGTTGTGGTTCCGTTCTCAGTTGAGTTGAC
>DAIOWE010000080.1:0-11480 GCA_036758605.1 Pseudomonadota bacterium | reverse complement strand
CTTCATTCTGGCGATCTCCCTGCATTAGTATGGATGCGTAAGGTGCACCGGTTTGAATCGGGGTTCCAATCAATTTTGCATGTGAGCAAAGCCTTATTTGCGTCGACTTGCCGCACTTTAATAATATGCAATAACAATCCTGTAATTTAGCTGTTAGTCGCAAGACCGCTTATCCCCGCCGCCACACCAGCAATTGATTATTGGCGGGCATGGCATGATCGGCCACCGGGCGCAGACCCTGGGCGTGGGCCAGCGCATCCACGGCTTCGAAGTCGCGAATACCGCTGAGCGGATCGCGTTGTTTCAGCCAGAGATCGAATTGCGCATTGCTGGGCGTGGTGAATTTGCCGTCATATTTAAATGGGCCATAGAGGCAGACTGTGGCCTGTTCACACAGAACTTCACCCATGCCCCGGAACAGTTGCATCACATGCGCCCATGACATGATGTGCACGGTATTGGCGCTGAACACGCCGTCAATATCCGTGACCGGCCAGCTTTGCATGGCGACATCCAGCACCACCGGGGCCATGACATTTGCAGGCGCTTCCGCCGTCAGCCGCGCCTGTATGTCGGGTAAATTATGCGCCAGGTCACTGGTCCGCCAGATCAGATGCGGCAGGCGCTGGCCCATATACACCGCATGCTGCCCTGTACCACTGCCGATTTCCAGCACATTGCGTATATCCGCAAACGTCTCGCGCAATATTTGTGCAATCGGCTCCTTGTTATTCTCGGCGGCCTGGGAGAAGGCTAATATATTCACAGTAAAACTATAACCCCAACACGGCTTTGGCGACGATGTTCCGCTGCACCTCGTTGGTTCCACCATAGATCGAGGCGGCGCGGCCGAACAGCATGGCGGGCACGACGCCCTTGCGGTTTGCAGGGCCGATGCCGCCAAGATTGTCGCCGTGCGGCTGATCGAATGGCGCGGCGTATGGGCCAAGGGCTTCCACCGCCAGATCACTGATGGCCTGTTGAATTTCGGTACCCTTCACCTTCAGGATCGAGGCTTCAGGCCCCAACGCACCCTTCGCCGCCGATACCGCAACCCGTAAATCGGTGTGTGAAAGCGCCAGCAAATCAGTCTCAATGGCCGTTATGCGGTGGCGAAAATCCGGATCGTCCAGTAATCTGTCACCATCATTGCCGCATATCTGCCCGGCCAGTTCGCGCAAACGTTCCAGCGCGCCCCTGGCGCGGGCGACGCCCGCAATGCCAGTGCGTTCATTGCCCAGCAGGAATTTGGCGTAGGTCCAGCCCATATTTTCCTTGCCGACCAGATTTTCCTTTGGGACCTTTACATCGGTGAAAAACACCTCGTTCAGACTGTGTTTGCCATTGATTGAAATGATCGGTTTCACCAGCAGTCCCGGCGTCTTCATATCGATCAACAGAAAGCTGATGCCCTCCTGCGCCTTGGCTGCGGGGTCGGTGCGCACCAGGCAGAAAATCCAGTCCGCATCCTGGGCGTTGCTGGTCCAGATTTTCTGTCCATTGACCAGATAATGATCGCCCCTATCCTCGGCGCGGGTTCTAATCGACGCCAGATCAGACCCGGCCCCCGGTTCAGAATAGCCCTGACACCAATATTCTTCGCCTGACAGGATTTTGGGCAGGAACCGCTGCTTTTGCGCGGCATTGCCATATTGCATGATCACCGGGGCCAGCATGGTCATGCCAAACGCCGACAGAGGGGGCGCGCCGGCAAGGGTCATTTCCGCGTCAAAGATGAAGCGCTGCATGGTGCTCCAACCCGTGCCGCCAAACTCCACCGGCCATTTTGGCGCAGCCCAGCCCTTTTCAAACAGCTTCTTGTGCCAGGGGGTCACGTCCGCGCGGCGCGGCAGGGCGCTTTCGCGGGTCTGGGCGATCAGTTCCGGGCTTAAATTTTCCCTCAGAAAAGCGCGGACTTCATCACGAAATGCGATTTCTTCGGGGCTGAAGGACAGGTCCATGGCGGGTTTCCGTTGTTAATAATATTTAGTGTGCCCTAATTTCGAGACTTTCAACAAGCACTTCTATCGCCTATGTAGGATATTTGCAGATCATAAATGCTTAACGAAATCCTGTTAGGCTTCAAATCTGTCAATCGGAGTTGGCCATGCCCAAACAATTGTTACATCTGGTATTCGGGGGCCGCCTTACGGACCCGCAGAGTGTGGAATTCAAGAATACAGACGATCTTGATATTGTCGGGATATTTCCGGATTATGATTCCGCGCTAAAGGCCTGGAAAGCGGCGGCGCAGCGTACCGTGGATGATGCGCATATGCGCTATTTCATTGTGCACATGCACCGCATGCTGGACCCGCATATGGGGCATGGAAAACACGAAGCGGCCGAATAGGTTCGTCCTATTTGCGATTTTCCAGAATGGAGACGACGATAATCATATCGATATCGGCGCCGTTCGTTGCCAATGGCGCCAGACAGGATTCATTGCCCTGGAAGTCCTGCCCGGGAATGGCGGATTCAATCGCATAGGTGCGCAGGGGCGCGCGGGTTTCCAGCACCAGATTGATGCCGCGCTGAATGCGTTTGGAAAGCAATTGCGGCAATTCGGAAACAGGTTTGCCGTTATAATCCCCACCGCCCAGCGCATCGGATAAGGCTGTCCCAATTAACCGGACGCGGAACTCTTTACCGCCATCCAGTATGTCATACATGTTGATCCACGGAAGCAGCTTTTCAATTTCGCGCGGCGCAATATCCTTGCGGCTGGGAAATGACCGCGCGCCACGTTTTGCATTCCAATAGACCAGAAATTCAATCAATTCCGTGCGAACGAATTTTAACTCCAGATCGATGATAAATTTCGGGTCTTCTATGGGAAACATGTCTTCCCCGCTTTTTTGAGTCAATTATTGAAGGTATTCTTATACGGCGGCAGTGAAAATGATATCAATATCCGGATCGGACAGGATCGTCCTATTTGTGATTATTCAGGATAGTGGTCCCCATAATCACGTCAATGGCGGCGCCATCATTTACCTCAAAAAGATCAACATCAACACAGCCCTTGCCGGGCAACCCCTTGGCATCAAGGAAGTCGACGAAGGCATTTGGCTAGCCAGTTTTATAGACTATGATCTGGGCTATATCGATCTGGAGCAACGTACCCTGCAACCAATAGAAAACCCCTTTGGCCCGGGGGTGTCACCCATGTCTTAGGTACATAATGTTACCTATGTCTCCGGGCCGGACAAGGTGAGATTGGCTGGGGTGCCAGGATTCGAACCTGGGAATGGCGGCATCAAAAGCCGCTGCCTTACCACTTGGCGACACCCCAAAAAGCAGGCCCGACCTTGAACGGCAGGGCCCTGATTTCGGCGCAACATAGCGCCCCCGCTGGCGCGGCGCAACGGTAGAGGCACGGCGAATCGCAAATTACCCGGAATATACCGGTGCGAATGCCGCTTTGCGCGAATGCCTCTATAATCTGCGGCGATTTATGCCTAAACTGATCCGTAAATGGTTCGTCTCGCTGGCAGGCCCGGGTTCTGCCAACTTCCGGCTTATTACTGTTTTCCGAACGCACAGGATGCTTCTGTTTGTGTTTTTCAGCCAGCGCCAGTTTCGCAGTAGCAGGAATCAACGCGCTTGTTGGCATCGCAATTTTGCGCAAAAAACCTGCCCGCCACGAAATCCCTCTGGCCGGCTTTCCTCTGCTGTTTGCGCTCCAGCAGTTTGTTGAGGGGCTGTTGTGGATATTGCTTCCTGACGCGCCACAGGGGACGCCGGTAATTTCGGCGCTGGCCATGCTGTTTATTGTTTTTGCCGAGATCATCTGGCCCGTCATGACCCCCATTGCCGTGCTGATGATTGAAACAGCCCCCCAGCGGCGGCGGATATTGCGCAGCCTTACGCTGCTTGGCCTGCTGGTTTCCGGCTATCTTCTCTATGCGATTCTGACATCCCCGGTTAACGCTGAAATACACAATCACAGTATCCGGTATTTTAACGATTTTCCGTATCTGACATCGTACCGGCTGGTTTATGTGGTCGCGATCAGCGGGCCATTGCTGTTGTCATCACAGCATACCATCCGGATTTTTGGCGCACTGGTTTTTCTTGGCTATATAATCTCGCTTTACCTTTATATTGACGCACTGATTTCGGTATGGTGTTTCTTTGCTGCGGCAGCGAGCGGCGTGCTGTATTTCCATTTTCAGCGCCTGCGTCCGGTTTGAGAGAGCGAATGCGGGTTTTACATATCATCACAGGGCTGGGCGTTGGCGGTGCAGAAAATATGCTGGACCGCCTGTTGACGCAATTTGACCCCAGACAGGTGTCGAGCCATGTGATTGCGCTGAAGGAAGGTGGCCCGATGGCCGATTCTATCGCCGCGCGCGGTATTCCGGTTGAGGTCATGGGGCTTGATAATTTTTTACCACGCATGCTGATGCCGCTGCGGCTGGCGCGGCGCATCCGGCGCATCGCCCCGGATGTGATTCAGACCTGGCTATATCATGCGGACCTGATCGGTGGAATTGCCGCGCGCATCGCGCGGCCATTTGGCGGCGCTGTTCCCGTGGCCTGGGGCGTACGTCAGTCGGTGGTGAACCCGGAATTGCTGAAACCTGCAACCTGGCGGGTCATACGTTCCGCCGCCATCGCTTCGCATTTCATCCCGCAGACGATTGTGGTAAATGCCACTGCATCCATTGCCAGCCATGCCGCGCTTGGATATGACACTGGAAAATTTCTGCTGATTCCCAATGGTTTTGACAGTGAACGGTTTCGTCCCGATAGTGATGCACGGGCGCGCTTGCGCAAGCAGCTTGGCATAGCGCCAGAAACCATACTGGTTGGCCTGGCCGGAAGATATGATCCGCATAAGGATTATCCAGGATTCCTGGCTGCCGTCAGGGTGATCAGTTTGCAGCGGCCCGATATTGCCTTTGTGGCCTGTGGTGAAGGTGTTGATCGCAGCAGTCCAAATATGGCGCGCCTTCTGGCCGAATATGGCGCCTTGCCGCAACTGCATCTGCTGGGGCGTCAAACGGACATGCCCCAATTCTGGGCGGCGGTTGATATTGCCGTATCGGCGTCGGTGGGCGAAGGCTTTTCCAATTCTATTGGCGAGGCTATGTCTTGCGCGCTGCCCTGCGTGGTTACAAATGTGGGTGATTCCGCCAGCGTCATTGCGAATAATGGCTGCGTGATTCCTCCCGGAAATGCAGAGGCGCTGTCACAGGCCATATTAACGTTGAGCGCGATGCCAACAGAAAAACGGCAGGCGCTGGGAAAACGCGCCCGTACGCGCATACAAAATGAATATAGTCTGACATCAGCAGCGCAATCCTTTGTGAATTTATGGCAGAGCATGCTGGCGCAAAAACCGGCTTAAAATTTTATCAGGCAGGCAACATGACGGTATTGGTAACGGGCGCTGCGGGTTTTATTGGATCACATGTTTCACACGCGCTGCTGGCGCGCGGCGCGCAGGTCATTGGCGTTGACAATCTGAATGATTATTATCGAGTGCAGTTAAAACGTGACCGCCTGACGCCCCTGCTGAAAAATCCGGCTTTTCAGTTTTTTGAGATTGATATCTCGGACACCGCCGCATTTAACGCGGCATTGCGTGGCGCCAAGGTCACGCGCGTGATACATTTGGCGGCACAGGCGGGTGTGCGCTATTCCATTGAACATCCCTTCGCCTATGCAAAGGCGAATATCACCGGACATTTGACGGTGCTGGAATATTGCCGTCACCTGGATGGCCTTCAACATCTTGTCTACGCCTCTTCCAGTTCAGTTTATGGCGGCAATAAAAAGCTGCCATTTTCCGAAAGCGACCCTGTTGATAATCCCATTTCACTTTATGCCGCGACCAAGAAAGCGGATGAATTGATGAGCCATACTTATTCACATTTATACCGGCTTCCGCAAACCGGGTTACGGTTTTTTACCGTGTACGGACCATGGGGTCGCCCCGATATGGCGTTGTGGATGTTTGCCGAGGCGATACTGGCGGGCAGGCCCATTCGCGTGTTCAACCATGGCGAGATGAAACGCGACTTTACTTTTGTCGATGATATAGTGGCAGGCGTGCTTGCCTGCCTGGATGGCCCGCCTGTCGATGACGGGATCAACGCCCCGCACCGCATATATAATATCGGCAATCATCGTTCAGAAAAACTTACCCATATGATCGCGGTTCTGGAAAAGGCGCTGGGCCGCAAGGCCGAAAAAATATTTGAACCCATGCAGCCGGGCGATGTGGCGGAAACCTTTGCCGACATTACCGCCATTCAGCGCGATCACGGCTTTGCCCCCACAACAACTATCGATGTGGGCATTCCACGATTTGTGGAATGGTATAAAAGCTATCACCGGATTAATGACTGACAGATTACATCAGTTTACGGATAATTACCGACGCCCGCGAAAAAGGCGGCGCGTCGGGTGCGGCATCTATTTCTCTGCCGGCCCTTGCAAGGCCGCGCAGGCCAAACTGTTCACGCACCATCTCGGTTAGCCAGTGATGCGCCTGCGCGACGCGGGTGCGCGCGCCGGCGCCGGTTTGGGCCAGCCAGTTCCGATGCCGGTCAATCTCGCTGACCAGTTCACTAATTCCGTCATGGCGCGCCGCACTTAAACTCAGCACCGTCGTCATCCATTCATTGGCGCCAATTTCCGTCAGTCCAAGCGCGCCTTCCACATCGGCCTTTGCGCGCCGCGCCGCCGCATTCATATCGGCTTTCGTCACCACAGCGATATGCGGCACTTCCATGATGCCTGCCTTCATGAATTGCAGGCTGTCGCCGGAACCAGGCTGAATGCAGAAAATCACAGTATCAGACACATTCGCCACATCGGTTTCCGACTGGCCGATGCCCACCGTTTCGATCAGCACCACATCATAGACGGCGCGCATCAAGACCATCGCGGGAAGCGTCAGCGCCGCCAGCCCCCCCAGCCGCTCGCGCGCCGCCATGGAGCGCACAAAAACGCCATTGTCTTCCGGGTCGGTTGACAGCCGCGTGCGATCCCCCAGCAGGGCCCCGCCGGTTTTGCGCGATGTGGGATCAACCGCGATCACGCCAACCGTTCGCCCCTGGCGCCGCCAGCTTTTCAGCAGCGCATTGATCAGGGTGGATTTTCCAACACCGGGCGGGCCTGTGAGGCCAATTACATGGGCGCGCGCCGCATTCCATGCCGCATCCAGCAAGGCCGGCACGGCCGGATCATCCGTATACTGCTCAACCGCCGCCAGCGCGCGGGCCATGGCGGCTTTACCGCCACTGCGCAATTCAGCAAAGCTTGGAATATCCGGCTTCACACTGTCACGCGGCTCAGCCTTCTTCCTGCTGCACCGCCAGCACCGCATGGGCCGCTGCCAGCCGCGCAATGGGCACGCGGAACGGTGAACAGGACACGTAATCAAGGCCGATGGCATGACAGAATTGCACCGATGCCGGGTCGCCGCCATGTTCGCCGCAAATGCCAAGCTTCAGATCAGGGCGTGTAGCCCGACCGCGTTTTGAGGCAATCTGGACAAGCTCGCCCACGCCTTCCTGATCCAGGCTGACAAAGGGATCCTGCACGAAAATTCCGGCCTTCAGATAATCTTTCAGGAAACTTCCGGAATCATCACGGCTGATGCCATAGGTGGTCTGGGTCAGATCATTGGTGCCGAAGCTGAAAAATTCTGCCTCCTGCGCAATTTCGCCCGCGCGCAAAGCGGCGCGCGGCAATTCGATCATGGTGCCGATCTGATAGACAAGCCGGGCGCCGGTTTCCTTTGCTACCGCCTCGGCGACCCCAACAATACGCGCCTTCAGAATTGACAGCTCTTTACCCGTCGCGATCAGCGGAATCATGATTTCAGGATGTACTGGCGCACCGGAGGATTTCGAAGCCGCAATGGCGGCTTCAAATATTGCACGGGCCTGCATCTCATAAATTTCGGGATAGGAAATACCCAGCCGCGCGCCCCTGTGCCCCAGCATGGGATTGCTTTCTTCCAGCTCATTGGCGCGGGCATGCACCTTTTCCACATCGCATTTCAGCGCCGCCGCGACCTGCGCAAATTCAATATCGCTTTTTGGCAGAAATTCATGCAGCGGCGGATCCAGCAACCGGATGGTCACCGGCAGGCCCGACATGATCTCAAACAAAGCAGTAAAATCATCGCGCTGCATCGGCAGAATTTTCGCCAGCGCGGCGCGGCGCCCGGCCTCGTCGCCCGCAAGAATCATCTCCCGTACCGCGATGATGCGGTCGGCGTTGAAAAACATATGCTCGGTGCGGCACAGGCCGATACCCTCGGCGCCAAAGCGCCGCGCGGTGCGCGCATCTTCGGGTGTTTCCGCATTGGCGCGCACCTTCAGGCGGCGCACATTGTCGGCCCATCCCATCAGTTCGCCGAAATCACCGCTCATTTCCGGCTGCACCGTCGGCACAGTACCCAGAATAACCTCGCCGGTGCTGCCATCCAGCGTGATCATGTCGCCTTCGCGCACGGTTTCGCCGTCCACCATAAAAATCCCGGCCTTGTAGTCGATGCGCACCGCGCCCGCACCGGAAACACAGGGCCGTCCCATGCCGCGCGCCACCACCGCCGCATGGCTGGTCATGCCGCCCCGGCTGGTCAGAATACCCGCCGCCACATGCATGCCGTGAATGTCTTCGGGGCTGGTTTCCGTCCGTACAAGGATTACAGATTGGCCAAGCGCCGCGCGCTGCTCGGCCTTTTCCGGGGTGAACACCACTTCGCCGGTGGCGGCACCCGGCGATGCGGGCAGGCCTTTGGTCAGCACCTTGCGCGGCGCTGCGGGATCCAGGCTTGGATGCAGCAATTGATCGAGCGATGCCGGGTCAATGCGCGCCACGGCTTCGCGCTGGCTGATCAGGCCTTCTCGCGCCATATCCACGGCGATTTTCAGCGCCGCCTTGGTGGTGCGTTTGCCCGCACGGGTTTGCAGCATCCACAGCTTGCCCCTTTCAACCGTGAATTCGATATCCTGCATGTCGCGGTAATGCGCTTCCAGCCGGTGATAAATTTCGCATAGTTCGCCATACACCATTGGCATGGTTTCTTCCAGCGACGGCTTGGTGTCAGCGGCGCGTTCGCGGGCGGCTTTTGTCAGATATTGCGGGGTGCGAATGCCCGCCACCACATCCTCGCCCTGCGCATTAATCAGATATTCGCCATAAAATTCATTTTCGCCAGTGGATGGATTGCGGGTGAAGGCGACGCCGGTGGCGCTGTCCTCGCCCATATTGCCGAACACCATGGCCTGCACATTGACCGCCGTGCCCCAATCATCGGGAATGGAATGAATGCGCCGATAGGTGCGCGCGCGCGCGCCATCCCATGACTCGAACACCGCGCCGATGGCGCCCCATAATTGCGCATGCACATCCTGGGGAAAGGGCGCATCCAGTTCACGCTGCACGATTTCCTTGTAGGTCTCTACCAGTTCACGCCAGTCTTCCGCACCCAGATCAATATCCTGGGTTACGCCCAGCCCGTTTTTATGCTCGTCCAGCGCATCCTCAAACAGATAATGATCCACCCCCAGCACGACATCGCAATACATCTGAATAAAGCGGCGGTAACTGTCATAGGCAAAGCGCACATCACCCGATTCCGCCGCCAGGCCGGCCGCCGTTTCGTCATTCAGCCCCAGATTCAACACCGTATCCATCATGCCCGGCATCGAGGCGCGTGCGCCCGACCGGATCGACAGCAATAGCGGGCTGGCCGCATCGCCAAAGCGCCGCCCCACATGGGCCTCGATCTGGGCCAGCGCCGCCCGGACCTGCGCATCCAGCCCATCGGGATATTTTTTCTGATTATCGTAAAATGCGGTGCAGACTTCGGTCGTCAGCGTGAAGCCCGGCGGCACCGGCAGCCCCAGGCTGCTCATCTCCGCCAGATTGGCGCCTTTGCCGCCCAGCAGATTGCGCAACTTCGCCGCGCCCTCGGCCTTGCCAGCGCCGAATGTGTACACCCATTTTACCGGCACGTCGGTTTTTGTGGACATGGGTTACCCTTCTATCTTTGAAAAATCCGCCACTGATTCCAATGTACTGCGTATCTGGGACAATAGCAGCAGCCGGTTAACACGCAGTTCCGCATCATCCGCATTCACCGTAACCTTGTCAAAAAATGCGTCAACCGGGGCGCGCAGCCGCGCCATTGCTGACATGGCGGCGGTGAAATCCTCACGCCTGACCGCGTCATCGGCCTCTGCCGCCGCTTCCGAAATCCGGTCAAACAGCGCGCGCTCTTCTTCCTGGCGGAAGGCCGCCGGATCGGCATGGCGGTTATAGCTATTGGCGTCGCGCTTTTCCTCGATACGCAGAATATTCACCGCCCGCTTATAAGCCGCCAGCAGATTGGCCCCATCATCGGAGCGTACAAACACATCCAGCGCATCTGCGCGCGCCACCAGCAGCACCAGATCATCCTGGCCGCCCAGCGCAAACACCGCATCAACCAGATCGTGCCGCATCCCCTTTTCTCGCAAATGCACCTTCAGCCGGTCGGCGAAGAAGGCGAGGAGATCGTCCGCCTGCGCGCCAAATAATGGCGCAAGATTCAGGCGCAATCCATTTTCCAGAATCATCCGGATCACCCCAAGCGCCGCGCGGCGCAGCGCATAGGGGTCCTTCGACCCTGTGGGCTTTTCGTCAATTCCCCAGAATTGCAACAGCGTATCAATCTTGTCGGCCATCGCAACGGCAATGGATAACGGCGCAGAAGGACAGGCGTCCGACGGCCCGGCTGGCGAATAATGATCGCGGATGGCCTGCGCCACCTCTGCGCGTTCGCCATCCGCCAGCGCATAATAACGCCCCATAATGCCCTGCAATTCCGGAAATTCTCCTACCATCTGCGTCACCAGATCGCATTTGGCGAGTTTCGCCGCGCGCTCCGCATGGGCTTTGTCCGCACCCGGAATAAATTGGGTCAGCATTCCGGCCAGCGCCGCATTGCGGTCCACTTTTTCGCGCACACTGCCAAGGCGCGCATGGAACACCATGTCTTTCAGACCTTCGAGGCGGTTCTCCAGCGTTTCCCTGCAATCCTGATCCCAGAAGAATTTTGCGTCCGACAGGCGCGCGGCCAGCACGCGCTGATTGCCTTCGGTGATTTTCGTTCCCCCGTCGGCGGCCAGCAGATTGGCCACCACAATAAATCGCGGCGCAAATTTTCCGTCTTTGCCGCGCAGCGAAAAATATTTCTGATGCGTGCGCATGGCGGTGCGCAGCACCTCCGGCGGCACTTCCAGAAATGTCTCGTCGAATTTTCCCAGCAATGCCGTTGGCCATTCGTTCAGGCCCGCCACCTCGTCCAGCAATGCCTCATCGGGAATCATCTCCAGTCCATCGGCGGCCGCCAGCGCCGTGGCCTGTTGCAGAATGCGCGCCTTTCGTTCCGCCGCATAAAGACACACAAACGCCTTTTCCAGCGCCGCGCGATAGTCATCAAAATTCCGCACCCGGATAGTATCGGG
>DAIOWE010000079.1:6013-11502 GCA_036758605.1 Pseudomonadota bacterium | reverse complement strand
CCTTATTTGGTGAATGGATTAATCGCGCGTGGCTATGAGGTGGCGATGCTGCATCGTGGCACCCACGAGCTGGACGAAAATCCGCCCGAAGTGGAACATATCCATGTTGATCCGCATTTTCGTGAAACCATTGACCCGGCATTGGCGGGACGCACATTCGATATTGTGATCGCCACCTATGGGCGCATCCGCGTGATTGCCGAGGCGCTTATTGGTATTACGCCGCGCCTGATTACGATAGGGGGGCCACCCAGTTATCGCGGCATGTTCAACCCGCAGGATAATTTTCCACCCGGCATGCCGATCCCGACACCTGAAAATGCGCAGCGCATTGAATCCTCGGAAGAGGCCAGCTTTGGCTGGCTGATCCGGCAGACCGAAGACACGATTATGGGGTTTCATGCGGCCGGGCATTACAATGCCACCACCTTCCGTTACCCGATGGTCTATGGCCCCAACGCCATCGGCTCGCTGGAATGGCTGATCATGAAACGCGTCCAGGACAAGCGCCGGCAAATCGCCCTGGCAGATAACGGCATGAGCATTGTGTCGCGTGGCTATGCAGAAAATATGGCGCATGCGGTGTTGCTGGCAGTTGATAAACCGGATGCATCGGCGGGAAAGATTTACAATTGCGCTGATGAACAGGCTGTATCTGTTGGCGCATGGGCGCAAATGATCGCCCGCTGCATGGATTGGGAATTTGAAATTTGCGGCATTCCGGATGCTTACGCACATACCTCGCGCGATTTCCTGCCGCTTGATACGTCCACGAACCATCAGTTGATGGATCTGTATAATATCAAGCATGATCTGGGGTATCGCGATCTGGTGCCGATGCAGGAAGCCATTCCGCGCACAGTTTCCTGGATGCTGAAACACCGCCCGGACAATGACGGAAAATTCGCCAATAAAGCTGACCCGTTGAATTATCAATTAGAGGATCAATTGCTGGCGATCTATAATGAGGCCGTGGCGAAGATGCAGAAAATTCCGTTCCGCCGCAAGGAAGTGCATCATCCCTACCCGCACCCAAAAGTAGCCGGACAGGTGCGCGACCATCGCAACCGGTAAGGCAAACTATGCCGTTCGCGCAGAGGGTGCGTACAGTTTGAGGCCCTGAGATTCCCGCGCCAGCGCCAACGTCAATATGTCGCGGGCGATTGGCGCGGCGACGGTGGAGCCGCCGCCGCCATGTTCGATAACCACCGAAATGGCATAGCGCGGCTTGTCCGAAGGTGCGTACCCAACAAACAGCGCGTGGTCGCGCTGCTCCCACGGAAGATTTTCGTTTTTCGTCACACCGCCCGCGCGATAGCGTTCTTCGCGGCTAATGCGCCGCACCTGCGCCGTTCCCGTCTTGCCGGAATATTGGTAGCCATTATAATCCATTCTCTTGGTATAGGCGGTGCCGCGCACTTCATTGACAACCGCCCACATGCCATCGCGGGCAAGATTCAAGAATTCGGTTGGGATATTCATGTCAGGAAAAATAATCGGCCTGGCATCTGCCGAGACATCGCGCAACAGGCGTGGTATGACCATTTTCCCGCTTGCCAAACGCGCCGTCATTACAGCCAACTGCAACGGCGTGGTCTGGATATAGCCCTGACCAATTGCCGCAATCAGGGTTTCGCCACCTACCCAGGGCTGGCCAAACCGCGCGCGCTTCCAGTTGGGAGACGGCATCAGGCCCTGTTTTTCATCCGGCAGGCCGATATCCAGTTTTACACCAAGGCCAAACTTGTTGCCCATTTCCTGCATGGGCACAATTCCCATGCGCCGTCCCGCTTCATAAAAATAAACGTCGCAGGAATGCTTGATGGCCTCGCGCATCGACATCGCGCCATGACCTTCCTTTTTCCAGCAATGGAACAGATGGTTGCCAAGACGCGCCTTGCCATTGCAGTACACACCATCACTCGGCGACATTGCACCGCTGGCCAATGCCGCAATCGCGATCAGCGGTTTGATGGTCGATCCCGGCGGATATAGCCCCGCGACGGATTTATTGATCAGCGGATGCATGGGATCATTCTGCAGCGCCTTCCATTGCGCGGTTGACAAACCCATGTTGAAACTATCCGGCTCAAACCCCGGTACGGATACAAGCGTCAGCACTTCGCCGCGTTCAATATCCATACAGACAATGGACCCGCTTTGTCCGGTCAATGCGGCGGCGGCGGCTTTTTGCAACTCAATGTCGATGCTCAAAACCGTATCCTTGCCCGGGATCCCTTCTGTGCGGGTAAGCTCGCGTATTACCCGGTCATAGGCATTGACCTCCACCCGCATATTCCCTGCCCGGCCACGCAGTTCGGCATCCTGCATCTTTTCAATGCCACTTTTACCAATCCTGAAACCCGGCGCGCGCAACACAGGTTCAGGATTCTCAATTTTGGCAAGATCATCTTCCGAAACTGAAGCCACATATCCAATTAAATGCGACAGCAATGGCCCGTAAGGATAGGCGCGGGTTTCACCCACCACAGGCTGTACACCGGCAAGGTCATAGCTTTTGACATTGATACGCGCAAAATCTTCCCAGCTTAAATCCTCTGCAATGATAATCGGCATGAAGCTGCGCTTTGTGCGTATTTCCCGCAGGACACGTTTATGGTTTTCCTCGCTGATCGAAACATGTTCGGACAACGCTTCCAATGTGCGCTTTACATCCCTGGTTCGTTCCGGAATTAGAATCACGCCGTAATTCTGCCGGTGTGTCGCCAATTCTTCCCCAAAACGGTCCAGTATCCGTCCCCGCTGGGGAGGCAACAAGCGCAGGCTAATCCGGTTTTCATCGGCCAGAACTTTATATTGTTCCGATTCAATAACCTGTAGATAATAAACCCGCGAGGCAATCACGCCAAACATCAGCGCCTGTCCGGCGCCAAGAATTGCAGCGCGGCGCGTGAAACTTCTAATCTGTTTATTTTCGCGGCCGCCAGGCAACATTACGACCGTATCCCTATCGCATTATTGCGCCGATGGCATCCAGCGCGACAAACTGATCAATATCAATGCTATGGCCGGATATACAAGAATAGTAAGCGCCGCCTGCACAAAAACGGGCACAGGTGATAAAAATACATCGTAATAAATGCATGCAGCAATCCATGCGAGACACGCAGCGCCCGTTACGATGGATGCAAATCCAATCCATCCGAGAACAAATGCCTGACCAACAAGAAATTGTCTTTGTGACAGAGAAAGGTACTGCACCAATAAAAGCGTCAAAGCCCACAGCCCAATGGGTCCGCCGGATAGCACGTCCTGAAATAGTCCTACTCCAAAAACAGCCGCAGGCGGCATAAAACTGGGACGCGTGACAACCCAGAAGAAAATGGCAGCGACACTTAACAGGGGGGTGACAGTACTGAACCCCGGCACGCCAGCGGGAACGACACCAGCAAGAACAGATAGAATCGCAGTCGAGGCGGGTATCAGCGCCGATATAAAACGCCGGATTTCACCATGTGGTCGAGAAGTTTTCATCGTCCTTCCACTGCCGGGGCAGACGGTGAATTGGGTGCTGGTGTCACATCACCGCCATCCTTCGCGGAAGTAACGTCCATTAAACCGACGCCAACTGTACCAGGAGGCGCTTCATGCCCCTTATATTGCAGTACGCGCACAAAACTTAGACGATGTTCATCGGAAAATAGCTGTATGCGAACTTCATTCCGGGACGATCCCGAATCAAGACTGCTGATCTGCCCCACAGGAATATCTGGTGGAAATACGCCGCCATGACCGGATGTAACGATACGGTCTCCAACATTCACTTTTGCGCGCGCAGGTAAATAGAACAGTTGCGGCTGCATCTCATTGTCACCGGCCAGCACAGCCTGATATCCACTTGTCTCCAGACGAACGGGAACCCGGCTGTTCAAATCCGATAGTAATAAAACACGTGCGACCTGTTTACCCGCCGACACCACCTGCCCGATCAGACCATCAGAACCGATGACAGGCATTCCCTTTTGGACGCCATGCTTTTTACCGGCATTGATCAGCACTGTGTGAACAAAGGGGCTGCCCAAATCGCCAATAACCCGCGCCGAGATAAAGGGAGATTCCGGCACATCCTGCGCATTCAGCAGTGAACGGAATTCTTTGTTTTCACTTTCCAGTTTTAGGGCAAGTGCGTGCCAGGCCTGTAACCGTTCAAGTTTTGCACGTAAAATGCGATTTTCTTCAAGGGTATTAAAATATTGGTCAACTTCTTCAAAGCCCGAACGCAACGCCTGAATTGGCCGGGAAGAAAGATCGAGAAGCGGTGCAACAAAATCGCTTAGCGCGGTGCGGAACACTTCCATTCGCTCAGTTTCCGCGCGTCCCGCCAGCAATAGAAAAATTGCCGCAAGCACAAGGATGATAAATGACAGCCCCTGCCCAAGATCCTGCAATCGAATTGCCAGTCGCCCCCCCCCTTGGTCAATACGCGGCCTCATTTTTGTCACCCCTTATTCCATCCCACCTTAACTTATGCCCGAAAGCACATGACGCATGGTTTTCAGATGCTCCAGTGCGATGCCGGTGCCTTTTGCAACGCATGACAATGGGTCCTCGGCCACAATAACCGGCAAACCGGTTGCCTCGCGCAGCACCAGATCAAGGTTTTTCAAAAGCCCGCCACCGCCTGTCAATACGATACCCTTGTCAACAATATCGGCCGCCAGTTCGGGGGGGGTTTGTTCAAGGGCCACCTTCACCGCTTCAACAATTGCGCTCACAGGCTCGGCCAGGCTTTCGGCAATCTGGCGCTCCGTGATGCTGATTTCTTTGGGAACACCATCAATCAGATGCCTGCCGCGAAGCGTCACAGAGGGGCCGTCCCCGTTGTTAATCGGTGAACAGGCTGCGCCAATCTGCGCCTTGATGCGTTCGGCGCTGGCTTCTCCGATCATCAGATTATGATGGCGGCGAATATAGCTGATAATCGCTTCATCCATTTTATCGCCACCAACACGGACGGATCGTGCATACACAATCCCGCCCAGAGACAAGACTGCCACCTCGGTCGTACCACCGCCGATATCAACCACCATCGAGCCCGTTGGTTCGGTAACCGGCAGTCCTGCGCCAATAGCGGCGGCCATGGGTTCCTCAATCAAAAATACCCGGCGCGCCCCAGCCGAAAGCGCTGAATCCTGAATGGCTCTACGCTCAACTGCAGTTGAGCCGGACGGGACGCAAATCATGATCTGCGGGCTGGCGAATGACCTGCGGTTGTGCACTTTGCGGATAAAATGTTTAATCATTTCTTCCGCGACTTCAAAATCCGCAATCACCCCCTCACGCATGGGGCGAATAGCCTCAATATTGCCTGGTGTTTTACCAAGCATCTGTTTAGCCTCGTCCCCTACGGCGAGAACCTGCTTGCGGCCGCCAATCTCTACAATGGCAACCACAGAAGGCTCATTGAGGACAACCCCGCGGCCTTTTACGTAAACAAGCGTATTGGCTGTGCCGAGATCAATAGCCAT
>DAIOWE010000079.1:0-5913 GCA_036758605.1 Pseudomonadota bacterium | reverse complement strand
GCTTGTGCATCCGTACCTTCGGTAACCGCATGCACCTGATACAATTGCAGGCGCGCCTCATGCGGGTATAGCGCGTGGATAGCATTGAATATGGCGTCAACGGGGCCATTGCCTGTGGCTGTCGTGGTACGCACTTCACCATCTACATCCAGTTCCAGTGTGGCGCTTTGTGGCCCCTTGGTCCCCGCGATGATTGCCAATGAGACAACCCTGATTTTATCCTGGCCACGCGCCAGCGCGTCATCAATCAATGCCGCAATATCTTCATCATAGACCTGTTTCTTGCGATCCGTCAGTTCCTTGAAACGCACAAAGGCGTCTTCAATGGCGTTCTGTCCGAGATGATAGCCCATCTCTTCGATTTTCTTGCGGAAGGCGTGACGCCCGGAATGCTTCCCCATGACGAGAGAGCTTTGATAAACGCCCACACTTTCAGGAGTCATGATTTCATAGGTCTGGGTATTCTTGAGCATCCCATCCTGATGGATACCAGATTCGTGCGCAAAGGCATTCTTGCCAACGATGGCCTTGTTGTACTGAACCGGAAAGCCCGTGGCCGTTGAAACCATACGCGAAGCGGCAACAAAATTTTCACTGATCACGCCAGTTTCATAAGGCAGGAAATCGTTACGCACGCGCAGCGCCATAACGATTTCTTCAAGCGCGGCATTGCCTGCACGCTCACCCAGCCCATTAATGGTGCACTCTATCTGACGTGCGCCATTGGAAACAGCCGCCAGCGAATTCGCAACCGCAAGCCCCAGATCATTATGGCAATGCGTGGAAAACACCGCCTTATCGCTGTTTGGAATATTGGCGATCAAATCTGCGATCAGCTTGCCATATTCGGTGGGCATGGCGTAACCAACCGTATCCGGAATGTTAACTGTCGTTGCGCCGGCCTTGATGGCCGCTTCGATGCACCGGCACAGAAAATCAAACTCTGTGCGTGTCGCATCCTCGGCAGACCATTCCACGTCACCGCACAAATTCCGCGCATGGGTGACACTGGCAATCACGGCATCCAGAACCTGATCCGGCTCCATTTGTAATTTGTGTTTCATGTGCACAGGGCTGGTCGAAATAACGGAGTGAATCCGTGGGCGCTTCGCACCTTTTAACGCTTCCCATGCACGATCAATATCTTTGAAATTCGCGCGCGACAAACCCGCGACAACAGAATTTTTTACGATCTTTGAAACTTCGCGCACGGCTTCGAAATCGCCATTTGATGCAATCGGAAAGCCCGCCTCGATAATATCGACACCCATATGTTCCAGCATCTCGCTGATGCGCAGTTTTTCCTCAAGCGTCATCGATGCGCCAGGCGACTGTTCTCCATCGCGCATGGTGGTATCAAAAATCAGAACCCGGTTCTTGCTGTTTATTGTCATGGTCTTCGTCCCTAATGTATTCCCTAATGAGGCTAAATTATGTTCCGGTGTGAATACCCCCCTAAACACCCGGCCAAATCAGCCTGCCGGCGCCTAGGGGCAGATAAGGAGAAGCCCACTGTTGACACAAGAAAAGCGGCCAGAATTTACCTGTGAACCAATAACCAGCAGCAACGCGGCCCCGGACAATTGCCCCGGCAGCCCATCCTGTGATCCCCTGTAATACTGGTTCGTGATCATGTTCACTTACTGACTTCACCAAGGCTGATAGAAAACCGTTAACGGTCAAGATCAGGATAACCTGCTTCGAAAGGTAAACGCCTCGCTTCCTGATGGCAATTTAGGTCAAAACCTCCTGACTCGGCAAGGCTTTTTGCAGATCCGTCAAGTCGTCCGCGCAAGAAATACTGGTGGGCCAAATTTGTTTATTTTCCGTCTCCGGCCAATCGCTGGCGTCGATCCCGGGTTAGCTTCACGAGAAAGTCAACCAGGACACGCATTCTGGATACATGTCGCGTCTCCCGATGGGTGGCCAACCAGAGTTCAACTCTTCCAACTGTTTCCGGGCCATAAATTCTAGTTATCCCAGACGCCTGGTCAGCTAAAAAACAGGGTAAAACAGATGCTCCAACCCCAGATATTACCGAAGAAAAACGGCAATTTGCATCATCGGTTCTAAGCACGGTTTGCGATTCATTTCCGGCTTTGTCCAGCCATTCTACCGGTGCCAGTAACGGGTTAGCCCCCGTAAATCCAATCAGCGGCACACCGGCCAGGATGTTGCGTTTGGTGTCCACATGTCGAGAGAGCAATTCCGGGCTCGCATAAAGCCCATATCCAATATCAGCAAGTTTTCGAACAACCATGTCGCCGGACACGGGCCGACCATAGGATAGCGCTAAATCCAGCATGCCAAGCTTTACGGGCGCTGCCCCATGTGTGGTTTGTATGTCTACGGCCAATCCAGGGTAACTGGCCCAAAACTGCCCCATGCGGGGCGCAATCAAGGCACTGCTAAGCGCTGCAGGTGCTGACATGCGCAAAGTCGATTCGGCGCCTTCGTCTTCCGGGACAAAACTTCTGGCGATTCCTGAAATGCGCTCCTGAATGGGCCGTAATGACGCCATCAGGGCGCCTCCTTCCTGGGTTACCCGGTATCCCGTCCGGTCCCGCTCAAACAAGCGTACCCCCAAAGACTTTTCCAAAGCTGCAATACGCCGCAAAACGGTCGAGGCGTTTACACCCAAAGATTCCGCTGCGGCCGAAAGGCTGCCAAGCTCAGATACTGCCAGCGCATAGCGCAAATCGTCCCAGTTCATAGCCCATCATGCAAAAAAGCAAAAGATAATTGCATTTATAGGACAATTTGCAGGCTCAGACCAGAACCTATGTTCAGACGTTCACCTTCCCCTGAAGGTTGGCTTGCGCTTATCCATAAAGGCGCGACGTCCTTCTTTGTAATCTTCACTCTGAAAGCAGGCCTGCACCATTTTCTCGCATAAGTCGGCATCAAATCCTGTCGGCTCCTTGTCTATTTCGATCATCGCCTGTTTGGCCGCACGAATGGTCAGTGGCGCATTCGCCGCTATCACTGCGCAGAGCTTGTTCACGGCCGCCTCAATCTCTGTATCCTCGACCAGACGGTTGATGAGCCCCATGGCAAGGGCTTCTTCGGCATTGAACTGGCGGGCGGTAAAGAATATTTCGCGGGCAAATCCTGGGCCTACGAGATTCATCAGGGTGCGGATACCCCCTTGCTGATAGCCAAGCCCCAGCTTCGCTGCCGGAATTGCAAAGGCCGATTGTGGCGTCGCGATGCGCAGATCACAATTGAGGGCAATGGCCATGCCGCCACCGATGCAAAACCCCCGAATCATGGCTATGGTCGGGATCGGACTGTGCGCCAGCCGCCCATTCGCGCCATCAACAAAGGTTTCGTAAGCCTGCACGGCTTCGGGTGTCGCGCGGTGAGTTTCAAACTCTGAAATGTCCGCCCCGGCTACAAAGGCCTCATCGCCCGCCCCTTTCAGAACAATGACGCGGATGGCGCTATCGGACTCTATCTCATTCAGCATGCGCGGCAAGGCTTGCCACATATCAATAGACATGGCGTTGCGCCGCGCAGGATGATTAAAAATGATCCAGGCGACAGGCCCATCCTTCACCATCTGCATTCGATCGCTGCCGTGGCTCATCCGCGCGTTCCCTTTACCGTTTTCAAATTACGCCCCGTTCCCGAAAACCGGCAATGGCGGCGGCATCATAGCCATAATCAGCCAAAACTTCATCTGTATGCGCGCCTTGCTCCGGCACAGGTCCGGTGATGCGAAACGGCGTACGGCCAAGACTGACGCCCTGCCCGACCAGTCTGATTTCACCCATTTCAGAATGCGCCACCGGCACTGCCATTCCCATATGCTTTACTTGAGGATCTTCAAATACCTGCTTGATATTATTTATAGGTCCGCTTGGAACACCAGCCTCGTTAAAGGCCTGAACCCATTCCAGACTGCTTCGGTGAATGATGATTTCCTGAATGATCGCATTGATGGCGTCCCGGTTTTTGGAACGGGCGCGCGGCGTAGCGAAGTCCGGATCGGTCAACAAATCGGGGCGTTTGATTGCCTCACAAAACCTGCGATAGATCGCGTCGCAGGTCGCAGCAATATTGATATGTCCATCGCTGGTTTGAAACACGCCAGTAGGAATGCCAACCGGGTGGTTATTACCGGCCTGTGGCGGCACAACGCCATCCATCAGCCACCGGGCCGCCTGAAAATCCAGCATGGCCACCTGCGCCTGTAATAGCGAGGTTTGCACCCACTGCCCTTCACCGGATTGTTCACGCTCCAGCAATGCTATCAAGATCCCCTGCGCGCAATACAGACCTGCGGTCAGATCCGCCACCGGAATCCCCGCGCGCACCGGCCCCTGCCCAGGCAGGCCGGTGATGGACATTAATCCCCCCATACCCTGCGCCACCTGATCAAACCCCGCCAGATCACCATAGGGGCCATCCTGGCCAAAGCCCGAGATACTGCCATAAACTAGGCGTGGATTGACGGCCCTTAGCGTTTCATAATCAATACCCAAACGGTGTTTGACGCCCGGGCGATAGTTTTCCACGATCACATCCGCATTCCGCACCATATGTTTCAGAATGTTCACGCCTTCGGGATTCTTAAGGTTAAGTGTCATGGCGCGTTTATTACGGTGCAGATTCTGAAAATCCGAGCTATTACGCGCCCCACCCAGACCGTCATCCACATGGGCCGTGCGAGGCGCTTCAATCTTGATGACATCGGCGCCCCAATCCGCCAGTTGGCGCACCGCCGTCGGCCCCGCCCGAACGCGGGTCAAATCCAGAACTTTGAAACGGGAAAGTGGCCCAGCCGGTTTGGTTTGTATTGCGGCCATCCAGATTACTTGCCTCCCCGTTTGAAATAGGGCATTTGCGGTATAGGAACATCTCATCGATACTGAAGGCGCCGTGACCTCATATCCCCCCATAGCACTGAATATTACCGCAACGCCGGTCGAGAACATAGACCAGCTTGCGTGTGAATGGGACGATTTGGAACGCAGATCGGTGAATCATTCCTTTTTTCTGTCATGGCACTGGATTGGCAGTTGGCTGCACTGCCTGCCCGCGAAAATTAAACCGCTGGTATTACGCATACGTGCTGACTCTCAAACCGTAGGCCTGGCTATACTGATCCGCGGGAAAGTTCCCATTATCAGTAGCGCACTGAATCTGTCACAAATTTCCCTGAATGCGACCGGCGACAAACGGTTTGACATGTTAGCCATCGAATATAACGGCTTCCTGGCCGCCAGCGGCATGGAGGACATGGTAACGCGCGCTGCATTAAACTGGTTGTTACAGGATGGCGTTCCTAATCAGACCATTCAGTTAAGCGGCATTGACGCTGATCTGACCAATATTGCCAGCTTGCTTGCCACTGAACATGAACGGCAGGCAAATCAGTTTAACGTCGCGTCGGCACCTTATGTGGACCTAGCCGCCATACGAACAAGCGGTAAAGATTATTTATCCCATCTCAGCCGCAACAGCCGACAATCCCTGCGGCGTGCACTTCGCTCCTATGAACAAATGGGGCCGGTTGAGTATTACATTGCCCCAACGCAAAATGAGGCATTGGCTTTATTCATTGAGATGCAGAAAGCACATCAGAAATATTGGCGCTTGCGCGGTCAGCGCGGGGCATTTTCGTACCCCTTCTTCAAAAAGTTTCACACGGAGTTAATCAAGGCAGCATATGAAGACGGCCATATAGAAATGGCCAGAATAACAGCAGGCAGCCATACCATCGGATATTTATATAATTTTATCTGGCGCGGCACGGTCTATGCCTATCAAAGTGGCTTTCTTTATGTCGGCGGCAGAATGGCCAAACCCGGATATGTTTCGCATTATATGGCCATCACTTCTTCCCTTGCGCTAGGCCGGGACATATATGACTTTATGGCTGGCGAAAGGCAGCACAAATCAAGCCTT
>DAIOWE010000078.1:0-11696 GCA_036758605.1 Pseudomonadota bacterium | reverse complement strand
GTACCGCCCCCGGGTCCGATACGCTTATTGCACATCCGTTTATCGCCATAGCTGGTTGCCCAGCCCCCCTAATATGGCGATATCCGGTTAAATTTCAATGTTTTTCGTCTGAATCACTGCTTTTCCAGAACCACTACGGGGATCTCCCGACTGGTCCTGTTCTGATAGTCCTGGTAGGGTGGATATACTGTCAGCATATGGGCCCAAATTTTCGCGCGCTCTTCGCCGGTCGCAATGCGCGCCCGGGCGGTAAAATGTTCCGTGCCAGCCTGAACCTGAACGACCGGATTGGCCAGCAAATTCAGATACCAGGCCGCATGGGTTTCCGAGCCGCCCTTGGAGCCGATCACGATATGGTTTGCCCCCACTTTACCATAAATCAGGGGCATGGTGCGCTTCTGGCCTGATTTGCGCCCTATTGTGGTGAGCAACAGGGTTGGCGTGAGGCCAAGACCTTCACCGGCGATGCTGGCGTCCCAGAGATGCCCTTCCTTGCCGCCGCTTTCACGATATATCCGTAAATGCTCTTTAATCCAGCCCGGCACGTTGCCTGAATCCAGATCGCTGACAACTTTATTAAGATCAAATTTTTCGGCCATGGCGCGCTTCCTTTTCATTATTGTGGACAAAGCCTATGCTTTTGCTGCGCGGGCTTCAATTGCCAATATTTTGCGCTACAATGCACCGTGAGTCGCGCCATGAAAACCCGAAAGCCAGCAAGATGCAGCCCTACCTTGATTTGATGCGCCAGGTGCGCGATCACGGCGTGGAAAAAGGCGACCGCACCGGCACAGGTACGCGCAGCATTTTTGGCCATCAGATGCGTTTTGATCTGGGCGCCGGGTTTCCGCTGCTGACCACCAAGCGGGTGCACCTGAAGAGCATCATCCATGAATTGCTGTGGTTTCTGAGCGGCGACACCAATGTCGCCTACTTACGCGAAAATGGCGTGACGATCTGGGATGAATGGGCGAACGCAAAGGGCGATCTCGGGCCGGTCTATGGCTATCAATGGCGGTCCTGGCCCACCCCCGACGGCGGGCATGTGGACCAGATCGCCAGACTGATCCATGATATCAAAACCAATCCCAATTCCAGGCGTTTGATGGTCAGCGCCTGGAACGTGGCGGATGTGGACCGGATGGCGCTGCCGCCGTGTCATTGCCTGTTCCAGTTTTATGTGGCCGAAGGACGGCTGTCCTGCCAGCTTTATCAGCGCAGCGCGGATATTTTTCTAGGCGTCCCGTTCAACATCGCGTCCTATGCCTTGCTGACGCTGATGGTGGCGCAGATATGCGATTTGCAGCCTGGCGATTTTGTGCACACATTTGGCGATGCGCATCTGTACCTGAACCATATGGAACAGGCGGAACTGCAACTGACCCGCACGCCACGCGCGCTGCCGGTGATGAAATTGAACCCGGCGGTGAAAGATATTTTCAGCTTCCGCTATGAGGATTTCGAACTGGTCGGCTATGACCCCTATCCGCTGATTGCAGCAAAAGTGGCGGTGTAAATGCGCATCTCGCTGATCGCAGCCGTGGCGGAAAATGGCGTGATCGGGCGCGAGGGGGGGCTGCCCTGGCGCATTCCCGAAGACCTGAAATTCTTCAAGGCCACAACGCTGGGCAAACCCGTCATCATGGGGCGCAAGACCTATGTCTCCATTGGCAAGCCACTACCCGGACGCCTGAACATTGTACTGACCCGCGACCGGACATGGCATGCGCAAGGGGTAAGCACCACGCATGATCTGGATCGCGCCCTGCGCATCGCACAGGATAGCGGCGCGGATGAGGCCATGATTATCGGCGGCGCGGATATATATGAAATGGCGCTGCCTATGGCCGACCGGATTTACCTTACCCGCATTGAGCGCGAATTTGAAGGCGATGCATTATTTCCGTCGCTTGATCCGCAGGACTGGAAGGAAGTCGCCCGCGCCGCAAAAACCGCGGGAGACGTGCCGTTCGATTATTGCTTCGTGACGCTGGAGCGGCGGGTTAACTAAAGCTTCGCCACCTTGCGCAGCACCGCGTTGATCCGTGTCTGCCAGCCCGGACCGGTGGCGCGGAAAAAGGCCAGCACATCGGGGTCAAGGCGCAGGCTGATGGACTCTTTTGCGGCGTCCGATTTGGGCCGGCCGGGGCGGACAAGCTTGCCACCTTCCCTTATTTCGGCGCGCTCGAACCAATCCCGATCCAGATGCGGGGCTTCATCCGGATCAATCCATTTGCTCCTGGTAATAGGCTTCTTCGTCGGCATGTCCGTACCTCATTGAAATAATCCGCCGTCCGCGATCACGCGCTGTCCATATCAGCATCACGAAACGGCCCGATAACCACCCGGCGGTAATGAAACGGTGTTCGCCATAATCACGCCTCTCATCGGGCAAGGTCATGGTGCGGCCCGCAAACACCTTGCCCGCGTCGGCAAAATCCAGCCCGCGCGCCACCAGTGTCGCCTGACGTTTGGTTTCGTCCCAGGATAGTTTCATTTAATGTATATACAATAATTATGAAAGTCAATGAATGATGACATAAAATCGCATTGGATGTCCCGCTGCTCTCTGTTAGCCTTGCGCAAAATAACCGGGAGGAGCGCGGCATGAACGCACTGGCACTGACCACCGATACGCTGAACGAACTGGGCGCGCGCATGTCCGGCTGGCTGGTTAAAAACCCGGCCAGCGGCGAATATAAACTCGACCGCGAAGTGTTCACCGACGAGGTGCTGTTCGAGCTGGAAATGCGGCACATATTCGAAGGCAACTGGGTGTTCGTCGCGCATGAAAGCCAGCTTTCCAAACCGCATGATTTTCTGACCACCAGCATTGGCCGCCAGCCGGTAGTGCTGACGAAACAGGCCAATGGCGAGATCGGCGGCTTTATCAATGTCTGTTCGCATCGCGGCGCGCGGGTGTGCCGGGAAAAGCGCGGCAACCAGAAAATTTTTACCTGCGGCTTTCACGGCTGGAGCTATGACAGCGCAGGCGCGCTGGTGAATGTGACCGGGGAAAAAGAGGGCGCCTATCCCGCCAGTTTCGATCGCAGGAATTTCGGCCTGAAGCCCGTTGCCCGGCTGGAGAACTATCGCGGCTTCATCTTCGCCAGCCTGAACCCGGATGTTGCGCCGCTGACCGAATATCTGGCGGGCGCACGCGCCTTTATTGATCTGTATGCAGATCAATCGCCCGACGGCAGGTTTGAACTGCTGCGCGGGGCCACACGCTATACCTACAAAGGCAACTGGAAATTGCAGGTCGAAAATGGCCTGGATGGCTATCATGTGGATTCAGTGCATGCCAATTATGTGATGACCGCCATGCGCAGGACGGCGGGCATATCCAAAAATGACACCAGGGTGGTTGATCTGTCATCCATTGCGAAGGGCGGGTTTTTTGCCTTTGACCACGGCCATGCCTTGTTATGGCTGGATTATAACAATTATCAGAGCCGCCCGAATTTTGAGCATCGCGAAAAGTTTCTGAAAGAGTTTGGCCCGCAACGCACCCAGTGGATGTGTGAACGCATCCGCAATCTGTTGCTGTTTCCAAATGTGTTTCTGATGGATCAGACCAGCACGCAAATCCGCATCATCCGCCCCATTTCGGTGAATGAAACCGAAGTAACAACCTATTGCATTGCGCCTGTGGGCGAAAGCGATGCATCGCGCGCCCTGCGCATTCGTCAGTATGAAGATTTCTTTAACGCCAGCGGCATGGCGACACCGGACGACCTGACCGAGTTTAATAATTGCCAGATCGGTTTTAGCGCGCGCGCATCACGCTGGAACGATATGTCGCGCGGCGCCACCCGCTGGACGGAAGGCGTGAATGAACAGGGTCAGATTCTGGGCTTTGACGCCCTTATGACCAGCACCGGCAAAGCAGACGAAGGGCTGTATATCAGCATTCACGAAGACTGGCTGGCCCGTATGCAAAAGGCGCTGGCGGCGGAGCTGGCGGCGGCGCAGTAACCGTTTGATTTTTTGCAAAATGGCTGTCCATGACATCACCGCCTTTCAAACTTGCGCAGATCGATCATGTCGTGCTGCGTGTGCGCGACCTGGACCGCGCACTTGCGTTTTACTGCGGCGTACTGGGCTGCACCGAGGAGCGCCGGGTAGTGCAATTTGGTCTGGTGCAATTACGCGCGGGCGCATCGCTGATTGATCTGATTGATGTCTCCCAACAGCCAGAGAAGCGCGATGGCCGCAATATGGATCATTTCGCATTGACCATCACACCTTTCAGGGAGGCCGCCATTCGCGCGCATCTGGCTGGCCACGGCGTTGAGACGGGAAAAACCGAGCAGCGTTATGGGGCAATGGGCGTTGGCCCGTCCATTTACATCCATGACCCCGACGGCAATCAGGTGGAACTGAAAGGCCCGCCGTTACCCGGCTAGCAGATTGCGGATAAGTACGCGCAATTTTCCCGGCGCCACGGGTTTTTGCAACAGATGCATAAAGCGGGTTCCCAGCGCCGCCCGCACTTGTGCAAGCGTATCGCCTGTCACGAAAATGACCGGTAAATTTTCACCGAGCATGGGTGCAATGCGATCAATGGCGGCGATGCCGGTCTCGCCATCGCGCAGACGGTAATCCGTGATCACAATATCCGGTGTAAAATTATTCCGGGTCAGGCTTTGCGCCGCCTCAATCCCGCTGCGGACGCAAAGCACCTGCATGCCCCAGGCACCAAGCAGCTTTTGCATGGCGTTTAGTGCGGGCGCATCGTCTTCGATCAGCAATATCCGGCAATCTTTCATTTTCCAGCCCGGACTGTCGCCTGCCTTGTCATGTCGGGTTTCTTCCGCTACCAAACAATTGCCCTGCGGCGCTTCAATGGAAAAGACCGATCCCCTGCCCAGCCATGATCGAACCTTGACAGTATGGCGCAGCAGCCGCGCATAGGCGCGCACAATCGACAGGCCCAGGCCCAGCCCCTGGCTGCTATCCCTGTCGGGTGAACCGATCTGGTAAAATTCATCAAAAATATTGTCTAATTCATTTTCGCGCATGCCCGCGCCGGTGTCCCATACTTCTATTCTCAACGCCTCGCCAGCCCTGCGGCATCCAAGCAGAATTTTTCCCTGCCCGGAATACCGCACCGCATTGGCCAGCAGATTGCGCAAAATAGCGTCAAGCAGAATCCGGTCCGTGCGCACCACCGCGCTGCTGGGCACAATAATGAATTCGAGATTTTTTTCCCTGGCGAGGCGCAAAAAATCCCCGCGCAGATCATTGAAGATATCCGCAATTCTTATGTCCCGCAGATCCGGCACAATGACGCCCGAATCAATCTTGCTGATATCCAGCAACGAACCCAGCAGGCGGTCCATGACCTCCAATGCGCGTTCACTGTCGTGCAAAATATTCATCGCCATGTCATCGCTCAGCAGATATTCCTGCAACGCCGCATTCAACAGCCTGAGCGCCTGCAGCGGCTGCCGCAGGTCATGGCTGGCGGCCGCAAGAAAACGCGATTTGGCCTTGTTTTCCCGCTCTGCCTGCGCACGGGCGACAAGGGCGTCTGCAAGTTCCTGGGCGGGCGTTAACTCCGGCGCCATGATTTAGCCCAGGCTGTTCAGAAATTCACCCATCGCATGATTAAATGCGGCAGGCTGATGAATATTGGCCGCATGTCCGGCATCGGCTATCAACGCCTTGCGGCCATGCGGAATTTTACCGGTCATATAATCTGCTGCGGCCAGATAACCGCGATCTTTTTCGCCGACTAGCACCAGCGCCGGGACCGTGATATGCGGCAGCGAATCAATAATTCGCGCGTCACTCTGCGCCAGCATGCCGCGCGCGCCATGCTCAAGCCCCAGCGCCGTGCGGTGTTTGCCGAGTTGCATTTCCTCACTATGCCCAACCGCAGCAAGGCCCTTTCTGGCAAATGCACGCGCCTGTTTTTCGGTCATTAGGTTCCATTCCGCGCGCGTCGCATCGCTTTTATATCCTGGCCCGGTATTGAACAGCATCAGGGCGCACACCCGTTGCGGGAATTGCAGATGAAACGCCAGCGACATAAAACCGCCCAGCGAATGCCCGCCGATTACGGCCTTGTCGACTCCGCAGGCGTCCAGAATGGCGGCCATATCCTGTACTGTTGCGTCCATGGTATAAAGCGATGGATCATCCGGGCTGTCGCTTTCGCCATGGCCCAGCATATCCCAGCTAATGATGCGATAGCGCGATTTAAACGCGGCGATCTGCCCGGCCCACATGGTGCTGGTTGCGCTGAAACCATGGCTTAGCAATATTGGCGGCCCCTGGCCATCAACGCTGTAAAAAATCTTCGCGCCGCCCCGTTTGATATAAGGCATGGATATGTTGCTCCTCTGTCCTGCCGCACTTTCAGGTTGATCGCCTGTAGGCTATTCAATAGAATTACCTTGTCTAGTCTATATTAACGGGTTAAGTCCCATTGGGATATTAGTGATTTCCTGGTATCGTCATGTGATTCCGGCAATCCGGGATCATTCCGATATCAGGCTGTAAGGGGAAACAAAGTGCAATCAGTTTCGCGCAATCCGACATTCGCTGGCCGGTCTTCGCTTCGTACAAAGCTTGCGGTGGCCGTCATCGGCCTCGCCCTGACGTTTCCCGCTTTTGCGAATGCGGCCCCCTGCGTGGCGGCCGATGAACTGCCCCCCCTGCAGGTGCGCCTGTTACAGACCGAACTGATGGTGGCGGCGCTTACCTGTAATCAGCGTACGGATTATAATTCATTCATTACCCGTTTTCAGCCGCAGCTTTCTTCACAGGGAAAATCGCTGCAATCATTCTTCAAGCAGAAATATGGTTCTGGCTCGGCGAAGGCGTTGAATGGATTTGTAACACGCATCGCCAATGAATCCTCGCGTCGCGGCATGGTGCAGCGCGGGCAGTTCTGCCGTAATGCCGCCAACATTCATGCCGACAGCAAAAAAATTGCGCCAACCGGCTTGCCCGCTTTTGCGCAGACACAGCAGTTCACCAGCCTGCATGGCATTACACCATGCCCCGTCAAGGTTGCCGCAAAATAATTTCGATCAGGGAATCACAAACGCCTGGCCCAGCCAGCGCCAGCGACCGCCGCGCTCTGGCAGGGTGCAATTAATACGGCCAAGCCCACGCGGAAACGGCGTCGGCATGCGCACCTCGATGCGGTTATCCCCCAATCGCTGTACTGACACGGGCGCATCTTGCGTACTGGCGTAGCATTGCAGCCGGTCAAGCCCGGTGACCATGCGTCGCACGGTAAAGCCGAATGCAGGCGGATTATTGTCCGGCCTCAATAATGGATCTTCGGGTGTAATATTCAGCACAGGCATGGGCAACGTATTCGCGGCCAGTTTGAAACGTTCTTTACTGCCATAACGCAAGTTCAGCGCAAAGCGCGGCAGCGCAAAGCGATCCGCCCCGCTATGCACCACACCGGAATGCTGGCCAAACGCCGCCTTGAACCCGAGCGCTGCGATCTGGTTACGGTCCCGCAGGCTATATTCCCCATAGGGATAGGCGAACAGGGATGGCTGCATCCCCAGTTCCGTTTTGAACCGCGCACTGGCCCTTGCTATATCCGCACTGTTCGCCGCCTCTTTTGCCTGCGGCATATGCAGATGCGCCGCGCCGTGATGCCCGATTGTGACCCCACCGCCCGCGAGCATTTCCCTGATCTGATCCCAGCTTAAATTATTGCCGGATTTTTCATCAATCGAATCTGTCGTGACAAAAAGCGTAAATGGCAGGCCTGCAGCCCGCAGCCGGGGCCAGGCTTGCGTGTAGGCGGAGGCAAACCCGTCATCAATGCTGATGGCCACGGCGTGTTCAGGCAGGGTCTGTCCCGCCGCCAGGGCGTCAATAATGGCGTCCAGCGGCATCACCTGATAGCGCCCGGATACAAGCTCGGCGATATGCGCCTCCAGCTGGGCGATACTGACACTGGTTGTGGGATATTTCGTCTCGCCAAAGCGGTGATAGAGGAAAATGCTGGCCTGGCCGTGATCCTGCGCCACAGCGGCACCGGACAGCAGGGCAAGACAGACCCCGGCCAGAACGCGCCATAAATTCCCTTTCAACTTTTCCCATGCAATCATTGGAATCAGCTTTCACTCTCTGTATGTTGGCCCCAAAGCTAATTCCTAACAGTAACGCAATGATGAAAGCGAGGCGGTAATATGGCCAACATATTGAATGATCAGGGGCTGGATCTTCTGTTCCGTACGGCGCGCACCCATAATGGCTGGATCGCAGGCGGGGAGGTCAGCGATGCGCAACTGCGCGCTATTTATGACATATTGAAATTTGGGCCGACCAGCGCCAATTGCTCTCCCGCGCGGATCCTGTTTTTCCGCACCCCGGCGAGCAAGGAACGCCTGCGCCCATTCCTGAGTGAGGGCAATCTGGCCAAGACCATGGCCGCGCCTGTATGCGCCCTGATTGCCTATGATATTGAATTTTATGAACATTTACCAATGCTGTTTCCGCATGACCTGACCGCCAAGACCTGGTTCAACTGGAGCGAAGCGCATGCCGAAACCACCGCGTTCCGCAATAGCACCCTGCAGGGGGCCTATCTGATGATGGCGGCGCGGGCGGTCGGGCTGGATATCGGGGCCATGTCCGGCTTTGACAATGCAGCACTCGACAAGGAGTTTTTCCCGGACGGCAAGGTCAAGTCAAATTTCCTGTGCAATATTGGCAGGGGGGATGAAAGCCTGCTTTTCCCGCGCCATCCCAAATTCAGCTTTGACGAGGTGTGCAAGATTCTCTGATGCGCATCCTGGCGCTGGATACCTGTCTTGCCGCTTGCTCGGTTGCGATCTGGCAGGACGGCGTGGTGCTGGCGCGGGACTGGCAACCGATGCAGCGTGGCCATGCGGAGGCGCTGCTGCCTATGCTGGAAAATGTACGGGCGCAAGCCGGGCTGCACTATGCCGCCTTTGACCGGCTGGCGGTAAGCATCGGTCCCGGCAGCTTTGCCGGGGTGCGCGTGGGGCTTGCCGCCGCGCGGGGCATTTGCGTTGCGCGCAGCCTGCCGCTGGTGGGGGTGAATACGCTGGAACTGATGGCTGCTGCGATTGAAGGGGACGCGCCAATTGGTGTGGCGATAGATGCGCGCAATGATCAGATCTATTTCCAGGCTTTTGCAATGGGGGCGGCCTTGTGTCAGCCTGCACTGCTAACGCTTGGGCAAGCCGCAACCTTGACCCGTGAATTGGGCGGCGCGTTGCAGCTTGTTGGCAATGGCGCAGCACAGCTTGCCATGCATTGTGACGGTACGGCGCTCCATACCAGTCATCCCGATTTACTGCCCGACGCCGTGCTGTTGGCGGGACTCGCGGCCAGCCGCGAGGCCTGTCCCGCAGACCAGGTCGCGCCGCTCTATCTGCGCGCGCCCGATGCAAAACTGCCAGCAGCGCCCATATGATCTGGGGCGGCGCTGATATTGTCCGGGCTGGCGCGGCGGCGCTGGAAATACTGCAAAGCCTGCACGGGGCCTGCTTTGCTATAGGCTGGGATGCGCTCGCCATTGCCCGGCTTCTGGCCATGCCTGGGGCCACCGGAACCCTTGCAGTGGTGCGCCCAAAGGCGGAACAGGACGCAACCCCCACCGGTTTTCTGCTGGGCCGCGAGGCAGGCGGCGAGGCCGAAATTATCTCAACCGGCGTCTTGCCCGGTTTTCGCGGACGCGGCATTGGCGGCGCACTGGTTTCAGAGTTTATCACCCGTATGCAACAGCGCGGTATCGAGGCGGTATTTCTGGAAGTCGCGGTGGATAATGACGCCGCATTGTCGCTGTATAAACGTCTGGGGTTTGTATCCGTTGGCCTGCGCAAGGCCTATTACGAACCGGCCCCGGATAGTAGCAAGGCAGGCCCCACCGATGCAATTGTGATGCGCCGCAATTTATAGCTGATGCCGCAACCGCATTAATCCGTTATAATGGTGCCGTTGACGGGTAGTTTTTTACGCTAGTGAGGCGGTCATGGTTGCACCCATTGAAGATCTTTGCGAACAGCGCGGCATGCGCATGACGGACCAGCGCCGGATCATTGCGCGTGTCCTGTCCGTTTCCGATGATCATCCCGATGTGGAGGAAGTGTACCGGCGCGCCGCCGCCAAGGATTCCAATATCAGCATCGCCACCGTCTATCGCACCGTGCGTCTGTTCGAGGAAGCGGGCATTCTGGAACGCCACGAATTCGGCGATGGCCGCGCGCGCTATGAACAGGTGCCCGAAACCCATCACGACCATCTGATCAACATTCAAACCCGCGAGGTGATCGAATTCACCGACAAACAGATCGAGGAATTGCAACGCACCATTGCCGAACGGCTCGGCTACCAGCTGGTCGGACACCGGCTGGAACTGTACTGTGTGCCGATTGATCCGGGTAACGCCAAGGCGTGAACAATCCGGCTCAAACCGCTGTCGCCTCATAGGGGACGCCAAGGCGAATCGACATCGCGCTCGCAGATACGTGGAAGCGCTCTGCCAATTTCTGAATGTCCGTGATCCCGGAATCTATAAGCGGGTTAATTAAATGAAACGGCATCAGAATATCCGCAGCCTGACGGTTCGCCTGCGCTTCAATGTTATTGCTTAACCTTGAGCGGTACAGCGCGTCATCCACAATCCCGTCACCTATAAGATCGCGATGCAGTATAAAATGAGCCATTTCATGGGCAATCGTGAACCGGCGGCGGTTCTCATGGTGCGACGCATTAACATAAATATTATAATGCTCAGGGTTATCTGGGGCTTTCCTGATCATCCCGGATAAGTCGTCAGTCCAACCTTTGGCCCGAAATATGGAAAGACCTAGGTCGCGCGCAATTGCGATCAGATCAACGGGTGGCTCGACCTGGTGTTTTAATATGATTGCCAGCTGTTCATTAAGCGTTGCCATCACTACCTCTCTCCAGTCCGACCTCAGTAACGTTACTAGTGTCAACTTTACCAGCCTCGGGTGGCTTTGACACGCTGCTGGCCTCTCCCAGGACTTCTAAATTTGCCGGCATCTTATTTATATATATAGCCGCAACTTCTCTCGCCACGCGATCTGCTACAGTTTCTGCTACAGTTTCTGCGACTTCACGGGCGGTCTTATCTGCCCGAATTTCAATATACCCAAAGCCTACCAATGCCAAAACAGCTAACAAAACGCCTAAAACAGTCAACAACAAAGAGATAGCATCCAACCGGCCCAATTCCATGGCCATATGAAGTGCATCTCTATATTTTTCATAAACTGTTACCGTGCCGTCATAGTCGGCCAACGGCACTATACACCAAAAAATGCCAATATTTAGAATGCCAACTATCCCTATAAGGGTTATAACCGCTTTATTCCACACAGTGTTTGCCTACAGCTTTCCATACTACAAGAATCGTACCCGTTAATGGATAGCAGACACAACTTATAATGCATGAGGTAGTGGTGAAGGGCTCTACCGCTTTTGCAGGCGCCAGCGTTCGACGATGTTGTCGATGAACGCCATATCGGCGTCTTCTGCGCGCCAGGCCTGTGAAAATGCCGCCGTGTCGGAAGCGGGGCGTCTTTCGGACGCCAGATCGTCAAAGCGCATGCGCATCGGGATGGTTACGCCGTCGCCAACAATGATGGCTTCCTGTTGCGCCAGCGATGGCAGCGCCGACAGCAGGCCGCCCGCACTTTCCGGCAATGCGTTGGCGACAA
>DAIOWE010000077.1:1429-12227 GCA_036758605.1 Pseudomonadota bacterium | reverse complement strand
CCAGCTATGGCGATAAACGGATGTGCAATAAGCGTATCGGACCCGGGGGCGGTACCCGGCGTCTCCACCATTACCTCCTCCTTTGGCTTCTGACTAAAGAGGAAAACAGTTTCCAGCCAAAGGGTTATGCCTTGCTGGTCTGGCATGGGGACGAAATAGGCTCGACGGTCGTGTAAAGACATTACTTTCGCCCGGCATAGTACCACCGTTACCGGGCTAGTTCCTTAAGTGCGAACGACAACCATGAGGGTTTGGCCCTCGCTGCTGCCTAGTCTAACTAGGTAAGCGCGGCCCGGAGGGCGCCGAGCAACAGAAGCCCTCCACCTTTTCCTCGCAACTTCATCTTTTCCTCGAAATTTGTATCTGTAAATCAATCCTTACTTTGATTTACAGCGCCTGCGATTTACAATGCCTTCAGAATAAAACAGAGGCTGGCGTGTGAACAAGGATTCCATCGACTATCAGGCATTGGTGCAGGAAGCATTGCGCGGGGTTGTGCGCGGGGCATTGCAGCGTGTTGCAAGGGACGGCCGCCTGCCGGGGGCGCATCATTTTTATATCGCCTTTCACACCGCGCATCCGGGGGTGAAAGTGTCCGAGGCCATTCTGCAACGCTATCCGCAGGAAATGACCATCGTGCTGCAACATCAGTTCTGGGATCTGCATGTTGGCGAGGATGATTTTCAGATCACGCTCAGCTTCAACAATGTTCCAGAAAAGCTGAGCATTCCCTACGTGGCCATCAAAAACTTCTTTGATCCCAGCACCCGCTTTGGCCTGCAATTCACGGTAGCGGGCATGGAAGCGGCGTCTGCTGAGCCGCGTGTTCTGGAAACACCTGGCAAGGCGGCGGCGGAAATCCCAAAAGAAGAAGACACGCCCCGCAAACCTGGCGAGGTTGTCAGCCTCGATCAATTCCGCAAAAAATAAACCGCGTAAAAAACCCGCGTAAAAAACCAGAGAGAAAAATCATGGCTAAAAAACTATCGGCAAAGACCCGCGCCGAAACGGATACATTCGGAAAAATTGATGTGCCCGGCGATAAATATTGGGGCGCGCAAACCCAGCGCAGCATCGAAAATTTCAAGATCGGCTGGGAACGCATGCCCGAACCCGTGGTGCATGGCCTTGCGGTGCTCAAACGCGCCGCCGCCACGGTCAATGTGAAACTGGGCGATCTCGACAAAAAAATCGGCAACGCCATTGTTCAGGCGGCGGACGAAATTCTGTCTGGCAAGCTGGACGGAAATTTTCCGCTGGTGGTATGGCAGACCGGCTCCGGCACGCAATCCAACATGAATGTCAACGAAGTGCTCTCTAACCGCGCCATTGAAATTCTGGGCGGCGAGATGGGATCGAAAAAACCTGTGCATCCCAATGATCATTGCAATATGGGGCAGTCGTCGAACGACAGTTACCCGACCGCGATGCATATTGCCGCCGTCACTGAAATCACCCGCAATCTGATCCCCGCGCTGGAATATCTGCACAAGGCGCTGGAAGCCAAATCCAAAGCCTGGGCGAAAATCATCAAGATCGGCCGTACCCATACCCAGGACGCAACGCCCCTCACCCTGGGTCAGGAATTTTCCGGTTACGCCAAACAGGTGGAATATGGCGTCAAGCGCATCAAGGGCACACTGCCCCGGCTTTGCGAACTGGCGCAGGGCGGCACAGCGGTGGGCACCGGGCTGAACGCGCGCAAGGGTTTTGACAAGCTGATCGCCGCCGAAATTGCCAAAATCACCAAACTGCCTTTTGTCACCGCGCCGAATAAATTCGAGGCGCTGGCGGCCCATGACGCCGTGGTTGAGGCGCATGGCGCGCTTAACACCATCGCCGTCAGCCTGATGAAAATCGCCAATGACATCCGCCTGCTGGGTTCCGGGCCGCGCTCTGGTCTCGGCGAATTGTCATTGCCGGAAAATGAACCCGGATCGTCCATCATGCCGGGCAAGGTCAACCCGACCCAGTGCGAGGCGCTGACCATGGTCTGCGCGCAGGTGATGGGCAATCAGACGGCGGTGTCGATTGCCGGATCGAACGGGCATTTCGAACTGAATGTGTTCAAGCCGGTGATGATTTACAATCTGCTGCAATCCATCCGCCTGCTGGGCGACAGCGCCATCAGCTTTACCGATAATTGCGTCAAGGGCATTGTCGCCAATGAAGACAATATCAAGGCGCTGATGGGCCGATCCTTGATGCTTGTCACCGCGCTTGCGCCAAAGATCGGTTACGATAATGCCGCCAAGGTCGCCAAGACCGCGCACAAGAACGGCACCACCCTGAAACAGGAAGCCGTGCGCATGGGGTTTGTGACGGAAAAGGAATTTGATAAACTCGTCCGCCCCGAGGATATGATCGGACCGAAATAAGGGCGGCATGACAGGCCTGCCCATTAAACGTTCGGTGACACTTGCCGGTCACCGGACCAGTATTTCACTGGAGGCGGAATTCTGGGATGCGTTGCAGGATATTGCAAAAAATCAAAATAGTTCTGTAAACGGACTAATTTCCAGAATTGACGCGGCGCGGTCAGCTTCTTCTGAAGTGGAGGGGGGCCTGTCCAGCGCCGTTCGGCGCTACGTGCTGGCCTGGTACCGGGACAGGGCAAGATAGGGTTGCTGCAAACTTCATTTAAGTGCAAGACTGGGCTATGATCCGAACGCTGCTTAACCAGGAAAAATTTTGCGATCCCATCCACACGCTGGATGGTCAGGTGCGGGCCAGCGTGGCGTTGCGCGCGTTCGAAACGCTGTGGTTCAATACCGGTACGCTGTGCAATATCAGCTGCACGCACTGCTATATTGAATCGTCCCCCGCCAATGACCGGCTTGAATATTTGCGGGCGGCGGACGTTACGCGCTATCTGGATGAAATTCGCGCCACAAACCTGCCCACCGCCGAAATCGGATTTACCGGCGGCGAGCCGTTTATGAACCCTGAATTTCTGATGATGCTGGAGGAATGTCTGGCGCGTGGCTTTCGGGTGCTGGTGCTGACCAACGCCATGAAGCCAATGCGGCGTCCGAAAATTTCGCCGGGACTGCATGCGTTGCATGAACGCTTTGGAGAAAAGCTTACCCTGCGGGTCAGTCTGGACCATTACACCAAGGCCCTGCACGACAAGGAGCGCGGCGCGGGGGCGTGGCGAGAGGCGCTGGATGGCCTGCTATATTTATTCACCAACGGTTTTTCAGTCCATGTGGCGGGTCGGCTATGCTGGGACGAAGACATGGATACTGCGCGGGCGGGCTATGCAAGCCTGTTCGCCGATCTTGGTATTCGCATGGATGCTTATGATCCGGCGCAACTGGTGCTGTTCCCGGAAATGGATGCGCGGGCGGATGTGCCGGAAATCACCACTGCCTGCTGGGGCATTCTGGATAAAAGCCCGGATGATGTCATGTGCGCAAGCAGCCGCATGGTGGTGAAACGCAAGGGTGCGGCGCGCCCTGCGGTTCTCGCCTGCACCCTGCTGCCCTATGATGCGCGTTTTGAAATGGGCGAAACTCTGGCTGGCGCCAGCGGCCCGGTCACGCTGAACCATCCGCATTGCGCCAAATTCTGTGTGCTGGGCGGCGCGTCGTGCGCACCGTGAAAGTCAAATTTTACGGTTGACGCGGAACGCTTGCAGGTCTATCCCAAGGCCACGTGGTGATTTGTGCCGACCGGCTTGCGGCCACGTTAAACTATTCGCTAAAATGGTCGGGCGCAGAGATGATAGCTCTAGCCCCGCATCATAGGTCGGGGCTTTTTTGTGAGATAAATCAATGCCTGATACGACATCTAAAGAAACCTCCTCTCAATGGCGCCCGCGCACCAAAGCGGTGCATGGTGGCGGCGTACGTTCGCAGTTTGGCGAAACGTCCGAGGCGCTGTTCCTGACCTCTGGCTATGTCTACACCTCCGCTGAAGAAGCGGCGGCGCGTTTCCGGGGCGAGGATGATGGCTTTATCTATAGCCGTTTTTCCAATCCCACCGTTGGCATGTTTGAAGAACGCATGGCGGCGCTGGAGGGGGCCGGGGCCGCCTGGGCGACGGCCACGGGCATGGCGGCGGTATCCAGTGCGCTGCTGGCCATGCTGCGCGCGGGCGATCATGTGGTGGCGGCCAAAGCGATGTTTGGTTCATGCCGCTATATTGTCGATGAAATGCTGCCGCGTTTTGGCATTCAATCGACACTGATCGATGGCCGCGACCTGGTGCAATGGCAGGCCGCAATCCGGCCCAATACCAGGGTGCTGTTTCTGGAATCGCCCACCAATCCCAATTTGCAGGTCAGCGATCTGCGTGGCGTTGCGGACATTGCCCATGCGGCGGGCGCGCGGCTGGTGGTGGACAATGTGTTCGCCACGCCGATCCTGCAACGCCCGCTGGAATTTGGCGCCGATGTGGTGGTCTATTCCGCCACCAAACATATTGATGGCCAGGGCCGCTGTCTGGGCGGCGTGATCCTGGGGTCCAGATCCTATATTGACGACGAGGTCAAACCCCTGCTGCGCCATATGGGGCCGGCCATGTCGCCGTTTAACGCCTGGGTTATGCTGAAATCGCTGGAGACGCTGGATCTGCGGGTACGCGAACATTCGCGCAATGGCGCGCGCATTGCCGATTTCCTGGGCACGCTTCCGGGCATATCAAAGGTGCTGTATCCCGCACGCAAGGACCATCCGCAACATGCGCTCGCCATGGCGCAAATGCAGATGGGTGGCAATATCGTCGCCTTTGATATCGGTAGTGGCAGCGGCGCCAGGGCGGCGGCATTCCGTTTTCTGAACGCCCTGAAACTGGTGAAGATCAGCAACAATCTTGGTGACACCAAAAGCCTGATCACCCATCCGGCCACCACCACGCATTTCCGCCTGACCCCCGAGGCGCGCGCGGAACTGGACATCAGCGATGCCTGTGTGCGGCTTTCTGTTGGACTGGAAGATGTGGCCGATATAGAAGCGGATCTTGACCAGGCGGCCATTGCTGCGCGAAACTAGCACAGTTTGTGAACGGATCGAAGCACACATGGCTTTCGCGCGTGTGGCCGATCCCCTCCCTACCCTCTCCTTGGAAAGGGGACGCGAGACGCAACTTCTCCCTCCCACTGAAAGGGGGAGGGCCGGGGAGGGGGTCAGGGGCATACGAAGGGTGTGCTTCAATCCGGTTATAAACTGCTTTAGCGCGAAAAGAGGATTAGAGCCCATGTATGAGACAGTCACGCGCGGCATCCGGGTTGCGGTTGAGCCGCACTTTCTGGCGGATCAATCGGAGCCTGCGCAGAACCGCTATGTTTGGGCCTACCGGGTGACCATCAGCAATGACGGTGTTGCGCCCGTGCAATTGCGCAGCCGTTACTGGCGCATCACCGATGCAGCCGGGCGGGTGCAGGAAGTGCGCGGGCCAGGGGTGGTCGGCAAACAGCCGCTGCTCGCACCTGGTGAAAGTTTCGAATATACCAGCGGCACGCCCTTGCCCACGCCGTCCGGCTTCATGGGCGGCGCCTATCAGATGCAAACCGGCGAGGGCGAGCAGTTCGATGTCGAAATCCCCACCTTCTCGCTCGATAGTCCGCACCAATCCGTGATCGTTCACTGAACAGGTGCGGCGCCTGAACAGCATATATATCCATGTTTGAGTTTCGCCCCTTATCGCTGGTGATCGGCTATATGCTGATCGCGCTTGGCGCAGCCATGACCGCGCCGGCGCTGTTTGATTTTGCCGCCGGCAATAAAGACTGGCAGGGCTTTCTGCTTTCTTCCGCGCTGACATTGTTCACGGGTTATGCGCTTGTTCTTGCCGGGCGCATGCCAAAAGAACAGGTGACGCCGGGGCTAAACCTGCGCCAGGCGTTTTTACTGACCTCGCTTTCATGGATTATGATTTCAGCTTTTGCGGCGCTGCCGTTCATTTTCATCAAGGCCAATCTCACTATTTCCAACGCGGTCTTCGAAGCCGTCTCGGGTTTCACCACGACGGGATCAACGGTCATAGTCGGGCTTGACGCGATGCCGCCAGGAACCTTGCTGTGGCGCGGTCTTCTGCAATGGGCGGGCGGGGTGGGCATTATCGTCATGGCCATTACAATGCTGCCACTATTGCAGGTTGGCGGCATGCAGCTGTTTCGCACGGAATCCTCAGACCGTTCCGAAGAAAAAATCCTACCCCGCCTGACCCAGATTTCGCGGGCGATGGGGTTGATCTATCTAAGCCTCTCGTTCGCCTGCGCCTTAGCGTTCTGGGCAAGCGGCATGAATGCCTTTGACGCCGTTGTGCATATGATGGCGACGGTTTCAACCGGCGGTTTCAGCACGTCGGATAAATCCTTCGCAAATTGGGATAGTCCGGTTCTCGACATGGCGGCAATCCTGTTCATGTTTCTTGGCGCGCTGCCCATTATGCTGTTCTGGCCGGCCTTTCGGGGGAAGCCGAAGATCCTGTTTGGCAATACCCAGGTTTTGGCCTATTTCGCGATTACCGCCGCCTTTACCGCAACCCTGACCGTTTTTCAGTGGTATGGCGGTATCCATGAAGGCTGGCAGGCCCTGCGGTTTGCGGCATTCAGCACGGTTTCCATCATCACCAGCACTGGCTTTATGAATACAGACTATGGGCTATGGGGGCCGTTCGCCACAACCCTGTTTATTGCGATGATGCTGATCGGGGGCTGTTCCGGATCAACTGCCGGTGGATTCAAGATATTCCGTATACAGATATTATATCTGGCGGTTGCGAACCAGATCAGGCGCATCATCTTTCCTAACGGCATCTTCACGGCGCGATATAATGAACGCGCGCTGCACGACACAACGATCAGTTCCGTCACCGGTTTTCTGTTTCTTTACCTGCTCACATTTGCCGGTTCCGGATTAATTCTTGTGGCCACGGGCTTTGACGCCACCACTGCGTTTTCCGCCGCCGCCGCAACACTGGGCAATGCCGGCCCCGGCATGGGGTCAATCATTGGGCCGGCCGGTAATTTTTCCACCCTCAGCGCGGCGCAAATCTGGGTGCTGACCATCACCATGCTGCTGGGTCGGCTTGAATTGCTAACGGTCTATGTGCTGTTCCTGCCCCGGTTCTGGCGGCGGTAAATTAAGGGGCTTGCCAGCAGGCCTGTGTTTCGTATCTGATAACCCAAACCAACAATAACCTGGCTGGAGGACCATCCAATGGCGCCAAAACATATGCTGGAAGGGATCAAGGTTCTCGATTTCACCCATGTGCTTGCGGGACCGACCTGCACCCGGTTTATGGCGGAATTGGGGGCGGAGGTGATCAAGGTGGAATCGCTCGCCGGTGATATGGTGCGCACCATGCCCGCGCTAAAGGATGGCCGCAGCGGTTATTATATCCAGCAGAACCGGGGCAAGAAGTCGCTGTGTCTCGATCTGCGCAGCCCCAGGGCGCAGGAAATCATTCATGGCCTCGTTCCGAAGATGGATGTGGTGGTGGAAAATTTCACCCCCGGCGTTATGCAGCGCCTGAACATTGGCTGGGACCGGCTGAGCCAACTCAATCCCAATCTGATCATGTGTTCGATTTCCGCCTTTGGTCAAAGCGGGCCATTAAGCGGCCTGCCGGGGTTTGACTATATCGCCCAGGCCTATGCAGGCGTTATCGACATGATCGGCGAACCGGGCGGTTCGCCCTATTTCGCGGGGCTGGGGCTGGGCGACGTATCCACCGGCGCGCATGCGTTTGGCGCGGTCAGTGCGGCGCTGTTTCACCGGCTGCGCGGCGGCGGCGGGCAGTATCTGGATATTGCGCTGCTGGACTGCCTGTTCCATTGCCATGAAATCAATGTGCAGGGCTATGACGGCAGCGGCGGCGCATTTATGCCCACCCGCACCGGCGCGCATCATGGCGCGGTTGCCCCCATCGGCCTGTTCAAGGGCAAGGAACAATGGCTGGTAATCATCGCGCTGGGTCAGCAATGGAATAATCTGTGCAAGGTCATGGGGCGCGAAGACATGCTGAGCGATCCGCGCTTTGCCGACAATGCGGCGCGCACGGCAAACCGGCAACTGATCGTCGACGCCATTGAAAGCTGGTTGCGCAGCACCCCCAGCGACGACGAAGCCGTGCGCATATTGCAGGAAAATCATGTGCCGGTCGCCCCGGTGTTGAGCGTGCCGCAGGCCATGGCGCATCCGCATCTGATTCAGCGCCAGACGGTGCGCACGGTCACCGACCGCGCGTTCGGGCCGCTCAAGGTACCCGGCATGCCGCTGAAATTTTCCGCCTTTCCTGAAACACTTGACCTGCAGGCGGACTTTCTGGGCGAAAGCAACGCAGAGGTGCTGCGTGATTATCTCGGCATGACGGATGGCGATGTTGCCGCGCTGGTAAAGGAAGGCGTGCTGGGGTCCGAACCGGCGCGGGGATAAATCTGCAGCGCATGCTTCACTGCCGCAAGCGCCAGATCGCGGATGTGAAATAGGCCGTCATGATCACCAGCGCCAATCCGGCGGCGGGAACCAGCGGCGCCTTTACCACGCCCAGCCCGTCAATCAGCAGGCCCATGGCGAAACTGCCCAGCGGCGCGCCGCCCACATAGGCAAGCTGAAAAATCGACAGGATGCGTCCCCGGCTTTCCGGCGGGGCCGCACCCTGCACCAGGGTGCGGCTCATAATCATGGTGACGCCGCCAGCGGCGCCCCAGATTGCAGCCAGCCCACACATAAAAGGCAATGACGGCGCCAGCGATATCAAACCAATCACACCGCAGCTTACGCAACTGGCCAGCAGCATCGTACGCCCCTGACGGCGCACCGGATGCATGCGGCGCAGGACCAGCACCATCAGGGTTGTACCAACCATAAAACTGATATTCAGCGCCGCCAGTTCCGCAGAACTGCCCCGGTACACATCGCGCACCATCAGCGGAATCTGCACCAGAAACACGCCCGTGAATAATGTCCCGATACAGAACATAAACAGCAGTATGGGCCGGATGGTTGCATTGCGCATCGCTGCGCCAAAGCCTTCGGCAATATTGACCAGCGCCCCGCCCCCCACTGGCAATTGTGGTTTGGCTACCGGTAATTTGCTGCTGAAAAATGCAGAGATAAATATTAGCGCGCCCTGCAACACCAGCAGTCCAAGCGCCCCGGCGGGATCGGAGGCGCCCGCACCCACCTGCCCCGCCAGCCAGCTTGCGCACCCGCCCAGCAGGAGACCGGCAATCTGACTGGCAAATTGCAGGCCCGTCATGGCGGTTATGGTATGCTGAATTTCCCCGTCATCCACCAGGCTCAGCATTGCATCGCGCGCCGGCACGACAAACGCCCCGATAACGCCAATTGAAACGCTGATAAACACCAGTCCCCAATAGCTGAGATAGCCAAGCCCGATACCGCCCGCCAGTGAAAGCGGCAGTAACGCCATGACCACCTGCAAAATAATCAGATAGGTCCGCAGCTCGTGCCGGTCTGCGGCCACGCCACCCAATAAAATAATTGTCAGCATGGGCAGCATGGTCAGCATCTGGGACAAACCAACCTGCCATGGGCTGGCATGCAATACCTGTGTCATCAGCCAGACGAACACCACATTCTGCACCCCTATGGCGCAGAAATACGGGCACATGCCCGCCAGATACCAGAACCGCGCGGAAACGGGGGGCTTCAGGGAAGGCGTACCGGCGGGGTTTTGTGGGGCAGTTGTGCTATCTGGCCGCATGGCTGTGATTGGGTCGCTTTATTATTATTGTGGAATTTGCCTCAGTTTCGCCCCATATCCAGGTTGGAATGTGCAGGCCCTATTCATAAAAACGCAAAGGATGATATCCATGAAGCTCCGGCAATTGACTATAGCGGCAGGGCTTGCTTTCGTCATGCTGCTTGGCCCATCCCTGGCATATGCCGAAACCGCCGCAAGTGTCAAAGACATACCCCTTGATGATGCCGGTTTGCGGTCATTGGACCAGAAACATTTGCGTCTGGCGCGCAAGGCCGGGACGGTGTGCGTGCATCTGGCACCCGGCGGCGTGGTGCGCAATGGTTCCGCACCCATAGCCCTGGATGGCTGTAATATCAGCCAGCTTGATCATCTGGTCGCAGAACAAAAAGATCCTGCATTATCGGCCTATCACCTGGCAATCCGGCCGGGCGAACGTTATGACCAGAACCGTTCGGCGCTGTATTGGCGCACGGTCCGCACCCAGTTGCTGGCAAACCATCCGGAATTAACCATGCCAGCCAATAAATAGACTGGACGTTAGGGGAAAAGGGTATTATACGCCGGTCTCTGTAACTGATGGTGCTGTGGTGAATATGATTTTTCTGTCCTCACGACGAAGAACGCTCACCGCGCTCGAAACCCGGGCGCGACGTTAGGCGCGCGCCACACCCTCCCCCGTCCATCTGCCAATGGACATTCAAAGCGGAAGGCGCGGTAGCGCGCTGAAGTGTTTTCATACACCTTCGCCGGGGAGTTTTATCATGATCGATTATTGCTGCGAGCAGCCCGTGGATACGGGCCAGATTGAACATTTGCTGGACAGGGCCTTTGGGCCCGGGCGCTTTGCCAAGACCGCGTACCGGCTGCGTGAAGGGACGGATTTCATTCCTGAACTGTCGCTGGTGGCCTGGGAAGATGGCGTCATGCGCGGCGCGCTGCGCTATTGGCCGGTCGAAATTGGTGATGCGCGCACGCCTGCCCTGTTGCTGGGCCCGCTTGCCGTGGACCCCGATCAGCGGGGCCGGGGCATTGCCCTGCGCCTGATGGAACTGTCGCTGGCGAAAGCAGCCGCGATGGGCCACAGGATTGTCGTTCTGGTGGGCGATGAACCCTATTACGC
>DAIOWE010000077.1:0-1329 GCA_036758605.1 Pseudomonadota bacterium | reverse complement strand
TTCGCATGCAAAATCTGATGCGTCGTGCATTCTTCCGATATCGAGCATTCACCACAGGCGAAATGCTTGGCCTTGCGCACATTGGTGAACGAAACATGGGCGCCCGTGACAATAACGCCCTGATCTTTTATTTTTTGCAATGTGCGCGAGAAAGTTTCCAGCTCCATGCGCAACCGCGACGCGATAAGCGTCTTGGTGTAGGGCAGTTCGAACCCATGCGGATCAAAATTATACAGTACACATATCTTTTGCAGATAGCAGGCCACGATCTGCGCCGCAGACATGGTGGTCAGGTGCTCTGCCTCCATTTCGGCGCTGCGCAGCCGGTCTGACAGGTCCATCATCAGATGCGCGGCCAAATTGCCAAGATCCTTCAGATGTTCGCGCAGCCATGTGATGGGGATTTCCAGCATGGACACGTCGTCCACGGCGCGCGCATTTGAGAGATGAATAGTCTGACCCGATACGATTTCGTCTGCGTTGACGCTATCCCCGGCAATCAGAATATTGCTCGTCACCTCATGCCCGTCCGGCGTTTCGCGGAAGACCTGCACACTGCCCCGGCAGATCACGTAAAAATGCGTGATGGCGTCGCCATGCATGAAAAGAAATCTGCCGCGCCTGCATTGGCCGATCCGGCTGTTGCGAATCAGCAGCGCGCCTTCTTCCTTGCCCAGATTCGAAAAAAGCGGAAGCGCCTTGAGCGTTTCGACAGCCACGGTCATGTGCAATCTTTCTAAAGGCGCGTCTGGTCAGTGAAATATAATTTGATTTTATGTGCCGTTAGAAAATTGGTCAACACATAAACCATCAACGCGGGTACGGGCCACAGCCAGACCGGCGGACGATGTGAGAAAAGATTATCTGGATAGGTTAATAAAAGGATACGGCCCCGGTGGGTGATCTGCTGATCAACCTACCGGGGCCGTGGGAAGGCTGTTATTTCAACGCGAAGCCTTCATAATCATGGGCCGCGACTTCGTCGCATTTGGCCTTATAGGCCGGGGCGCCACCCGCATAGAGCAGGAAGGTGCGCTTTTTCTCCGGCATATTGATGTTGACACCCATGAACCAGCTATCGGTCTTGGTGAAAAGCGAATTCTGCGCGGATTCGGCCACATGCTCCGTCCACTCGTTTTCGGCTTTTACCGTTGGCTCGACGCGCGTCAGTTTTTTGTCGCGCATATATTTCATCAGGTCTGACACCCATTCCACATTCTGTTCAATGCAGCGCGGGATATTGCAGAAAGTCGCGCCATTATGCGGGCCGACCAGGGTCAGGAAGTTGGGGAAATCATGCCCGCCAATGCCCAGATAGGTGACCGGGCC
>DAIOWE010000076.1:0-12863 GCA_036758605.1 Pseudomonadota bacterium | reverse complement strand
AAGTAAAGCTGGATGGCCTGATCGAGATGATGGTGACGGCGGACCGCAACCGCATCGCGTCCGGCTGTCATCCACAATAACGCGGCGGGTGTGGCGATTCACCCTAGCTGTCATGTCTCAACAGGTTGTTCACGGGAAGACGTGATATTGGTGTCTTGCCGTTGATTCCGAACGGAAGCTGACGCCATTGTTGGTCATCACCTGATGCACCTGCACCTTCAGGGGATGAGGGAGAAAGTGCATGCGGAACATCAGCAGAACACCCTCCGCTCTCCGCCCTCCGTTTTCCGCCCTCCGGCTCTACGTAAAAAACCGTCTGGTAATCAAGCAGACAAAATTGGCTTTTCCTGTACTACCGCGAAAATTCACGAAGGATATTTCACTAAGGTTCAAAACTGCGCACCAGGCTGCTGGTGACCAGTCCCCAGCCGTCGACAAGCACGAAAAATATCAGCTTGAAGGGCAGTGAGATCATGATGGGCGGCAGCATCATCATGCCCATCGACATCAAGACGGACGACACCACCATGTCGATGACGATGAACGGGATGAACAGCAGAAAGCCGATTTCAAAGGCGCGCTTTAATTCCGAAATGATGAATGCGGGGATCAGGGCCTGAAGGGGGGTCGCTTCCGGGGTAGCAGGCTGTTCCGATTTGGAAAGCCCCAGAAACAGCCGCAAATCCGCCTCGCGCACCTGGCCTAGCATAAACATGCGCAACGGGGCGACGGTGCGTTCAAATGCGACGGGGGCCTCAATGCGCTCTTCCATCAGGGGCAGGATGCCGTCTTCGTAGGATTTCTGAAAGGTCGGGGCCATTACAAATGCTGACAAAAACAGCGCCAGCGATATCATCACCGTATTTGGTGGTGATGTTTGCGTGCCGATGGCGCTGCGCATTAGTGATAGAACAACCACGATGCGGGTAAATGATGTCACAGTGACCAGAATGCCCGGGGCAATGCTAAGGACGCTGATGACGGCGATCAGTTGAAGGATGCGTCCGGTTACTGAATTTGCCCCGCCCAGGGGCGCATCCTCATCTGCGCCTGCGGCGGCGCCCGCAACGCCGCCCAGATCAATGGAAATCGACTGGGCGCCTGCCGGCGCCAGGCTCATAAATAACACAGCCAGCAAACACGCAATGAACAATGGGCGCGTCAGCAGCATAAAATGACGGCTGCTCTTACGCATGTGGGAACTTTCCGCTGAAGGGCAGTATGCGGGACAGGCTTGCCGTTCCGCGTGGCGTTGGCGTGACCTTATCCCGAATATCCACGCTGGCCTCGATGCCGCTTTCTATGAGCAGGTCGCGCTCACCATTCAGCATGATCAGATGTTCAACATTGTCGCGGCGGATCAGCACCAGCTTGCGTTTGGCATCCACGGATTGCACCTCCGTGACCGACAGGCGGCTCTGCCCGGCGGCGCCCGTGATGCGGGGCGTTAGCCCCATGCGCTTGCCAAACCAGGAGCAGGCGCCAATCAGTCCAAGCACAAATATTAACGCCAGGCCGAAGCGCAGATATTCCATCATTTCCAAGCGCTGATATCCTTAAAGATGCGCGCACGCATTGTTCCTGAAACGGAATGTGCCGGTTTATGCTTAACGCCGGGTTAAAAATTAAATTTCAGGCTGGGCGGTCCATTAAAGTTTTCTTAAGCGCAAAGATGGAAAATGCCGGGGTTGGTGGTTTTATAACCGCATTGGATGCATCGCATGATGCACTGGGATTCAAATGGAAGCTAAGGGCGCCCCCCTGTTTGCGGCACTTCGGGCCAGAATGGAATGGTTATCCGAACGGCAGAAACTGCTTTCGGAAAACATCGCCAATGCGGACACGCCGGGCTATCAGGCCCGTGATCTGAAGCCGGTGGATTTTCACAAACTGTTGAAGCGTGGCTCAACATCGCAAATAGCCATGACAAATCCGCTACATTTGAAGGGCGCTGCGGATGCCCAGCGCTTCAATTTCAAACCTGAAAAGGTTGCCACGGAAGAAGTCAATCCTTCGGGAAATTCTGTTTCAATCGAGGAGCAAATGGTCAAGCTTGGCGAAACCCAGATGGAATATGAAACAGCAACCAGCATCTACCGCAAACAGGCGCAACTTCTGAAACTTGCGCTTGGCGGCCGTAATTAATTCACGGCAAACAGTTTAAGAAGGAACAGGCAGATGGATCTTAAATCAGCAATCAAAACCTCGATTTCCGGCATGAACAGTCAGGGAACGCGGATGCGGATTATCGCGGAAAATATCGCCAATGCGCAATCCACGGCAAGGGGGCCTGATGGTGAACCCTATCGCCGGCGTGTGGTGAGTTTTGCCAACGAGATAGACAGAGCAAGCGGTGCGAAACTGGTAAAGGTAAAAGGCGTCGAAAACGATAAGGCTGAATTTGAAACGGTATATGATCCATCCCATCCAGCGGCTGACGGCAGTGGTTATGTGAAAATACCCAACGTCAATTCCCTGATTGAAACCATGGATATGCAACAGGCACAGCGCAGTTACGAAGCCAATCTGGCGGCCGTCAAGGCCTCGCAGAATATGATGGTGCGCACAATCGATCTGCTGAATAACCGCTAACCGTTCATAGAAGGAATAATTTCCGATGGCTGTCAACGTAACCAACGCAGCGGGCGCAGCAAACGCCTATGCCCAGACGGCAAGCCGCATTCTGGAAGGCGTAACAGACGCGGGTTCCGCTGGCGCCACAAACACCGGGCCAAGCTTTGCCGATCTTGTGAAAGATTCCATTGGCGACGCCGTCAACACCACAAGGACGTCTGAAACCGCGTCGTTAAATGCGATAAGCGGAAAGACCGATGTGGTTGATCTGGTTACGGCTATCAATGATGCGGAAATGACATTGCAGACAGTGGTTGCTGTGCGGGACCGCGTAATTCAGGCCTATCAGGAAATCATGCGGATGCCGATCTAGCGGGTCTTCGTTTTTTTTACACCTGAATTTTATCGTTAATTTTATTTGCAGAAGGCAATGAACCGATGGAATCCAATGATGTTCTGGACATCGCCCGCGAAGCCATTATTGCCATGTTGCAGGTGTCAACGCCCGTGATGATGGTTGGTCTGGTCGTCGGCCTGATCATCGCCTTGTTTCAGGCCCTGACGCAAATTCAGGAAATGACACTGACCTTTGTGCCGAAGCTCATAGCGATTTTTGCATCGCTTCTTCTGTTCATGCCGTTTATGGGCCGCGTGATGGACGATCTAATGGTCCGGATTGCGGAAAGGATCGCAAATTTATAGATGTCACCAATACATAAGGCCTGGACATGCTGGGTGAATTAATTCCCGCGCAGACTTTTGCTTTCATGCTGGTCTTTGCCAGGGTTGGCGGCATGGTGATGCTGATGCCGGGGTTTGGTGAAATGGCGGTCTCGCCCTGGATCAGGCTTGGGCTTGCGGTCGCCATTAGCGCTGTCATTTATCCGCTTGTTGGGGCGACATTGCCCGTGATGCCTCCTGTCGCTGTGGGGCTTGCGTTTGCCGTTGGCACGGAAGCGATGACCGGGGTGTTTATCGGCGGCATGGCGCGTCTGCTGTTAAGCGCGCTGCATGTCGGGGGGACGGTAATCGCCTTTCAAACGGGGCTGGCCGCCGCGCAGGGGTTTGATCCAGCCCAGCAGAGTCAGTCTGCCATCGTGGCGACATTTTTGACCCTGATCGGCGTCAATCTGATCTTCGCCACCAATATGCACCATCTTCTGTTACGGGCGATGGTGGATAGTTACAGTATTTTCACACCGGGCAATCTGCCGCCCGTTGCGCAATTCAGTGAGCTTGCCATTGCAACCACCGCCAAATCTTTTGCGATGGGCATCCAGCTTGCCAGCCCGTTTCTGGTATTCGGTCTGATATTCAATGTGGGCTTGGGGCTGATTGCCCGTTTGATGCCGCAACTTCAGGTTTTTTTTATCGCCGCGCCCGCGCAAATTATGCTTGGCTTCACTATTTTAGCTGCTGTGCTATCCAGCACAATGATGTGGTTTCTGGATCATTTTGAAGCCGGGATGTCACCGTTCCTGAACGCGCCATGAGATTTATGATTGATGGCTGATCAGGACGATTCAGAAAAAACAGAAGAGCCTTCCCAGAAGCGGCTGGATGACGCGCTGGAAAAAGGTGATGTGCCCCGCAGCCAGGAACTGAAGCATTTCTTTATGCTGGGCGGCGGCGCCATTATGATTGGGATGTATGGCAGTTCGCTCGCCGGTTCGCTGTACAGGGATATGCAGAAATATCTGGAACAGGGTTATGCATTCCGCATGGATAGTGGCCAGGTATTGCAGATCTGGCGTGAGGCGGCGGAGCAGACCCTTGGCGCCTTACTCCTTCCGCTGCTGGTTTTGATGATTGCCGCTGCGGCCGGCACCCTGATGCAGCAGCGCCCGGTCTGGGCGCTCGAAAAGATCAAGCCAAGCTTTGGCAAGCTGTCGCCCATGAAGGGGTTGAAGCGGATATTCTCGCTGCAGTCTGCTGCGGAGCTTGGAAAGAATATATTCAAACTGATTATTGTCGGCGCCATTGTCATCTATGTCGTGTGGCCGGACCGCGATCGCCTTGACACATTGATGCAGGTTGATCAGATGGCGACTGCGGCCTATCTGCAATCAATTGTGCTGAAGATGTTTGGTGCGGTAGCGGCGGTTATGGCCTTGCTGGGTGGGGCCGATTTTGTTTTTCAGCGCTTCGAATTCATGAAGAAGCAGCGGATGACGCGCCAGGAAGTAAGGGACGAGCATAAGCAAAGTGACGGCGATCCGATGGTCAAGGCGCGGCTGCGTCAGATCCGGGCCGAGCGGTCACGTAATAGAATGATGGCGGCGGTGCCGGAGGCGACAGTGGTCATCGTCAACCCGACTCACTATGCTGTGGCGCTTAAATATGAGCACCAGAAGATGGCGGCGCCGGTTTGCGTCGCCAAGGGTCTGGATAATGTTGCGCTGCGCATTCGTGCCGTTGCAGAAGAAAACAAGGTTCCGGTTGTTGAAAATCCGCTGCTGGCCCGGGCATTATATGCCTCGGCCGAGATTGACCGGGAAATTTCCCCGGATAATTATAAGGCTGTGGCCGAGGTGATCAGCTTTGTCATGGGGATCAAAAACAGGAAGAGACAGTCTGCGCGTTTATAATGTGCTGGTTCAGCTATTGTAGGTAACAGAGGGCGAGAGGGGCTATGGCAGGGTTATTGCGCGGCCTTATTGGCGTGGTGCGACCGCGCGGGGGATCAAAATATCATGGGCTGGGCGCAGCGGGGCTTGGCGTTGAGGCGCTGATTGCGGTCGTGGAAAACGCTGCTGATCCGATTCTGATTGGTAACGATTCCGGGCAGGTATATTACGCGAATACCGCCTATTTTGTTTTGGCCGGATTGCCAAAAGACGCTTTTCCCATACCGGGCATTGCTTCGTTATTGCATGGCGTGGATGCGCAGGCGGACCGTCTGTACCGGTTGCAAAAAGCAGCGCGCGATGGACAGCTCGCTCAGGAAGAGCTTAAATTTTCTGATCCGCAGGGCGCAAGGTTGCGGTTTGACGTGCGCGTCGCTCCCATACAGAACATGAAAGGCGTGTCTGTCTGGACATTGCGGCGGATCGAATCCGCGTCTGTAAATGTTGATATGGCGGCAATCCAGAAAATCAAGGATATGCTGTTTGGTATTGTCGTGAATGCGCCTGTTGGTTTGGCGGCGATAAAGCGGGATGGGCGCCTGCTTGCCGCCAATCCCCGGTTTGCCGGCTGGATTGGTACGGATCCTCTCAGCCTGATGGCGCAGGGGCGTAACATACGTGATCTGATTGACGGGCCTTTGTCCCTGTGGTCCTCTGGCGAGACTTTTCCTGCGCCATCAATCAGATTTGACCGGGCAATATTACTGGGTGCGGAAGGCGTGCGTATTCCGGTTTCAATTACTTATCTTGTCAGCCAGGGGGAAAATAACGGCGATAACGACGTGCAACTCGTCATTCGCGACCTGCGTGATGAAGCTGCCACTGATATGATTTCGCATGAGGAAGACGAGTCCCGTTTTTTGCATTTGTTTGATATTGCGCCGGTTGGCATCCTGATTGTGGATCCCGATGCAAAAATACTGGAAGTGAATATGTCGTTCCGCCAGCGCTTTCATGAAAGCGCATCCCGTGGCGGAAATTTTGTTGATCTGGTGGCCCAGGACTATCGCAATGATGTGCGCCGCAAGATTGCCGGAGCGCTGCTGCAGAACAGGCAGGAGAACCATATCGAAATTCAGATTGGCAGCGGTGAAAATATCCGTTCGGCGCAACTTTATGTAACCCGCTTGCTTGAGGCGGACACAGCCTCTGTTGTGCTGTATCTGGTTGATATTACCGAACAGAAAAATCTGGAACTGCAATTTGCCCAGTCGCAAAAAATGCAGGCGGTGGGGCAGTTGGCGGGCGGTATCGCGCATGACTTTAATAATCTTCTGACCGCCATCATCGGGTATAGCGATCTGCTGCTTGGCCGCCACCATGCGGGTGATCCATCCTTTAGCGATATTCACCAGATCAAACAGAATGCCAGCCGCGCAGCCAATCTTGTGCGTCAGCTTCTGGCTTTTTCGCGTCAGCAAACCCTGAAACCAAAAGTGGTTTCCCTGACTGATATGCTTGCGGAACTGAACAATCTGTTGCGCCGCCTGCTGGGCGACAGGGTTGAATTGACAATGACCCATGGCCGCAATCTTGGCATGATCAAGGTCGATCAGGGGCAATTGGAGAATGTTATTATCAATCTGGCGGTAAATGCCCGCGACGCCATGGGGCCAAATGGCGGGGCCATTCGTATACGAACGGAAAATGTTTCCGCCAGCGAGGCGCGCGCGCTGGATCATGCCTGGATGCCTCCGGGTGATTGTGTGCTGATCGAGGTTGCAGATAATGGCCCCGGCATTCCCAAGGAAATCGTGGGCAAGATATTTGAACCGTTTTTTACCACCAAGGAAGTGGGCAAGGGGACGGGACTCGGCCTGTCCACTGCTTATGGCATTATCAAACAGCAGGGCGGCAATATTTATGTCATAAGCGAGCCGGGGCATGGAGCGGTGTTCAAAATTTATCTGCCGCGTTTTGATGAAGATGAAACCGATGCGGTTGCTACGTCTATTGCCGATAGCGAGCCGGTGGACCTGACCGGAAAGGGCCTGATCCTGCTGGTCGAGGATGAAGAGCCGGTGCGCGCCTTCGTTTCAAGGGCGCTGGCGGGCAAGGGCTATACAGTGCTGGAAGCCAGCAGTGGCGAAATGGCGCTGGAACTGATGCGCGCCAATGTGGGGTGCATTGATCTGATGATTTCCGATGTGATGATGCCGAATATGGATGGGGCGTCTTTGCTGAAGGAGATTCGTGCGCTGGCCCCAAAGACCCGCGTGATCTTCATCTCCGGCTATGCCGAGGATGCGTTCCGGAACAATGATGAGCCTCTGGGTGATTTCGCCTTCCTGCCAAAGCCCTTCACCCTGCGCCAGCTCGCCTCGCGCGTGAAGGAAGTCATGGGCAATAATTAAGCAATTCCGCGCTTTTTCCTCAAAGAACATATTTCGAACAAATCTGTAAAATCAAATAAAAATATATGCTTGACAGAATCTCCGCATTGAGAACAAACTGCGTACATGAACAGGGCCCCTTATGCTGTTCGGTTGTACGGGGCCGCCGTGTGTGAAATAACAAGGAGAGACACTCATGTCTGCAAGCCCGCTTCGTGTCGTTGGTGAGGATAAAATGGATAAGCGTAAGGCCCTGGATGCGGCGCTCGGTCAGATTGAGCGGGCCTTCGGCAAGGGTTCGGTCATGAAGCTGGGCGGGGCGGAAGCCATTGCGCCCATTGCTTCCATTTCAACCGGTTCGCTGGGACTGGACATTGCCCTTGGCATTGGCGGCCTGCCGCGCGGCCGGGTGATTGAAATTTATGGGCCGGAATCTTCCGGCAAAACGACCCTGACCCTGCATGTTATTGCCGAGGCGCAGAAGAAGGGCGGTATTTGCGCCTTTGTTGACGCCGAACATGCGCTTGACCCGGCCTATGCGCGCAAGCTGGGCGTCAATCTTGATGAATTGCTGATTTCGCAGCCTGATGCAGGCGAACAGGCTCTGGAAATTGCTGATACGCTGGTGCGTTCAGGGGCCGTGGATGTGGTGGTGATCGATTCGGTTGCGGCCCTTACGCCGCGCGCCGAACTGGAAGGCGACATGGGCGATGCCCATGTCGGTCTCCAGGCGCGCCTGATGAGCCAGGCGCTGCGCAAGCTGACCGGGTCCATTTCAAAATCCAACTGCATGATCATTTTCATCAATCAGATTCGCATGAAAATCGGCGTCATGTTCGGCAGCCCGGAAACCACGTCCGGCGGCAACGCCCTTAAATTTTATGCCTCGGTCCGGCTGGATATCCGCCGCATCGGCGCCATCAAGGATCGCGAAGAAGTGATTGGCAACCAGACCCGCGTCAAAGTGGTCAAGAACAAGGTCGCGCCGCCCTTCAAACAGGTCGAATTCGATATTCTGTACGGCGAGGGTATTTCCAAGGTTGGCGAACTGATTGATCTTGGCGTTACCGGCAATGTGGTCGAAAAATCCGGCTCCTGGTTCTCGTATAACGGGACGCGCATTGGACAGGGGCGCGAAAACGCCCGTAAATTCCTGCTCGAAAACCCGCATATGGCCGATGAAATAGAAGCAGCCATCCGTGGCAAGGCCGGGTTGATCTCCGGTTTGATTCTGGCGGGGCCGGAAACCGATAGTGAAGGCGCCCGCGCCGCCGCCAGCGAGTAGCGCATATTGGCCATTTCCTCAGGCCGGACTGCAACCCGGTCCCGTCTGAGGAAATAATGTCAGGTCTCGTGATTACGGAAATAGGTTTCGATCGCCTGTTTCAATGCCTCGGCAAGCCGTTGACGTCCGGATTTTGAGGTCAGAACCCTTGCGTCTGTATTGTTTGACAGCAATCCCAGTTCCACCAGAACCGAGGGTACGTCGGGGGCCTTCAGAACCCTGAAACCGGCATAGCGATGCGAATTTTTCAGCAGGGCGCCGGCCTCGCTGAGTTCCGGCAACAATAGTTTGGCAAAATGCACGGATTTATTTGTGGTTTCGCGTTGCGCCAGATCGATAAGAATGGATTTTACCAGTTCATCGGTTTCGTCACCAATACCGATACCGGCGATCATGTCGGAATTATTTTCCTTTGCCGCCAGTAATTCGGCCTCCTTGTCGGACGCCTGCTCGGAAAGGGTGTACACCGATGCGCCGCGCACCTTGCGGGTGACCAGGGCATCCGCGTGGATAGAGACGAACAGGTCGGCTTCTGCATTACGGGCAATCTGCACCCTGTCACCCAGCCGCACAAACACATCGCTGTCGCGCGTCATCACCACTTTATAGCGCCTGTCACGGCTTAACAGTGCCTGCAAACGCCGGGCGGTATCCAGCACGATGGTTTTTTCATAAACGCCGTTGGCTGTAATCGCACCGGGGTCAACCCCGCCATGCCCCGCATCAATCACAATGATGCGCGGAGGTTTTTCAGATCGTTTTACAGGAGACAGGGGGGTTGCTGCGGGGGGGACCGGTGCGGCACCCTCTATCACCGGCGCATGTAAGCGGCGGGGATTTGGCGTAGGAAGCAATGCGGCAATATTGGTTTCAGGGGCTGCCTGCGGCGCCTTCGGCAAGGAAGCCGGCAGAGGCGGTTTAGCCGCCGGCACGGATGGCGTCGGCAATGACTGTGCAGCGGGCGGTTTTGTGGCAAGGGATGGGGTGGTTCGGCCTTTGAAACCAGCCGTTTTCAAAAAACCATCACGATCCGTTTGCACCAGATCAATGACCAATTGATTGCTGCGCGATTTGGCCCCGCCCGCGCCCTTCGCCACTTCCTGATAAAAGGCGTTTGTAATTTTTGCAGGCTGCTGCAAATCCAGAACGAAACGCGAATTGCCCGGTTGAAACAGCCCGAAACGATAGCCGGATACGAGACCGGCATTTGAATTGGCGCTGCGGGTCTTGGCGGACCATTCGACCTCAGGCAGATCGATCACGACCCGGTACGGATCGGCGAGTGTAAAAAACGAATAGGGAAGCCTGTCCGAAAGATCCAGAATTATGCGCGTCTTCGTGGAGCTCTCATCAAGCCGTAGTCTCTGAATGCTTTCTCCAGCCATGACGCTGCTATTCAAAAGCAGGCACAGACCAGCCGCCCATAGAATCAACCAGGGTGATGCAAGGATCAGCGGCCTCATCCAATAGCTGTTATTTTTGCCTTCTGGTGAACTCAATGGCGCATGCCTTCGAATCAGTTGAAGATGCAGTTTCCTTGCAGGCGTTTAAAATATCAAGAATCCTGAGCTTTTTCTTGATTTTAACTGTTGTCCTGCGAACTGCATGTTCTCTTGCTCTCTGCCAGTCAGGTGTTTAAGGTGAAGCGGTAGCGCCCGTTTTTGAGAATCGAAATCGACGAAACCGGCAGTGCGCTGAGAGCCATACAGGGAAACCTAAGTGCTTGTTGTGCAATAGCTATTGCGAATAATTATGGCGGGCGGCCCATGGCTGGCCCGATGAGAAATGAAACCCGGAAGCAAAGCCAGTAAAAGCCGGTCCAGCCAATCGTGGCGGGTAATGCGCGTCAGCCGATACCGGCTGGCGGATCGCAGGCTCTTTACTGTGTCTGGAGGGGAGCGGATGAGCCGCGCCCCCGCCGGCCGCTTCCAAACATTAGCCATACTGGCCAGCGCCCGCAGGATGGAGCGCCTTTGCGCCCGATGGCTTGGAGATAAATTTTATGACCAAGAAAATGCTAGTAGACGCGACACACCCGGAAGAAACCCGGGTCGTCGTCGTGCAGGGTACCAGGCTTGAGGATTTTGACTTTGAATCCGCCGCTCGCAAACAGCTGATCGGAAATATCTACCTCGCGAAAGTTACCCGGATCGAACCTTCCTTGCAGGCGGCCTTCGTTGATTATGGCGGAAACCGGCATGGGTTTCTGGCCTTCAGCGAAATCCATCCGGATTATTACCAGATTCCCGTGGCCGACCGGCAGGCCCTGCTGGAAGCGGATGCGGCGGAAGAACAGCGGGCCGAAGAAGCGGATGAAGACGTTGATTTCAAAGTTGAAATAAGCGATTCGGATGATTTTGAGGCGGATGATCGCGACACAGACGATGCCTCCGATGTGGATGAAGGCGCGTCTGATAATCCGGACATGGATGGCGAAGCTTCCGGTCCTGGTTCGGGTTCAATGTTGATGGCCGCGAACGAGCGGGACGCCATCAGCTCCGGCCCCCTGGAAGACCCAGGCGAGATAGCGGTAGAAACATCAGATGCGCCGCATCAAATTGAGGGCGTTCAGACTGTTCATGCGACCGGCGACGCACCTGATACGCATTCTCCCGAGGTTGAAATTCCTGCCGCCACGGATAGCGGGACAATGCAATCCGAGGCTGGGCAATTGGACTCCGGGCAATCCTTCGCGGGCGATCAACCGGTTGAAGAACAAACCGGCACGCCACAACGTGTCCGGCGTTCCGGTCGGCGGCGGCGCAATGAACGGGCGGATGGCGCGGCCGAAGCGCGTCAGGAAGGTGATTGGGAAGAAGGCCCCAGCAAGCGCATCGAGTCCGTAGGCGGCGAAGACGCGCTCGACGAAGTATCACGCCCGCGTGCGCGCAGGCGGCAATACAAGATTCAGGAAGTCATCAAGAAACGTCAGATTATGCTGGTGCAGATTCTGAAAGATGAGCGTGGCTCAAAAGGTGCTGCGCTCACCACCTATCTGTCAATTCCGGGCCGGTATTGCGTATTGATGCCCAATACGGCGCGCGGTGGCGGGATTTCGCGTAAAATCACCAATGCGGTGGACCGTAAGCGGTTAAAGACCGTCGCGGCGGAACTGGAGGTGCCGGAAGGAATGGGCCTGATCATCCGCACCGCCGGGGCGAACCGGACCAAAGCGGAAATCAAGCGCGACTTCGATTATCTGTTGCGGCAATGGGAAACGATCCGTGAGTTGACTCTGCGTTCAACAGCCCCCTGCCTGATCAACGAGGAGGGCAGCATCGTCAAGCGCGCCGTGCGCGATCTGTACGACAAGGATATCGAAATCATTCAGGTCGAAGGCGAGGCCAGTTACCGCGAAGCCAAAGATTTCATGCGGATGCTGATGCCAAGCCATGCCAGGCGGGTGCAACTCTATCGCGAGCCGGTACCGCTGTTCCAGCGTTATCAGGTGGAAGCGCAACTGGATTCGATGTTTGATCCGACGGTCCGGCTGAAATCCGGTGGTTATATCGTCATCAACCCAACCGAGGCGCTGGTTTCAATCGACGTGAATTCCGGCAAATCAACCCGTGAAGCCAATATCGAAGCGACCGCTTTAAGAACAAACCTGGAGGCTGCCGAGGAAGTGGCGCGGCAATTGCGTCTGCGCGATCTGGCCGGGCTGATCGTGATCGATTTTATCGACATGGAAAATATGCGCAACAACAAGGCGGTTGAGCGCAAAATAAAGGATTGCCTGGCCACAGACCGCGCCAATATCCAGATCGGGCGCATCAGCCCGTTTGGGTTGCTGGAAATGTCGCGTCAAAGGCTGCGCCAGGGCGTGGTGGAAACCACAACGCGCCCCTGTGCAAATTGTCATGGCACCGGCCTGGTGCGTTCGGTCGACTCATTGGCGCTGCGTGTGCTGCGCGGCATCGAAGAGGAATGCATGCGCCGCCATACCCCCGTACTGGATGTATATGTTCCGGGTGATGTAGCGATTTATATTCTCAATCAGAAACGCCAATGGCTGCATCAGATTGAGGCCCGCACGGCCAGCTC
>DAIOWE010000075.1:0-12956 GCA_036758605.1 Pseudomonadota bacterium | reverse complement strand
GCGGGCGCACACCTTCGCCACTCGGCAACTACATGGCCGAACGCAAGGCGATTGGTCTGTCTCTGGCGGCGAACTATCAGTCGCGCTGGACGGGTTCGGTCAGCTGGACCGCCAATTTCGGCCCCGATGCGCCGCTTGATGATCGGGACTTCGCCTCGGTCAACATCGCCTACGCTTTCTAACGGCGTCACAAACGGTCCCAACAAAAAAGCCCGGAGCGTTTCGTTCCGGGCTTTTTTGCAAGTGCAGGAAACATCAATTTCACAGAATGTAATTAGAGCGTTTTGTGAACAGATTGAAACAACATCGTCATTGCCACGCTTCGCTCGCAATGACGGCTCTGGTGTTGCGATTCGATCAGAAAACAAAGTGCTACAGAGCATTTTCTGTTTTGATTGAAGCGTCCGGAGTTTTTGTAAATCAATGAACCACTGACTCTCCTGCCTGATCCTCACCCCGGCCTCCCCCGCAAGGAGGAGGTGCTTTAATCCACTATCAACCCTGGCGCAGATTCATCGCGGCGACCTGGGGGATCACATCGCGGATCAGCAGGCGGGTTTGTTCCACCATTTCATCGGCATCACCCGCAATCGGCCGCAAAATGAATTTATGCGCCCCGGCGGCCACGAATTCGCGCAGCCGCGCCAGGATTTCGTCGGCGCCGCCAACCGCATAATAGCCGCGCGGATCGTCCTTTACCCGCCTGGCCAGCACCGCCATATTGCGCGCCACCGGGGCGTCGTCCCATGTGCCGAAGCGGAAAGCGAAGCCTGCGCCATAATGGTCTTCGTCAATCTTGCGTCCGGTCTGGGTCAGCGCCTGTTTTATGCCTGCAATAACCGGGGCGACCTGGGCGGGTGTTTCGAGGCCCGCCTGCCATCCGGTGCCCAGCGTGGCCGTACGCCGGATAGCGCCCTCGGCCGATCCGCCCACCCAAAGGGGAATATCCGGCTGCACCGGACGCGGCGAAATGGAAACATCCGTGTACTGAAAAAACTCGCCGTTAAAGGTCACGCTGTCTTCTTTCCACAGCCGCGAGATAAGCGTCAGGCATTCATCGGTGCGTACGCCACGGCGTTTGGTGGTGCGGCCCGTGGCCTCCCATTCCGGGCCGATGGCGCTGCCGACGCCAAAAGCGGGCAGCAGACGGCCATTGCTGAGCACATCAATGGTGGCGCACTGCTTGGCCAGCAATAGCGGATCGCGCAGCCCGGCGGAGGCGACATTCATGCCGAATTTGAGCCGTCTGGTGGCCCCCGCGAGGGCGGCCATCACGCTCATACATTCCAGATGCGGGTCTTTGGAAACGATACGGTCCGATTGCCAGATCGAATCGACGCCGCCCTCTTCGCACAGGGCGACCCAGCGCCAGAAGCCGTCCGCATCGGCAAACGGAAAATTGGCAACACCCAGTCCCACGCCATAGGTCATGCAGTTACCTTCCCTTGTCAGCCGAAGCCTTTCTTTTGTTCCTCATCATCTGTCCCCCATAGCCGAAGGCGAAGGGGGAAGCTGTAGCGATGCGGGATAGCGAATGCTGGTGGATTGTTTGGCTGGCGGTAGCGTAACACGAACATGCCAGGCGTGCCCAGCGTTGCGCTGCTTAACTCAGAACTGTATCCATGCTGGGGATTTTCAGCACGCTTTCCACCAGGTGCCGCAGAAAACGATCCATGTCGGCGGATGGCTGGTGCGCAAACTGCATCAGCGCCACCATATGCGCGTCACCTACGACAATCCGCGCGGCGTCTTCGGGATCGACATCTGCGGCCACCGTGCCGGCATGTTTGCCCGCAATGATAATCTGACGCAGCCGGTCAATAATCCGTTCCTGAAATTCCAGATATTTCGGCCAGGTGTCATCGCGGATGGACGTGCTCCATTCCAGCCAGACCCGGACCATATCCGTATCCGTATTGGCCGCTTCGGCAAAGGCGCTCATCAATTTATACAGAGCTTCGGGGGCACCCAGGTGGGACAGTTCGATATTGGCTGTCATTTGGGTAAGAAATTCATCCACCTGGCTTAAAACCTGTTCGACCAGATTTTCCCGGCTGGGGAAATAGTTGAACACCGTCGCCACCGACACGCCCGCAGCGCGGGCAACCTCGGCATGGCTGGCGCGGCCTATGCCCAGATGCGCAAACACCTGCACCCCGCACACAAGCAATTGTGCGCGGCGGTCATCCGGGTTCATGCGTCTGCGTGGGGTCTGTATGTTCATGAGTTGATGTGTACTACAATATTTAGCCTATGTCGATCTAGTGCAAGAGATTAATTGACACAATAGTCACAAAAAACTATTGACAAGGCCATCAACAAGTTATTGACTTGTCGCTCAATAGAGATAAATTTTGTGTATCCAGCACGGCAAGCCTGACGCAATCCGTGATCAGGCGGACATAATCGGAGGATCATTCCATGGGTATAGACGTCACAGTAGACAGACTGAAGCCGTTACCGGGCGATGCGCCCAGCAATGCGGAGGGGCTATCCCGTTACGAGCAGGATTTTCAGGCGCATGGACAGGTGTGGGGCGAAATTCTGCAAACCAATTTCGAACGGCTGAGCAAGGGCAGCTATTCACTGCACTGGATGAACGGGGACGCCAACGGTTGGGGTAGCCAGAAGCCGAAAATTTCGTCGCGCGGCCTGACCTATAACGATGTCAACCGGGTCAAGGGTTCGGGTGAAATCGAAGAGGTGACCAGCTGGAAAAGTTTTGCCCCGCGCGGCTCGATCCGTGACCCCTATAAGAACATGATGCCGGTGCTGGAAAGCTATGACGTCATGCACAAATATGATGTGTGGTCGGACAATGTCTCGCCTTTGTATGAGGAGGCCAAGGCCCGGCAATGGAACGCCACCCGCGACATTCCCTGGGAGGAGCTGGGCGATCTGCCGGAAGACATTGCCAAGGCGTCCTGTCAGCTGGCGACATTCCTGAGTGAAGTTGAATTTGCCGCCGGCGATTTTCCCGCCAAATGGCTGTACCGCATTCCGCAGGATTTTCTGGAAGTAAAAAGCTTCCTGGCCACGCAGATCATGGATGAGGCGCGCCACCAGGAAGTGTTCCGCAAGCGCGCCCTGATGGGGGGCGGCCTGTTGCATGCTTCGCCTGGCTTCGAATGGGCGCTGAAATCCATTCTGGACGCACCCAACCATGTGATGGGCACGTTCCTGCTTAACCTGCTGGGCGAAGGTCTGGTGCTATCGATTTTCCGCTCCGGCGAAATGATCGCCAAGTCAACCACCGACAAGGAAGTTTTCCGTCTGTGCATGCAGGATGAGGCGCGTCACGTTTCCTATGGTGTGCTGCAATTCAAATATTACCTCGACAATCATCCAAACCGCGAAATGGCCGAGGAAGAACTGCATCGCTTCGCTGATCTGGGCGAACAGATCATTCTGACCGCGTTCAGCGAGGCAACCGTGACCGAGCCTGTCGCGATCCTGCTGGGTGGCGGGCTGAAACATATCGACAGGGGTATGGATGGCCTCGGCAAATTGTGGACCGTGTTCATCGAGGAATATCTGCAACGCTGCGACCGCGCTGGCTTCAACCGCCGTGGACGCTGCACCATCCCGATGAGCTTCCCCTGGGGTGGCGCTGTTGCAGCCTGAGGGTAGAACAATGGCAATTGCAAAAGATGAAGTGTCCGCAACGGCGACGTTGCGGACAGCGGACCTGGGGCCAGTGGTGTTTCCGTCACTGGCCTGGTTTGAGTCGCTGGTGACGGTGATGCGCGACAATGTGGCGCGCTACGAACATCTTGGCTACACGGATTGCGTGATACAGTTCACCGTCACGGATGGCGATGCGGGCAAGCCATGGAGTGTTCGGCTAACCTTCGACACCTATGATGTGACCGAAGTTGCGCTGGCCAATCCGGTGCGCGAGGATGTTACCGATTTTGCTTTTGAAGCGCCGCTTGTGGTGTGGAAAGAGATCATTGAAAATATCGCGAAGAACCACGGCAAACCGGATCATACCCTTACGTTAAATTATCTAAGCATGCGGGAGCCGCGCTTTGTTGTGGCTGCCGAAGATCAACTGCGCCGTGATTATTTCTTCCGTTATAATCAGACCATGCAGCAATTGATGAACGACTCGCACCATCTCGCAACAGTTTTCGATCAATAGGCGCGCCATGCAGGAACGTGTGACAAAACATCGCGCAGGGCATTTTTATATCGATGAAACCTGTATCGGCTGTGGCGCCTGTGACGAAATGTGCCCTGGCAAGGTTGATGCGGTGAAGGCGATAGCGGGCGACTTTCGCGGCCGTTTCAAGATCATTCTGGAAGACTGTATCGATTGCGGTTTTTGCGTTCCTGTCTGTCCGGTGGATTGCATTCACGACGCCCGCAAGGAAGGCGTCGTCGAAGGCGAAGGTGGCTATATGCGTATCAAGGAGCTTCAGGCCTGGGCTGAAACCCTGAATTCCTAGCATGGCCCCGTTCGTGTTTCTCCCCACCTTTCGCTTTATGCCGAAGGAAGGTGGTTTCAGGTAAACTTGGCGGCGGATTCATCATCCGCCGTTTTTTTCGCCGGTCCCCAAGCCTGCCCGTCAAATGGGCGTTGTGCATTAAAATATGGCATTAAAACCGGCAGCCATTCGTCAGGAACCCTAAAAGCCTCCATATTCTGCACATTTTTCGAGACAGCACAGTTGGCCTAATTGTTGCGTTACCCGGACCAGGATGAATGTTCTGGACATAAAGGGTGTGCGATTATGAAACCGAGGCTGGTTGTTATCGGCAATGGCATGGCAGGTATGCGGGCGGTGGAGGAACTCCTCGAACGCGCGCCGGGCGCGTTTGACATCACCGTTTTCGGTGCGGAACCCAATGTGAATTATAACCGCATCATGCTGTCGCCCCTGTTGGCGGGCGAAAAAAGCTTTGAGGACATCGTTATTAATGGCCGCGACTGGTATGCGGACAATGGCATTGTCCTGCATATGGGCGCCAGGATCGAGTTCATTGATCGCGAGAAGCGTGAAGTGGTCAGCGCCTGTGGCATCCGGGCCAAATATGACCGGTTGCTGATCGCCACCGGATCGGATCCGTTCATGCTGCCTATACCGGGCGCGAACCTGCCCGGCGTGGTGACCTTCCGCGATGTGCTGGATGTGGAAAAAATGCTGGCGGCCAGCCGCACCCATAAACGCGCCATTGTCATCGGCGGCGGCCTGCTGGGACTGGAAGCCGCCAACGGCCTGCGCGCCAACGGCATGCAGGTCAGCGTCATTCACCTGATGCCAACCCTGATGGAGCGTCAGTTGGACGAAGCGGCGGGCTATCTGCTGCAACGCGAACTCGAAGCGCGCGGCATCGAAATCAACACCAGGGCCAACAGCAAGGAAATTTACGGCAAGGATAAAGCCGAAGGCATTCTGCTGGACGATGGTCGGCGCATCGACGCCGATCTGGTGGTCATGGCGGTCGGCATCAAGCCAAGCATCACGCTTGCCAAGGCGTCCGGCCTTTTGTGTGAGCGCGGCATTGTGGTGGATGATCATATGATCACCTCTGATCCCGCGATACTGGCGGTGGGCGAATGCGTGCAGCATCGCGGCGCGGTCTATGGCCTGGTCGCGCCGCTGTTCGACATGGCGAAAGTGGTGGCGGGCCAGCTTGCCGATGATGCAGCCAGCGCCTATTCCGGTTCCGTCACCAATACGCGGCTGAAAGTTTCCGGCATTGATCTGTTTTCCGCCGGTGATTTTTCCGAAAGCGAAGGCACAGAAGACATTATTCTGCGCGACGCGTCACGCGGTGTTTACAAGCGGCTGGTGCTGAAAGACAACCGCATACGTGGCGCGGTGTTATACGGCGACACCAGCGATGGCGGCTGGTATTTCCAGATGCTGCGCGATGGCGAGGATATTTCGCCATTGCGCGACAGCCTGATATTTGGTCAGGCATTTGCAGGAGGCGCCCAGGAAAACCCTAGCTCCGCCGTTGCGGCACTGCCGGATACGGCGGAAATCTGCGGCTGTAACGGCGTATGCAAAGGCAAGATCGTTGGCGCGATAAATGCTCACGGGCTTAGCACGCTGGATGAGGTGCGCGCCAAGACCAAGGCTTCCGGTTCATGCGGTTCGTGCACCGGGCTGGTTGAGCAATTGCTGGTGCTGACATTGGGCGATGGATATTCGGCCGGGTCTGGCGTCAAGCCGCTTTGTAAGTGCACGGATTTATCGCATGACGATGTGCGCCGCCTGATTCTGGCCAAGGAACTGAAAAGCATTCCCGCCCTGATGCAGGAACTGCAATGGATGACCGCCAATGGCTGTTCCACCTGCCGTCCGGCGCTGAATTATTATCTGGTCTGTGACTGGCCGGGTGAATATGCCGATGACTATCAGTCGCGCTTTATCAATGAACGCGCGCACGCCAATATCCAGAAGGACGGCACCTATTCCGTTATACCGCGCATGTGGGGTGGGCTGACCAATGCGAAGGAACTGCGCACCATCGCCGATGTCATCGATAAATTTAATATCCCGACCGTAAAAGTAACCGGCGGACAGCGCATCGATCTGCTGGGCGTCAAAAAGGAACAATTGCCCGATGTCTGGAAAGACCTCAATGCGGGCGGCCTGGTGTCGGGCCATGCCTATGGCAAGGCGCTGCGCACCGTCAAAACCTGTGTGGGTTCCGAATGGTGCCGGTTTGGCACCCAGGCCTCGCTGTCCATGGGCGTGTTGATGGAGAAGATGACATGGGGAAGCTGGACCCCGCACAAAGTGAAAATGGCCGTGTCCGGCTGTCCGCGCAATTGCGCCGAGGCGACCATCAAGGATTTCGGCGTGATCGCGGTTGATTCCGGGTGGGAACTGCATGTCGGCGGCAATGGCGGCATCAAGGTCCGGGTGACCGATCTGTTATGCAAGGTCGAAACCGAAGCGGAGGTGCTGGAATATTGCGGCGCCTTCATGCAGCTCTACCGGCAGGAGGCGCATTATCTGGAACGCACCGCGCCCTGGGTGGAACGTGTCGGCCTTGAACATGTGAAAGAAAAGGTCGTTAACGATCCGCAAAGCCGCGCGCGGTTGAATGCAAGATTTTTAATGTCGCAGTCATTTGCGCAAGACGATCCGTGGGCGGAACGCGCCACAAAGGGCGTGCATGCGCATGAATTCCGGCCTATGGCCCTGGCGGCTGAGTAATTGGAACCCGATAAAATGACCGAATGGCTTGAAGTTGGCACTGTTGCGGATATTCCCCGTCTGGGTGCGCGCGTTGTAAAAACACCCGGCATGAACATTGCTGTTTTCCGCACGGCGGACGATGAAATATTCGCGCTGGAGGACCGCTGTCCGCATAAGGACGGCCCGCTTTCACAGGGCATCGTGCATGGGCGCTCGGTCGCCTGCCCGCTGCACAATCAGGTGTTCCATCTGGATAGCGGCGTTGGCGCCGACCCGGATGATGGCTGCGCACGCACGATACCCGTGAAACTGGCCGATGGGCGAATTTTTATCTCGCCCAAGCCCTTGCAACAGGCGGCGCAATGAGCACCGCTACAAGCTGTCCCTATTGCGGGGTCGGCTGCGGCGTCGATGTCAGGGTCGCCGATTCCGGGGCCGTCAGCATCAGTGGAACACAGGATCATCCGGCCAATTTCGGGCGGCTCTGTTCCAAAGGGACAGCGCTTGGCGAAACCTTCGGGACAGAAGGCCGGCTGCTGCACCCCATGCTCAAGGGCAGGCGCACGGACTGGAACCATGCGCTCGATCATGTGGCGGCGCAATTCCGTTCGGTCATCGCGCAACATGGCCCGGATGCGGTGGCGTTTTATGTTTCAGGCCAATTGCTGAGCGAGGATTACTACGCCGCCAACAAGCTGATCAAGGGCTTTATCGGCACCGCCAATATCGACACCAATTCCAGATTATGCATGGCGTCCAGCGTGGCCGGGCATAAACGCGCCTTTGGCGAGGACATTGTGCCCGGCTGTTATGGTGATTTCGAACTGGCGGATCTGGTTATTCTGGTTGGATCAAACACCGCCTGGTGCCATCCGGTTTTGTATCAGCGCCTGATGGCGCGCCGCGAGGCGGGCCAGTTGCGCATCATCAATATTGATCCGCGCCGCACGGCAACGTCAGAGGCCGCCGATCTGCATCTGGCGCTTCGTCCGGGTACGGATGTGAATCTGTTTAACGGCCTGCTGTGTTATCTGAACGAAGCGGGTGCGCTGGACCGGGACTATATCGCGGCCCACACCAACGGTTTTGACGCGGCCCTGGCACAGGCGCAACTGCAAAGCGGTACAATAAGGGCCGTCGCAGACGCCTGCGGCCTGGCGCCTGCCGATGTGGCGCAGTTTTTTGGCTGGTTCGCGACGACGCAGAAATCCCTCACGCTGTATTCGCAGGGCGTCAATCAATCCACGCAGGGTACTGATAAAGTCAACGCCATCCTGAATTGCCATCTGGCGACGGGGCGCATCGGCAAACCGGGAATGGGGCCATTTTCACTGACCGGGCAACCCAATGCCATGGGCGGGCGTGAAGTGGGCGGCCTGGCCAACCAGCTTGCCGCCCATATGGATTTTTCAAACTCCGATGATATTGATCGTGTCGCCAGGTTCTGGGGCGCCCGCAACATGGTGCAAACGCCCGGCCTGAAAGCCGTGGATATGTTTCGCGCCATAGGCGATGGCAAAATCAAAGCGGTATGGATCATGGCCACCAACCCCGCCGTCAGCCTGCCCGACGCCAATGCGGTGCGCGCGGCGCTTGGCAAATGCGACTTCGTCGTGGTGTCGGATTGCGTCACGGGTACGGACACCGCAAAATATGCGGATGTGCTGCTGCCGGCTGTGGGCTGGGGCGAAAAGGACGGCACGGTTACAAATTCCGAACGGCGTATTTCGCGCCAGCGCGGCTTTATGCCGCTGCCCGGTGAGGCAAAACCCGACTGGTGGATCATCACCGAGGTGGCGCAGCGCATGGGGTACGCAAAAGCTTTCAACTATACGAAACCCGCCGATATTTTCCGCGAACATGCGCAACTGTCCGGCTTTGAAAATTCTGGTGCGCGGCTGTTTGACATCAGCGCGCTGGCGGCGCTGGATGATGCGGGCTATGACGCGATGAAGCCGGTGCAATGGCCGGTGACCGCCGCACAGCCAAAGGGCGTGGATCGCCTGCTGGGGAACGGGAAATTTCCAACGCCGGACGGGCGTGCACGCTTTGTCGCAACCACGCCCGGCATTCCCGCTTTCTGGCCGGTTTCGGATTTTCCCATGGTGCTGAACACCGGGCGTGCGCGCGACCAGTGGCACACCATGACCCGCACCGGGACCGTGGGCAAACTTGCCCGTCACAGCCCGGAACCCTATGTAGAAATCGGCGCTGCGGACGCGGCAAGATATGGCGTGACGGAGCAGGGGCTGGCGCATGTACAGACAGCGCTTGGCAAAACCGTGCTGCGGGTGCGCATCAACGAAGATCAGCGTCTCGGCATGATGTTCGCGCCCATTCACTGGAACGATCAGTTCGCGTCTGAAGGTGTTATCAGCAGCCTGATCCCGCCCGTGACGGACCCCGTTTCAGGGCAGCCTGAATTCAAATGCACGCCCGCCAGCATTCGCCCCGCCAATTTTCGCTGGTCTGGCCTGTTGCTTTCACGCCGGAATATTTCACTTGAACAAACCGGCTATTGGAGCAGGCGCGCGGGCGATGGTTGCCATATATACCGGCTGGCCGGAAATGATGACCCGGCCCATGCAGATGTTTGGGCGCGAAAAAGTTTCAGTGCCGCACTTGCTGAAAGCAGTGTGGAATATCAGGATCGCGGGCGCGGCCTTTACCGTACGGCCCATATTGGAGAGAACGGCATCGAGGCCTGCCTGTTTATCGGCCCCGGCAATATTCTGCCCGATAGCGACTGGCTGGAATCGCTGTTTTCCGCAACGGCCATGAGCGCCGATGTCCGCGCCGCCATTCTGCATGGCCGGCCAGCGGGGCGTGTCTGCGGCAACGGCCCCATGGTATGCGCCTGTTATAATGTTGGCCAGAACACCATCACCAATGCAATCATAACGCGGGGACTGGAAACCGTCGCCGCTGTCGGCGCAGCGGTGCAGGCCGGCACCAATTGCGGTTCGTGCCGCCCGGAAATTCAGGCCTTGCTAAACAGCATTGCTGTCCGGCAGGATGCCGCCTGAAAGAATTTAACGGAAGAGCCCAGACCATGCCGCTTTTCGATGATGCCATTGCCGCGATGGACAGGGTGCACGCACAAGACCCCAATCAGATTATGGATGCGGGCGAGCTGCGCCCGGCGGAGCTTGTCTATGCAAGGCGCATGAGCGAAATGTTGCAGGCAGTGTATCCTGACGCATCCGAAGTGCTGCGGCTTGCGGCGCGTTGCCAGCATATAAAACGCTGGGAGCTTGCGCGTACAGATTATCCCGAAGGACGCGCCGGTTATCTGCAATGGCGCACCGAAGAAAAACGCCGTCACGCGGTGCTGGCGGCGGAAATTCTGCGGGACGCCGGATATGAAGATGCGGTGGCCGACCGGGTTGGCCAATTGGTGCGCAAGGAACGCCTGAAACAGGACGTGGACACCCAGCGCCTGGAAGACGTGGCCTGTCTGGTGTTTCTGGAAGACCATCTGGCGGACTTTGCCCCCAAACATTCAGAGGCCAAGGTCGTGGATGTGATCGCCAGGACCTGGCCAAAAATGTCAGCCCACGGCCAGCAGGCGGCGCTGAAACTTGATCTTCCCGCCGCCTCACAGCGGCTTGTGGAAATGGCTTTGGCCCCTAGAAAAAATTGAATGGAAAAATTGACTGGAAAAAACGGATCAGGCTTTTTTGTGGGCCGCCAGTTCTGCACGAAACTCGGCGATATCGACATTTTCACCGCTTTCAATGTCGATGATTTCAGCCACTTGCGACAAGGCAAAGCGATGTTCCTGATTGGAGCTAACCCCCATGCCCCGCAAATAAAACTCGCCATTTTCACTATAAATACTGGCCAGCCTAAGCTGCCCGCGCTGTCCTTCGCCATCTGGCGATAAGACCAGCAGTTCAAGAAGCCGGGAGAGTTGGTCGAATAGGATCTCAGTCACGTTCGTCCTGGCGCAAAGCCATTGCGGATTATAATCGCTGATTTATACTTCTTAAATCTTAAATATGCTATCCTCTTGAAGAGGTTTCCCTGTTCTGATCAGGGCGTCTATTTTGTCTGCCAAGGATAATAGCCCTTCGTGACGTACTCTCAATGAAGATCGTATCCCGATACAAACGTGAACTCCGCGATGCCCGTCATCGTGATCGGCGTATACTCATATGATAAGAACATTAGCATTATTAGTAATCACTGCGGTTGCCTTCACATATTGCTTCCAGGCAGGATTTGTCAGTCTGCTGACCTGGGTATGGCTTTCCATAATGATGCCTCAATCCGAGGCTTGGGGATCATTCCTTTTAAGTTACTCTAACATGGCTGCGGGCATACTGACTGTCATTGCGGTATTTACGGCAAAAGACAGAAAGCTCCCTCCCTTTAATAATTTTACCGTCTTATTATTTTTATTCACAGCACTGATTATTCTCTCTCAGGTTTTTTCACTGAACAGGGCGCTTTCAAGCCGTCAGTTCAGCATAGGAACTGAAACCCTATTTATAACATTCGCTGTTTTACTACTGGCGAATAGCAAGGTCAAAATCCATACGATGGTGTGGATCATTGTGCTTAGCGTTGGCTATTATGGCGTTACGCGCGGTTTAATAACTATCGCAACGGGCGGGGGAGGAATAGTCACAGGACCCTCAAAATCAGTCCTTTCGGACAACAATCAGCTGGCGGTTGGACTCGCTTCAACTGCGCCACTGGCATTTTATCTGTACCGCATCAGCGCCGACAAATGGACCAGGATGTTTGCGTTAGGAATATTCGTGCTAAGCATTATCGGAGCTATTGGCACCCATTCACGTGGAGGGCTTATATCTCTCGGCGTCCTGGCTTTGGGCTTGATTGCCCGCTCCAGGAAGAGGGTTCTCAACATGATAATCCTGGTAATCGTAGTTGGTGGAACTTTGCTGATAATGCCCGCCAAATGGTTTGATCGTATGAACACAATTTCCACGGCGGAAGAAGATGGTTCTTTTATGGGCCGGGTCGCAGCGTGGGAGGTAGCTTATAAACTTGCGCTTGAGCATCCGTTCCTGGGCATTGGCGCCCGTCTGCAATACAAAGCTCAGTACAACCATCATGTGCAACCTGATGGCGTAATTGCTCGCGAAATAGCAACGCATAACTCCTATTTCGAAATAATGGCGGGGAACGGATTTGTGGCGCTGGGGGCATTTCTGGGGATGATGGCCACCACATTTATATGGGCCGGTAAAACCATGAAGCTGACACAGAATAAGCCGGGTTTTACATGGGCTAACGAACTTGCATCCATGTTGCAGGTTTCACTGCTTGTTTTTGGTGTCGGTACCTTTGCCCTGTCGATGGAATATTGGACAGGGTTCTGGATCAATATGGTTTTAATCGTGAATCTTCGCGAAATCGTACTGCGGGAATTAAAGATAGTTCCGGTTGCGTCAAGGCAAGAGACATATGCATGAAGGCGCTTATCTGGCTATTTTTCCTGGTGGCAATTTTGATGGTGATGCGCTGGTATTTAAATAACCGCAACGCGACTGGTGCATTCGATAGCACGACCGGCAGATTCGCCATGCGTGACGAGCTAAATACCCAAATAAACCAGGTGATAACAAAAACCGGCCGCAGTGATTCGAATTGATCAAACACGGCGCCAGGGAAATAACCAGAGCATGATGATTTCAGGTTGCGCCAGCCACACCCGTCTCGCTCCTCGCAAAAGCGGCCAGGCTATGAACGGACCTGAAATCGTCCTGCTTTAGAAATCCCAACTGCGGTTGAACATGAATTGGCCCCGGTAATTATCATACTGAT
>DAIOWE010000074.1:0-13179 GCA_036758605.1 Pseudomonadota bacterium | reverse complement strand
GAAATCGGATGAAAAACAATGGGCGCAGATTTCCGATGATCTGAAGGCGCTGAAAATAAAATTCGGGCCAAAGACGGCGCTGGGCGCGCGGCGCACAATGATTACAGACGCGCCGGTGATGGATGAAATTCCGCTGGAAGCAATGATCGAACGCGAACCCGTGACCATTGTGTGTTCGCAAAAAGGCTGGATCCGGCAATTGAAAGGCCATCTGCCGGAAGATCCGGATCTGAAGTACAAGGATGGCGATGGTGCGAAATTCTGGTTGCACGCGCAAACCACCGACCGGCTCATTCTGTTCGCCACCAATGGCCGTTTTTATACGTTGCGCTGTGATAAATTGCCGGGCGGGCGCGGCCATGGCGAACCGGTGCGCCTGATGATCGATCTGGACAATGATCATGACATTGTCACGATCATGGTGCATGACCCGGAACGCGCCCTGCTGGTGGCGTCCAGTGATGGGCATGGGTTTATCGTGGCCGAATCCGAAGTGGTCGCCGCCACCCGCAATGGTAAACAGGTGCTGAATGTTTCCGGCGATGTTGAGGCGCTGATATGCACCCCTGCCGTTGGCGACTCCATTGCCGTGGTGGGGGACAATCGTAAATTGCTGATTTTCCCGCGCGACGAAGTGCCGGTTATGGCGCGCGGCAAGGGCGTCATTCTGCAACGTTACAAGGACGGCGGTCTGAGCGATGCAAAAATGTTTACGCTCGCGGATGGCCTGACTTGGCAGGACCGTTCAGGACGCCGGCAGAGCGAGCAGCAACTGGTGGAATGGATCGGCAAACGCGCACAGGCCGGGCGTTTGCCCCCACGCGGTTTCCCACGCAGCAACAAATTCGCCTGACGGTATTATTCAAATTCCACTTCGAATTCTCTGGATTCGTCCTGGCCCCAATATTGCACCATCAGTTTGTAGCGTATGCCCGCCTCAAAACGTGTGGCGTCCAGCAGAATAAGCAGTTCATCCTGCGAGAATTGTCCGGCGGGCAAACTCGCCTTCATCACGACCTGCGAACAGGTTTCTTTAGTGGGGGCCTGCACGAAGTCGCCGTCTTTATTGGTGATAAACCAGCGGATGATGTTGCATGGCGTTGGGACTTCAAGCTGCGCCGTTTCCTGTGTATTGTTTTTCAGTTGCAGGTTGACCGGAAGGCTGACCGTCGCATTGCTTTTGGGAAAAACTATTTTTTCCGGCATTTCGATCTTGACGGCCAGCGGCGTATAGGACTGGATCAAATCCGATTGGCTGATCGTATAGACAGTTCCCACGATCAGCGCGATCCACATCGCGGTGCGGTAAAACGCCTGCCGTGAGGCATCGTCCAGATTCGTCCATAATTCGCGTAAATTCATTTGCATGCTTTTGTTGTCTGAACCTGACAGGTTCAGCTATTCCGCCAGTTGAAACAATATGTTATTAGTTTGAAGGGGCTGGCACAAACGAATAACATCGTACATGGATAAAGCCGAACAATGGGCGGGGGTTACAGTCGTGGCATCATCATCAGACGCAGCCGAACAGCCGCGCGGCAATAATCTTTTCACCGTTATCGCAGCGTCTTCAATGGGGACGGCGTTTGAATGGTACGATTTTTTCGTTTTCGGCACTTTGACGGCGATTATATCCAAACAGTTTTTTTCAGGCGTGGGCGAAACGGCGGGGTTCATTTTTGCCTTGCTGGCGTTTGCGGCAGGCTTTGCCGTGCGCCCGTTAGGGGCGCTGGTTTTTGGCTGGGTCGGCGACAGGACCGGGCGCAAAAAAGCCTTTCTGGTCACCGTCACGATGATGGGCATCGCCACCTGCGCCATTGGCCTGTTGCCGACCTATGCGCAGGCGGGGGTTATCGCGCCCATCCTGCTGATCATTCTGCGGCTGGTGCAGGGCTTTGCGCTGGGGGGTGAATATGGCGGCGCGGCCATTTATGTGGCTGAACACGCGCCTGCCAAACACCGGGGCCTGCAAACCGGCGCGATTCAGACCTCGGCGTCCTTTGGGTTGTTTGGCGCGCTGGGCGTTATTCTGGTGACACGAACCCTGTTGGGCGAGGAGGAATTTGCCGCATGGGGCTGGCGGATTCCGTTTCTGGTCTCGGTCGGGCTGCTGGGTATTTCCATATGGTTTCGGATGCGCCTGGAGGAATCGCCGCTCTATCAGCGCATGAAGGATGAAGGCCGGGCCTCCACCGCGCCTATCCGGGAATCATTTCTTGAATGGCCAAACCTGAAACTGGTTCTGCTGGCGCTGTTTGGCATCATGATGGCGCAGGGCGTGGTCTGGTACACGGCGCATTTTTATGTGCAGTTCTTTCTGGATCGGGTGCTCAAGGTTCCCGCACCCACCATCAACATGCTGATGATAGGGGTTACGGCGGCAAGCGCCTTTCTGTATGTGTTTTTTGCTTGGGCGTCGGACAGGATTGGGCGAAAGCCTGTGATGCTGTTTGGCATCGGCCTGGCGGTGGTTTCATTCTTTCCCGCATTTCAGGCGATGACCGATGCCGCCAATCCTGCGCTGGCTGCCGCCCAATCTGCGGCGCCGGTAACATTGCATGCCGATCCCGCCAATTGCGCCGTGCAGTTTGATCCGATTGGGCGCACGACATTTGCATCATCGTGCGATATCGCCAGATCGGTGCTGGCCAATGCCGGGGTAAATTATCACATGCAGGAAGAACCTGCGGGCGCAACGGCATTTGTGTTTATCGGCGATATGCGCGTCGATAGTGCGGACGCCAGCGCCCTGCAAGGCGAAGCACAGGCCGCCCTGCGCAAGCAGGTGGAAACAGGGCTGAAGGCGGCGTTGGTCACAGCGGGATATCCCGCGCAGGCCGACCCTGCGAATATTGACGTGACGAAGATTTTTTTCGTTCTGCTTTTGCTGGTTACCGCAGCGACGGCGCTGTATGGGCCACAGGCTGCAACACTGGTGGAGCTGTTCCCGACCAAAATCCGTTATACGGCCTTGTCGCTTCCTTACAATATCGGCACAGGCTGGTTTGGCGGCTTTCAGCCTGCGGCGTCGTTTTCTATCGTTGCCGCGACCGGGGATATCTATAGCGGTCTGTGGTATCCAGTGATCATCGGCGCGATCAGTTTTATTGTCATGCTGTTCCTGCTGCCGGAAACAAGGGGCCGAAGCATCGATACCTAATGCCACTTGTTTTCTGATTGAAGCGGCCCCCGCCGTCCGTCATTGCCGTAAGAGCCATGTAATTCAATCAAAACGAAACTGACTCTAAATGGCCGCACCCTCTGTTCCTGCATAGGCTTCCCATCCGCCCGGACCCAGCAATTCCAGCGGGCGGAAACGGGCCTTATAGTGCATCTTGCGGCTGCCCTCGATCCAGTATCCGAGATAGACATAAGACAGGCCCATTTCCCTGGCCAGTTCGATATGACGCAGGATCATATAGCTGCCCAGGCTGCGGCGCTCTTCTTTGGGATCAAAAAAACTATAAACCATGGACAGGCCATCACCGACCACATCCGTGATGCACGCCGCCAGCAGGCGTCCTTCATGCTCGCCCTCGGGCTTGCGAAGTTCCAGCAGATAGGTTGTGATAGGGCTGTCTTCCACCATCATCTGATAGTCGAAGGCGTCCATCGCCGCCATGCCGCCATCCCCATGCCGGATGCTTAAATAGCGTCGCAGAAGATGATATTGTTCAATGGTCGCAGTGGTTCCGCCAAAGCCGAGACGCAAATCCCGATTGCGCTTTGATATGCGCGTAAGGTTTTTGCCCGGATTAAAATCCGCAACGGGAACGCGCGCCGATGTGCAGGCGTTGCAGCCAATGCAGGCGGGCCGGTAGGCGATATTCTGGCTGCGGCGAAATCCCATATCCGCCAGCGCATCATGCAGCCGCGACGGATCGTCACCGGACAGGCGCGCGAATATTTTACGTTCCTCGCGTCCGGCAAGATACGGACAGGGCGACGGCGATGTCACGTAAAAACGCGGAATATTGACTGGTTTAGTCACCCGGCGGATCCCTCGCAAGCGCCCTTCATGCTAACGTGTAAACATAGCATAATTTGACAGCGATGAAAGTAAACCATGCATATTAACCATGGCCACCCAGCATTTTTAGCCGGTCTCGCAGAACCGGTTCAATCGGGAAGGGCTTACCGGTTTCCTGATCGACCCGGACCATGGTCATTTCAGCGGTGGCGGCACAGCGGCCATTGTTGAACATGCCCTGGCCCAATTGCAATGAAGTGTTGCCAAACTTCAGCACCAAAGTGCCGGTTTCTACAATTCCGGGCACCTGGACCTGCCCCAGAAAAGTGATGGACAGGGCGGCGATCATCCATGCCCGCCCGCTCTCTCCATCATGGGCCCCCACCGCACGAAAAAGTGCTACACGGCTTTCCTGGCAAAACTCAAAAAATTTGACGTTATTCAGGTGCCCATTCCGGTCCATGTCGGCAAAACGCAAAATATCCTGCCGCATATGCAGGAAATTTTCCGGCAGGGTGAGATCGACCACTTTATCTTTATCTTTATCTTTTTTGATATTTTTTGTCACACCTGCTCCGCTCAAGCTCATTAATGACGCTGTCTGTCATCATTGCCCTTTCACACTGTTCTCGCCACTTTTTTTTGTAATAATTTGAAGCTAAAGTGGAAAGGCATGCCCCCCACAGTCCAAACTGATTCTGAATTTGGTCCGCCCAGCTATTATCTTGATAGTGTCGGCCCGCCCGTAAACTATCCGCAGTTTGCAGGGCAGGTGGCGTGTGACATATGCGTCGTAGGGGGGGGGTACACGGGCATATCCGCCGCGCTCAACCTGGCCGAGGCGGGGTATAAGGTGGTCTTGCTGGAAGGCGAACGGATTGGCTGGGGCGCTTCCGGGCGTAATGGTGGCCAGGTCATCAACGGATTCGCCAAGGATTTGCCTGGGGTTGCGCAGTTACTTGGTCAGGCGCAGGCGAAGCAATTATGGGAACTCTCGCGGGAAGCCACACAGATGGTGCGGGACCGTATTGTCCGCCATGGCATGGATGCGGAATATAAATCTGGTTATCTGCTGGCGGCGGCGCGCCCGCGCCATATGGCGGGCCTGAAGGCGGAACAGAATTATCTGGTCGGCCTTGGCTACACACAATCACGCCTGCTTGACCGGGCATCGGTCACAGAGCATGTCAGAAGCACCCGCTTCCATGGGGGCCTGATTGACATGGGGGCGGGGCATTTGCACCCGCTGAAATATATGCGCGGGCTGGCAGCCGCAGCCGCCAAAGCGGGTGTGCAGATTTTTGAAAAAAGCCGGGTTACGCAAATTCAGCCGGGCAGCGGGGCTGGATCGGGCAAGGCTCTGGCAATCACGGATCGGGGCGAGGTGCGCGCCAGCCATCTGGTGTTGTGCTGCAACGCCTATATTGGCGCGCTGGAGCCGGTGCTGCGTGCGCGGATCATGCCGGTGGGCACCTATATCATAGCGACGGAGCCGCTGGGGCGCGAGAGGGCGCTGGGGCTTCTGCCAGAAAATGTCTGTGTGTCTGACACCAATTTCGTCCTGGACTATTTCCGGCTGTCGGCGGACTGGCGCATGCTGTTTGGGGGACGGGTCAGCTATACGACAATGCCGCCAATCGGCATGGCGCAGCGCATGGCGCAGCGCATGCGGGCGACGTTTCCGGACTTGCATGATGTGGCGATTTCCCACGCCTGGGGCGGATTTGTGGATATTTCACGCAACCGTCTGCCGGATATTGGCCGCATGCCCGGAAATGTCTATTATGCCCAGGGTTTTTCCGGGCATGGTGTGGCCTTGACGGGGCTGGCGGGAAAAGTGATTGCGGACGCCATTCGCGGCGATGCGGAAAAATTCGATGTTTTTGCGGACATTCCTCATCGACCGTTTCCTGGTGGTCCGTTGTTGCGTATGCCATTACTGTTGCTGGGAACACTGTATAGCCGTCTTCAGGATATTGTTTAAGGAGAGAGATCATGGATGTGCGCGCAGCTGTTGCCTTTGAGGCGGGCAAGCCCCTGGAGATTGTCACTGTTCAACTGGAAGGCCCGAAAGAAGGCGAGGTAATGATTGAACTCAGGGCCACGGGCATCTGCCACACCGACGCCTTCACGCTTTCCGGCGACGATCCCGAAGGGGCGTTTCCCGCGATTTTAGGCCATGAAGGCGCGGGCGTGGTGGTCGAGGTCGGATCAGGGGTAAAATCCCTGAAAAAAGGCGATCATGTTATTCCTCTGTACACGCCGGAATGCCGACAATGCGAATATTGCCTCAACCCCAAAACCAATCTCTGTCAGGCCATTCGTGAAACACAGGGGCGCGGCGTTATGCCGGACGGCACGGGCCGGTTTACCTATAAGGGTAAACCGGTATTGCATTATATGGGCTGTTCCACCTTCGCCAATTATTCGGTGCTGCCGGAAATTGCGCTGGCGAAAGTTCGTGAGGACGCGCCGTTTGATAAAATCTGCTATATCGGCTGTGGCGTCACCACCGGCGTCGGCGCGGTGATCAATACTGCCAGGGTCGAACCGGGATCGAAGGTCGTCGTGTTTGGTCTGGGCGGCATTGGGCTGAATGTCATTCAGGGGGCGCGTCTGGTTGGCGCATCGCAGATTGTGGGCGTTGACGTCAATCCGGCGCGGCGCGCGCAGGCGGAGCGTTTTGGCATGACGCATTTCGTCAATCCAAAAGAAGCTGGCGATGATCTGGTGCCCTATCTGGTGTCCTTGACCGGCGGCGGCGCGGATTACAGTTTTGAATGCATCGGCAATGTCGATGTGATGCGCCAGGCGCTGGAATGCTGTCACAAGGGCTGGGGTGAAGCGATCATCATCGGCGTTGCGGGGGCGGGACAGGAAATCCGTACACGTCCTTTCCAGCTGGTGACCGGGCGCGTGTGGCGCGGCACGGCGTTTGGCGGCGCCAGAGGCCGCACGGATGTGCCAAAAATCGTTGACTGGTACATGGAAGGCAAGATCAATATCGACGATCTGATCACGCATAAAATGCCGCTTAACGATATCAACCGCGCGTTTGACCTGATGCATCGCGGTGAATCCATTCGCAGCGTCGTGGTGTATTAGTGTGGGAGGCGGCAGCAGGAAATGACCAACGGCCACACTGAAAAAGTGCATCTGAGCGCGGATGACCGCAAGCGTCTGCGCGAACTGCGCGCCCAGAAACCAGCCCGTCATACCCCAAAGCACACGTCAACGCGCGGCGCAAGGATTGCGGATATGGTTGCTACAACAGTTGGTTCGTGGCGCTTTATCATTATCCAATCTGCACTGCTTGCGCTTTGGGTTGTTCTGAATTTGATCGGCTATTTCTACCATTGGGATCCGTATCCCTTTATTTTGCTTAATTTGATGCTGTCAACTCAGGCGGCATTCGCAGCGCCGATCATCATGATGAGCCAGAACCGGCAGGCCGAAATTGATCGCAGAAACGCGGAGCATGATTATCGTGTAAATGTGAAGGCGGAACTTGAGATAGAGCTTCTGCACAACAAGATCGATGCCTTGCGCGAACAGGAAATTTTGCAGCTCATTTCAATTGTGCAGAAACTGGGCGCCCATCTGGCGCCGGAGCTTGTCATTACAGGAAGGCCGGAAGCGGCAGCTTGACTGGAGATTATTCTATCCTGAGCGCCCTGGGCGCAAGCGCGGGCTGTTCCCGCATCATGGTGATGGAAATGCGCCTGTTTCCGGAAATATAGGGATCGTCCGGAAACAGCGGCTCCGTACCGGCCTTGCCGGTAACTTCAAAAAAGCGCGCGTCCGGAACGCCGGCCTGTTGCAGCATGCGGCGGCTGAGCATGGCGCGGTCCATGGAGAGTTCCCAGTTGCCGTAACCATCCTCGCGTTGATAGGCGCTGGCGTCAGTATGCCCGGAAATGGCGATGCGGTTGGGCAGTTTGTTAATTACCTTGGTGATTTCCTTGAAAATCGCTTTGGTACGGGCAAAGGGTTCGGACGTGCCTTCCCTGAACATCGGGCGGTCAGCTTCGTCAACAAGCTGGATGCGCATACCCTTCGGCGTATGATCGATAATAAGCTGCCCTGAAAGTTGCGCCAGTTCGGGAATCTCGCTGATTGCCTGTTTCAGTTCCTTTTCGGCCCGTTCGAAAACCTTCATTTCCCGCGCATCAATTGCCTTGTCGAGGGCGTCTTCTGTCGGCGCGGCAGTTGTGCGCTGCGCATCAGTGTTTGAGATTACCTCATGCGCCCCACCTGCGCTGGCGCTGTTTTCGCCGACGCTTACTGCGGCAACGGCATCGTCCGCATTTGTTAATTCGGCTGATACCGGAGCACCTGTGTTTTCAGAGTCCGCTTCAGCCGTTGCTGGCGGGGTGGGGGGCGCCATGGACAGGGTAACCGTCGGCGAACCATCTCCCACACTCTTCTCATCATTCACGCTTTTACCGGCAAGCACACCGTCGCCGCCACCAGTCGAAGAATTTGACTGGGACAAGGTAAAATATTCTGCCAGGCCTTCCTTCTGTTCCTTGCTGGTGGAGCTAAGCAGCCACAACATAAGAAAAAAGGCCATCATCGCAGTCACGAAATCGGCATAGGCAACCTTCCAGGCGCCGCCGTGATGGCCGCCCTCGATCTTTTTTATCTTCTTGATAATAATGGTAGGGGCTTCGCCGTTTTCGCCTTTTGCCATATAGCCTGCTTTCAGTAACAATTTGATACCGGGGCATTCTAAAGAAATGGGGTTAACGGCAGGTTTGCAGGCCAAAGGTCCACAAAACCATAATAGGATTGCGCGAGGATCATTCTACCCCCTATAAATTAAGTGATAATTCATTATTGAGGGGACTTTGGAGATGACGATAGACACCCGCGCCCTGCGCAATTCTTTTGGTAATTTTGTTACGGGTGTGACCCTGGTGACCACCGTGGGGACAGATGGAAAGGCCATCGCCATGACGGCTAATTCATTCAGTTCTGTGTCACTTGATCCGCCTATGGTGCTGTGGTGCATCGACAAGGGTTCAGACAGATTGGGCATATTTGAAGAGGCCAGGCATTTCGCCATCAACGTGCTGGCTGCAAACCATCAGGAACTGTCTGGCCGCTTTGCCAAGAAGGGGCAGCCCTATATGGATGGGGTGGAATATACGATGTGGGAAACCGGCAGCCCGATTATCACCGATGCCGTCGCCATTTTTGATTGCGACAAGGCGGCAAGCCATGATGCGGGCGACCATATTATTTATGTTGGTCTGGTGCGAAAATTTGGAGCGCCGGACACTGCCGGAAAGCCATTGGTATTTCATCGCGGGGCATATTGCGCGTTAGCCTGATCGTTTCTCGCGGGCAACAATTATGTGATGGTCTTTACGGTAGTTCTTTGAACGCCGACCTTAAATGATGATAATAATAATAAAACCGAGGGAGTTAAACCATGTTAGCGGCGCTTGTGCAGACCTATAACGATGTGATCGCGCCGCTGATATTCAGGGGTGGTCCGATCGTTACCGTTCTTCTTCTCATCTCGGTGGTGGCGGTAGCAATTATTATTACTAAAATCGTACAGTTTTATCTGGCCGGTGTTTATTCGGGCTCCCGTTCGCGCGCCAGCACCATTGATCCGGTGCTTGAACTGGTTCGGACCGGGAATTTTACGGCCGCACAAAATGAGGTGACGAAGCAAAAAGGACCACTGGCCCGGCTGATGGAGGCGGGACTGATTGCAAGCTGGCGTGAACATCGCCGCGATACGGAAATTGAAGAAGAGCTTGGCCGTGTAGGCGGCAACCAGCTTGTGGCGATGCAATCCTATTTTCGCTGGCTGGAAGTGATTGGCAACGTCGCCCCGTTGCTTGGCCTGCTGGGTACGGTGATGGGCATGATCACGGCCTTTCAGCAGCTGGAAGTTGCAGGCAGCAAGGTTGATCCCTCTATTCTTGCGGGCGGCATCTGGGAGGCGCTGATTACCACTCAGGTCGGGCTGATTGTGGCTATTCCGGTGGTGACTATTCTCAATCTGCTGGAAAATCGCCTTGACCAGTATCGTCAGGAAATGCGTGATGTCTCGGCGCGGCTGATGCATGCGCTGCATTCTGCGCAGAAACGCGCGGACGCAAACGGGCCCGCCAAATTCCAGGCTGCGCAGTAAGAGGTGCGTAGCAGGTGATGAATTTATTGGATCAGCCCATTCGGCGCTCCCGGAAAATGAGCATGACGTCCATGATCGACGTCGTATTTCTTCTGCTAATATTCTTTATGCTGATTAATACATTTGGCAGCACGCAGGTGCTGCGCTTTGCAACCCCGGCGGGCGAGCGTAAATCGATCGAAAAGAACTTCAGTCTTGCGCCGGTGTTTATTCGCGCCGGTAACAGCATCGACATTGACGGGAAAACTTTTCCGGTAGACGCCCTGAAAGGGGAAATGCAGAAAATAAAATCACGGGCAACCGAAGTGACACTGATGATTGTGGTCGAACCCGGCGCCAAAAACCAGGCCCTGGTTCATGTGATAGAGGCTGCGCGCGGCGCAGGCCTGAAAAACATCGCCATGAAAAAGCTGAAGGATGCAGAAGCCATTTTACCCACGCTTTCCAACGGGGGCGCGGGGAATGATTGATTTTGGTCCAGAACGGCCGAAACGTGAATATGAATATCTGGTGCCGCTTATCAATGTGGTGTTCCTGCTGATCACATTTTTTCTGATTACCGGCACGATGCAGACGGCCGAACCGGTAAAGGTGCAATTGCCCGAAGGCGTGGTCGACGAAACAAAGCCCGCCGAGGCGGTAACGGTTTATCTTGGTCCCGATGGCTTTGTGTACCTGTTTGACCAGGTGATTGAGGCGCGCTTTGCCCCATTCATGCTGCGCAGTTTCTTTCTGAAAGAAGGCCATCGTTCGGTTCAGATCAAGGCGGACAAAAACGCCGACGCCGAAACGCTGATCGATATGATGGAACAGATGCGCGAAATAAATATCGAAGAGATCATTATTTTGACGGAGCATGGAAAGTGAACGCGTCGCGCTCCATGCTGAACCCGGGGCGCTGGCATCTGGCGGCTTTTATTGTCGTTTCGTTCCTGCTGCATGTCCTCTGGTTCGTCTGGTTTGCACTGCAGGGTTCCGCAATGTTTGCATCGCAAGACAGTGGCGCACTTGGGCTGGGCGGTGGCGAAAATCTGGTGTTTGAATTGTCCCGTGGCGATTCCGGTGGACCAGAGGCTGAACTTCCGGGCGCCGATATGGATTTGCAGGAGGCGTTGCCAGATACGCTAAGCGAGGATCAGGTCGAGGCGCCACTGGTTGAAGAAGAAGCCGCCGTGCCAGTAGCGCCAGCAGAGGACACTGTTGAAAAGGAAAAGGCCGCCGCAGCCGCAAAAGCGGCGCAGGCAGCGGCTGGGGCTTCAAAAAAACAAAGCGGTGGTGATGGTGGGGATGCCGAAGAAACCAGGCGCAACCGCGCGGGATCTGCCCTGACGGGACCACAAATATCCGCGTCCGCAGCGGGGCGCACGCTTAATTTACTTGCAGGGCGTCTGGATGTTCCGGGGGGCAACCGGCTGATGAATGTGAAATTGAATCTGTTCCCGGATGGAACCATGCGGGTGGCGCTGACCTATTTTCATTACAAGACATTTCATAAACTTGTCACATCAACCCGGCATTTTAAGGGCGATGGGAAATGGTGGGTCGAAAATAACAGCCTGTGCCTGTCGGCCATGGTTATCGATTACGGCACCATCAATTGTTACGATATGAACCAGAAACCCGATGGCGAGCTGGACCTGTATTTTTCCCAATGCACGGGAAGGTCCTCTTCGATTTGCAGGAAGGACCGGCTGGGCGCGCAGGGGCATTTTAGCTCCGGAATCGAGTAAGGCTTGCGGGCGGCGCGCACTTACCGTAAATAGCCGCACGCCAGTTTTCTTATAAGGAGCCCGCAATGACCAATCCCAGCTTTGCTTCGGTTCAGGATATGCTGGCCAGCTTGCGGCCATCCTATCCGGTTATGTGCATCTGGCCGGAGCGCATTGCGATGACAGCGCGCCGCTTTCTGACTGGTTTTCCTGGCAAAGTTCTGTATGCGGTGAAATGCAACCCGCATGGCATTGTGCTGGACGCCATGCACGGCGCGGGCATCCGTGACTTTGACACGGCCTCCCTCAACGAAATTGCGTTGGTCGATGAGCGTTTCGATGATGCGAACTGCTATTTTAACCATCCCGTAAAAAGCCGCGCCGCCATAGATTCAGCAGTCCGTGTATATGGCGTGAACGATTTCGTGGTGGATTATCCAGGCGAGCTTGGCAAGCTTGTTGATGTTGCCGGACCCGGCCATATCATTCAGGTGCGTCTGCGCACCCCCGGCGGTGTCGCCACATTTGATCTGTCGGCAAAATTCGGCGCGGATGAGGATATGGGTGTGGCGCTATTGCGCGAAGTGGTGGCGAAAAAATCCCGGCCGGCGGTTTCCTTTCATGTGGGCAGTCAGTGCCGCAAGGCGTCTGCCTATGCCAAGGCGTTTGAAATTGTCGCCCGTGTGCTGGACCGCGCTGGTGTAACACCGGAATATATCAATGTCGGTGGCGGCTTTCCGGTATCGGATGCCGAAGTCAAGGCCCCGCCCCTGGAAGAATTCTTTCATCAGATTCGTGAATCGGCCACGCAATATGGCTTCCTGGGAAAAGTGCCGCTGTTGTGTGAACCCGGGCGCGGCATGGTCGCCGATGCCGCATCGCTGATTACACAGGTTCATCTGCGCAAGGACAATCAGCTATATCTGAACGAAGGTATTTTCGGCAGCCTGTCCGAAATCGTTTATGGCGACATGCGGCCAACCCTGCAGGCGATCCGGCTAAGCGGACCACTATCGAATGAGATGCGTCCTTTTACTTTGTTTGGGCCAACCTGCGATTCAAACGATGTCGTGCCGCACCAATTTGCCCTGCCAAAGGATATTTCCGAAGGCGACTGGATTGAAGTGGGCGGCGTCGGCGCCTATTCCAATGCGCTGCAAAGCAGCTTTAACGGTTTCACCACCGATACGTTCGTCGCCATTCGCGGCACAACACCAAGCGCGCTGGCGGCATAATCCTTTCGGCAAAAAAAGCCCGCCGGCAAGGGCGGGCTTCGCGTTCTCTAACAGCGCGGATCAGACGCTGTAATACATTTGATATTCGATCGGATGCGGGGTGTGTTCAAACGC
>DAIOWE010000073.1:0-13578 GCA_036758605.1 Pseudomonadota bacterium | reverse complement strand
ATCCCGGTTGGTTCCGCCGGGTCAAAACCATGCGGAATGGGTTTTCCCAATATGAGCGTTCCCGGCGGTATTTGCGGGTATAGACGGCGTATGCGCAACAATGCAGTCAATTCTTCCAGCACGGTGTCCGCTGGCCGCTGCCCGCGCAGGTCATGCCAGTCAATCGTATCAATGTGGCAATTGGTTTGCACCAGACCCGGCGCCGGAAAGCGGTTTGGCGCGGGACGAAAGGTCGACACACCACAATAGCCAAGCTGCGGCAGATGCGCGGCAAGATTATCATCCAGACGGTTCCATGGCGGCGCCAGTACGGGCAACAGCTTGCCGCCAAACATTTCGCGTAATATGGACAATCCGTCGCCAAGCTCTGCACACATTGTCGCGTGATTGCGATGTGCGCCAAACTCGGCCTGCTTTTCTGCTGGCGGCGCATGATTGGCATGCGCATAGCCATGCACGATAGGGGTCACATTCTGCGCCTGCCCAATCATCTGCAACAATGAGGCATCGGCAAGGCGCGGCACGACGGCAAGCGCCAGTGGCACGGTAAATTTTTCAGCCAGTTCCAGTAATTGGGTTAGCGGCGCACTGCCTTTTGTCGCATCATCATCGCGCCACCACAGACTGGCGGTGCGTCCGGCTTCTGCCCAGGCGGACAGTTCTGCATCCAGCGCCGCCCCGGCATTCCCATACTCAGCCATTCAGCTTCTCCTGAAGGAGGAGGGCGGTTGCCGGGCCACCGTTCAGATCAGGTAGAGGCAGTTGCATATTTTTTTGTGTAAGCGCCTGATCAATGGCTGCGGCCAGTGAAGCGGGGCTTAAATTCCTTGCAGGCAAAACAACAACAAGCCCTGTGCGCGCTAGCGCCTGCGCGCGCAATGTCTGCTCCTGTTCGCGCGCTGTCGCAAACGGAACGATCACGGCGGGCGTCTGCGATACGGCCCTGGCCTGTAAAATGTCCATTACTGTGTTATATCCCCCCTGACTTACTGAACAGGCGCAGTTGAGTAGCATCTGCGGAAAATCGGGCCGCGCCGCTTCTACTACTACGCCTTCCGGGGCATTGTTCTGTAGCGTCTGTAATTGCCCATCTGGCGCATTAGCGCCAATTAGCAGCCGCCACACTTTATTCCCCGCCGGTGTTGATAGTGCCCGGGCCTGTATTGCCGCTCTCAGCAATGTTTCGCCCACCGCGCCGCCTCCAGCAGATATGGTTACTTCGTCTTTACCGGCAAGCCCCGCATCGGCATGGAGTGTGGCGGCTGTCACATAACCGGTGTAAATAATTTTTTCGCGGAGTTGCGCAGCGGCGGGATAAGATTCTTCAAGACGAATGAAATTCGCATCTCCATGCACCAATATGAAATCGAAATAATCCTGCGCACGGGCGATGGCTTCCTGCGTGCGGCCAGGCTTGTCTGACGGGATCAAAATATCGCGCACAGAAGATATAATCAGCGGGGTGGGTTTGCGCGCCTTGGCAGCCTGCAGCAAGGGCAGCAATTCGAAACTGAACTGCCGCCGCCCAAAAGGGAACATTTCGATGATGAGCGCATCAGGCGAACAGTCCGTAAACGCCTGTAATAATGCCGTTTTGCGCTGTTCGCGCCAGGCGTCATCAATGGGCTTGCCCGTGTGATCCAGCAGACCGGAAAATTCCGCATCGGCCGTACGCACCGGCGCAAGCTGGATCATATTGGCCCCATGCGTGTCGGCATGGGAATGCGGCATGCCGCCGCTGACAAGGGTCACCGCCATTCCGGCATCCTGCAGATGCCTGGTCAGGCGCAGGGCGCGTTCCAGATGGCCGATGCCCAGCAGATGCTGCACATAAAACATGATCCGTTTACAGATGCGTGTATTAGCCATGCTGCTGCTCGAACGGAATATTCATTTCAACCGGAACCACCATGCCCGTTGCGCTTGCATCGAACAGGTGAACCGCATTCCAGTCCAGCTTAACGAGCGGCTTTTCGAGCATATTCCAGTCATAGGCCAATGCGAGAGCAGCGCGGATCACGCCCTTGTGGGTAAGTGCGGTTACAGGTCTGCCGGGATTGGCAATATCCCTGAACCAGGATTTCAGCCGCACCTGAACCTCAACGGGGGATTCACCGCCAGGCGGACGAAAGTGCAAACCACGCCCTTCATTTTCCTGCATGGCCTTGCCAAAACGTGCGCGCAGATCAGTAAGCGTTTCGCCCTGCCATTCGCCCCAATGCATTTCGATCAGCCGTGGTTCTATCGCGAATGCACCGGGACCAAGAATGCGGGCCGATTCAACTGCGCGAAGCAGCGGGCTGACATGCCAGCGGCTGCCCCGCACAATGGCGGGTACGCGCAGCGCCCGCAATGCGTTGCGTCCCTCCTGGCTAAGCGGCAAATCGGCGCGCCCCTGGATGCGGCCATCATTGTTCCATTGGGTCGCGCCGTGGCGGATGAAGGCAATAAAGGTCATAAAATTATTTTTTCCGATGCCATAACCGGTCCAAAATACGGCGCGGGCGCGGGCCGGGGCGCACCGCGAGCAATCCGTCATTCAAAATGATGGCGGCCTTTTCCATGCTGCGCATGTTGCCAACAAAACGCTTTGCGGTTTCACCCATCTGGCGGCGCGCTTCGGAATCAGAAATCAGAAAATCAATAACACCCGCAAAGGCGTCTGCATCCCCTTCCGGGGTAAGAAAACCGGTTTGCCCATCCAGCATGACATCAGGAACGCCGCGCACCTTGCCCGCGACAACCGGCAGGCCAGCTGCCTGCGCCTCCAGCAGCGCCATGCCATAGGCTTCGCCCGCTGCGGGCCACACATAGATGTCTGCGTTTGCATATATATTTGGCATTTCAATTTTCTGGCGCGCACCCTTGAAATGCAGCCGGTCCTGTCCAAGCGGCATGAGTGCGGCCTGCACCTCTGTGCGGGCGTTTCCATCCCCTACGATTGTCAGACTCCAGTCCTGGCGTTTTACGCGCGCCAGATAGTCTGCGAGTCTGCGATAGCTTTCCAGTTTATCGCCGGGGCGCATCATGCCAACAGCCAGCAAGCGCACGGGTTGCCCCGGTTGCAAATCAATGCGTTGGGCTTTGGCATAGGGTTTGGGATCAAGAAATGGCGGCAGTTCACGATGCTTTTGTGCGGGGGTCAGAATTTTATCGATGCCCTCTGCGTCAATGCTGGTCATTGAAAAGATCATATCTGCGCTTTTGATCGCCAGTTCCGCACCTTTGTGTCCAATTGACCAGGGGCCTTCCGCCCGGCTTGGGGCATAGGACGCCTCCGCAAGCACATAGGGAATATCCAGCGCCTTGGCGACCAATGGCCCAATCCAGTCGGGTGACTTGTAATAGACGTGATAGCTGAACCAGATTTCGGGCTTTAGATCTTTTTCACGGGCGCGATAGCGCTGGATCAGCCGGGCGGCTTCGCGTTCGGCGCCCTGAAGTAATTTTTCCTGTAGCGCCGGGTCGCCAGTGCCTTCATATGCGCGAAACGACGAAGCAACTTCCACCTCATGGCCTGCCATGATGCAGGTGCTCATCAGTAGAACCGCCATTTCCCGATCCCCGGACGGGGTCAGATCATCTGGCGCTTTCATTGGAGCATAAAATGCTATGCGCATGTTGATGTGCCACTACTCATGTTAAAACGTTCCGCCAGCCCATCAATTGTATGCTGCATCTGAAAGTGATTTTCCAGTCGGCTCCTTCCCCGTCTGCCCATATCCGCGCGGCGCTTCGGATCCCGGATCAGGTGCGTCAGCGCCGCTGCGAAGGCCTGTGCGTCATCCGGCGGGCATAATAGCCCCGTCTCACCATCAATTATAAATTCTGGAATTGCCGACAGGTTGCTGGTGACACAGGCCAGTGCCTGACTTTGCGCCTCAAGCAGCACGTTCGGGATGCCGTCACGATCGCCGTCCGGCCCCACCCGGCAGGCAAGGGCGAACAGATCGCTTTCGCGCAGGGCGCTGATAATCGCGGCCTGATCAACCGGTCCGCACCAGGTGATGTGTTGGGCAAGCCCAAGATTTTGCGCCAGCGCCTTGAGTGGGGCAAGTTCGGGGCCGCCGCCCAGATGCTGTAACCGCCAATGCAGATCCTTCGGCAATAGCGTCAGCGCGCGCAGCAAAGTATCAAAGCCTTTTTTTGCGACGGCCCGCCCCACACTGATCAGCCGCACTGCGCGATCAGGTGTGCTGCCGTCGCGCGCCGAATGCGTTGCCGGGGGTGCAGGAAAGCGGCTGAGGTCAAGTCCGTGATATACCAGTTTCACGGTGGATGCCCCCCCTCGCGGACCTAGCGCATTGAGATAGTCTGTGCCCGCCGCCGTGCAACTGACGCCCCAGGCGCAATCGGAAAGTTTTTCACGCAATTCCCATTCTGGCGTGGTCCAGATATCCTTGGCATGTGCGGAAAAGCTCCAGGATAATCCGCGCAGGATCGCCGTGTAGCGGGTGACCGATCCTGGCGTATGCAGAAAATGTGCGTGGATATGATGGATTTTCCCATCCAGTTCGCGTGCCAGCACCAGCGCCTGGGCAAAGCGGCGCGCGCGATTGGGTGTCAGGTCGCGGCGCAGATCGCGCAGCCATAGGCGCAATGCGCGTGAATATCCCGGCATTTGCCGCGCCACGATCCAGCCGCGTAGCACCCGCATCGGATCATCGCGTACATATTCCGGCAGATAATTTACGGCCGCGCGAATATCTCCATGCATGGCATGGGTGCTGGCATCGGTGGGATGGCGCAGGGAAATAATCACTATCGGTATGCCGCGCTGTTCCAGCGCCAGAATTTCCTGGGCAATAAAGGTTTCTGATAGTCTGGGATAGCCCTTTAGCACAAAAGCGATGGGGGTGGCTGGGCTAGGCATGACCGGGCGTATCCTTTGCACGATGCTTTGCCTGTCGTGTGATTCTGGTTTCGGGTTTTAGAGATGCAGCCGCAATGTCCGCAACTTTTGAAAGACCTTCGTTAATACCTGTGATTGAGGCATGCGAGGGCGGGGCCTGCCGGGGCAAGGCCAGTAGCGCTGTCAGCATGACTTCGGGGTCGCGTATGCCTGCGCCATCTTGTGATGGATCGGTCAGCATTGTGATCAACCCCAGATCGCTGGCGCGTTCAGCGCGGATGGTTTGTTCCAGGCGCGGTGTTGCGCGCGGTACAATCAGGGCAGGCTTGTCACGCGCCAATATTTCGCAAAATGTGTTATAGCCGCCCATCGCCACGATGCCTGCCGCCCCTGCCTCAAACTGCTCGATATGGCTGTCGAAGGTCAGTATCGTCACTGCGGGCAAGAGCGCTGCACGGTGCGTGAATACAGCCTGCGCATCGGGGCTCATGAATGGGCCAAGCACGATCAGGGCGGGCAGGGGCGCCGGGCCGGTTCGCGTGGCGCCAAGTTCATATGCGGATAACACCCAGTCTATCAGGCCTTCGCCATCGCCACCGCCGCCTGTTGTTACCAGCAGATAAGGATTTTTGGTGATCTCTGGCATGACCATGGCGGCGGGGGGTGACGGCATGCGGGGGCATAGATAGCCTGTATAGATAATCTTGTCCGTGACACCTGCGGGCATGGTCATGCCATCCAGCGGCGCATAGATATCGCGCATGCCATAAATCCAGATTTCGTCATACAGATCGCGAACGGCGGGCAAGGCTTTTTTGCGCTGCCATTCCTCATCCAGACTTTCAGGATCATCCAGAATGTCGCGCAGGCCCAACACCAGCCGGACGCCCCGCGCTTTCAGCAATTCAAGAGTGGACGCCACCTCGCCGCGCAATCCCAGGGGTTCCTTGTCGACAATGAATAAGTCCGGGGCAAAAATATCGGCCGTATGCTGGATGATGGATTGGCGCAACGTCAGGGTTTCTGCAATATCCAGGTGCAGGTTTAGCGAAGTATATTCGCCATTGCGCAATTTGATCACGCCGGGAACCCGGACAAAGTCCACCCGGGCCCGGAAATCAAAGCTGCCGATAATCGGCGAACCGGATAGAATCAGTACCGAAAGCTTGGAATAGTTCTCAACCAGCGCATGAGCAATAGCCCTGCAGCGGCGCAAATGGCCCAGGCCAAATGTGTCATGGCTGTAAATTAAAACCCGTGATCCGGATTTCCTTGCCTGCATAGTCTTTAGTGTGCCTTTGTAGTGCAAGCAGAGAAGCAACCTGTGGTAAGTAAGACGAATCAGCCGGTTGCCCTCTGTGTGAAGGTGATAGAGCAGCTTAAATCATTCTACTATGATAGAATTACCTTTTTTATAAAGAGTTCGGCTCACGCAATGGACCCCAGTATTTTCAAATATATCTGGCGTTATAGCAGGCAGAGCCAGATGGTTGTTCTGGCGCTGGTGCTGGCGTCACTGCCATTTTATTTCCTGATGCTTGACCTGCCTCGCGCTATTGTGAATGGGCCGATCCAGGGCAAGGGGTTCGATTCTCCCGAATCCACAGCAAGTTTTCTGAATTTTTCATTACCCTTGCCGGGGTTTCTGCAGGATTTGTCCGGTGTGGCGAGATGGACCCTTTTCGAGGGGTATGATCTTGCGCGCGAACCCTATCTGCTGGCGCTGAGCTGTTCGCTGCTGCTGCTGGTTGCCATTAACGGGATTTTCAAACTTCAGATCAATACCCTGAAAGGGCGCATGGGCGAACGTGTGCTGCGCCGTTTGCGGTATCAATTGTTTGACAGGATATTGCGCTTTCCCACTACGCATGTGCGCAAGGTTCGCCAGGCCGAAGTGGCGTCCATGATCAAGGATGAGGTGGAGCCGCTTGGAGGATTTATCGGTGATGCGTTTGTGCAGCCGGCATTTCTGGGTGGCCAGGCCATCACGGCGCTGATGTTCATTATGATCCAGAGCTTCTGGCTGGGTCTGGTGGCGGGTGTCATTGTGCTGATCCAAACCCTTATAATCCCTAAACTGCGCCGCCGGATACTTGAACTTGGCCGTCAGCGGCAACTGGTGGCGCGCCATCTTGCCGGACGGGTCGGCGAAGTGGTTGAAGGCGCGCTGGAAATCCATGCGCATGACACCTCGCATTATGAACGGGCCGAAATTACCGGTCGGCTGGGGCAGATATTCCGGCTGCGCTTTGAAATTTACCGCCGCAAGTTTCAGGTGAAGTTTCTGAATAACACGCTGGCCCAGGTCACGCCTTTCATATTTTATTCCGTAGGCGGATATTTTGCCATCAGGGGCAGCATGGATATCGGTCAGCTGGTCGCGGCGCTTGTCGCCTACAAGGAGCTTCCAACCCCGGTCAAGGAACTCATTGACTGGGATCAGCAGCGCCTGGATGTGCAGATCAAATATGAAAGCATCATTACCCAGTTCAATCCGGTAGGCATGATTGCGCCGGAATTGCAGGATCCGGACCGTTATGAAGATGCCCCCCTGACGGGATTGCTGGCTGCCACACGCATCACACTGGAAGACGATGCGGGGGTGAAATTACTGGACGGCATATCCTTCGCGTTTGATGTCCGGTCTCATGTGGCGATCACGGGACCGGTTGGCGGCGGGCAGGAATATCTGGGGCTGGTTCTGGCGCGGCTGATATTTCCCAATACTGGAAAATTGACCATTGGCGGCCGCGACATGGCGTTATTACCGGAGGCGGTAACCGGACGGCGCATATCCTATGCGGGCAGCGACTCAATCCTGTTTGCCCGCAGTGTGCGCGAAAATATGCTGTATGGCCTGATGCACCGCCCCCTGACCGCGCCGGTTATTCCTGACGAGGATCCACGCCGTGAGGCCATGGAGCGCAGCGAAATCCGGCGCTCCGGTAATTCCCCGTTTGATCTGCGCGCCGACTGGATTGATTACGCTGCGGCCGGGGCGCAAGGCCCCTTTGATATTGATAACCAGATTGCGGCGGCGCTGGACACGGTCATGCTGGGGGAAGATGTTTATCAGATGGGCCTGCGGGGCTGCATCAATGCTGGCGATCATTCATTACTCGCAGAAAATATTCTGCAGGCCCGCAAAGTGCTGCTTGAAATGTTGCACGCCCCTGAATATGCGTCGCTGGTAGAGCCGTTCGATCCGGAACGTTATAATCATAACGCAACATTAAGTGAAAATCTGTTGTTTGGAACGGCTGTTGGCAGCATGTTTCACACATCCAACCTGATCGCGAATGATTATTTGCAGAAGGTGCTGGATGAAACGGGGTTGGCGCCTGAATTGCTCCGAATGGGGCTTTCCATAGCCGAAACCATGGTTGAGCTGTTCACAGATATTGCGCCGGGCCATCCATTTTTTGATCAGTTCAGCTTTATCTCCTCTGATGATTTGCCGGAATATCAGGACATTGTGTATCGCGCGGGCAAATTCGATCTGGCGCGGCTTCCGGTTTCAGATCAGCAGCGCCTGGCCGCATTGACACTGGATTATAGTGAGGCGCGTCATCGCCTTGGCCTGATGGACGCTGCACTGGAACAGAAGGTGTTGACCGCGCGTCATCATTTTGCGTCTGCCCTGCCGGCCACATATCAGGGGGCAATCGAATTTTACGATCCGGGAAAATATAATTCGGCGGCAACGCTGCTTGATAATATTCTGTTCGGACGTGTGGTTTACGGACAGGCGGAGGCGCAGTCGCGCATCGGCGGGCTGATCAGTGAAGTGGTGGGGCAGCTGAATTTGCGCTGGGAAATATTCAAGGTAGGCTTGAACTTTAATGTGGGATCGCGCGGCAGGTTTATAAACCCCATTCAACGGCAGAAGCTTGCCCTCGCCAAAGCGATTTTGAAGCGTCCGGATCTGCTTGTTGTCAGTGATGCTGTTTCGCTGCTGGATACAAGAAGCCAGCAGCAGATTCTGTTCAATGTCAAAAAACATTGTGAGGGGCATGGACTGATCTGGATCGGCGGGCAACCCGATCTGGCCAGGGACTTTGACCAGATTTTGGTGATAGAAGATGGAAAAATTGCCGAACAGGGAAATTTTGAACATCTATCGGCGAATGGCAAGCATCTGCCGCAACTGCTCGCCGTTGGCTAGTGCAACCGTTCTGGAAAAAATGTGAGAAGCAGGCATGCAGCTAAATGACGAGGTGGAACTGTTGCGAAAAGTGGCGCTGTTTTCGGGAATAGAACCCACAAAACTTAAACTGCTCGCGTTTACCAGTGAACGCCTGAATTTTGACAAGGGGCAAAGCCTGATGCGACAGGGCGAGGTGGGAGATGCGGCCTATCTGATTCTGAGCGGCGAGGCGGATGTTCTGACGGATGCGGGGGATGGTCCGGTCAAGGTGGCAAGCATCGGCCGCAATGGATTTGTGGGCGAGATGGCGATCTTGCGCGATCAGCCGCGTACCGCTACGGTCACCGCCGTTACCGAAGTGTCTACACTCAGAATCACCAAGGAGAGCTTTTTTCAGCTTATCGAAGACAGCCCGAAAATTGCCATCGAATTGATGCGAATTCTGGCGCAGCGGCTCGAAAGCACCACAATGGACCTGACCGGCGCCAAGGCGAAATTACGCGCTGCCGGGATCGAATAATCTTGGAACAGGAAACGATATATGACGCAGACGATTGATCCGGCAACCTTGCCGCCAAACATTCAGGCGATATTGCGCAAGCCCTCGCCGGCCAGCCAATACCTTGGTCTTGAATTTCTGGAATGCAGCCCGGAAAAGGGCCATGTCAAGGTTGCGTACCAGGCCAGCGATCAATTGTGCAATTTGTGGGGGGGCATTCATGGCGGCATGGTGGCGGCGATCATGGATGATGTGCTTGCCCTGGCATTCGGTTTAACCATTAACTGGGGGCAGATCACTCCGACGCTGGAATTGAAGACCACCTTTCTGCAGGCGGCCCGGCCCGGACGGCTGCTGGCCGAGGCGTTTATTCTCCGGCGCGGTAAATCCATCAGTTTCGCCGAGGCGGAACTTCGCTCCGCAGACGGCGAACTTCTCGCCAGGGCCAGCGCCACGGCAAGCATCGTGACGCTGAAGCCGAAGGAAGGATCGAAAGCCTAAATTTTCAGCCGCGTCAGGATCGGTGCATGGTCGGAGGGTTGCGGCCAGCCGCGCACATTCTCGGCCACCATGAATGTCTGGGGCGCGTTGATCAGCCCCGGCGACACCCAGATATGGTCCAGACGGCGGCCCCTGTTGCTGGCCTGCCAGTCGGCGGCGCGATAGCTCCACCAGGTATAATGTTTTTCATCGGGCGGAATGAACTGCCGCGCCACATCGATCCAGCCTGCGGCCTGCTGCACCCGGTTGAGATGGTCCACCTCAATGGGCGTATGGCTGACAACCTTCAGCATCTGTTTATGCGACCAGACATCATGCTCCAGCGGCGCAACATTCAGATCCCCCACCAGAATCTGATGTTTTGATTTTTGCGGCCAAACTTCAAACCATTGCGCCATTTCGGTCAGGAAGGCCAGCTTGTGCGCGAATTTATCGTTCACTTCCGGGTCGGGTTCATCACCGCCCGCAGGCACATAAAAATTATGCAGTTCGATATCGCCCGGCAGGGTCACCGCCACATGGCGCGCATCGCCCATGCTGCAAAATTCCCGCGTCTGCGTCGCCTGAATGGGCAGGCGCGACAGGATCGCCACGCCGTGATAGGCCTTCTGCCCATTCAGTGCGATGGAATCATAGCCCAGTTTGCGGAACATTTTATCCGGGAACTGATCATTGACGACTTTGGTTTCCTGCAGGCAAAGTATATCAGGCTGATATTCCAGCAGGAATTTTTCGACGGTATCAATCCGCAGGCGGACGGAATTGATGTTCCAGCTACAAATTGTGAATTGCGGCATGCGTCTTAAGCCGCCGCCGCTGGAAACAGGCCCGCACGGCTGACCTGTGCAAAGGTTGCATGGCCCAGCGCGCCTTCGAGCCATTTGGCCACGCCGATCAGTTTCGGCAAATCAACACCCGTTTCAATTCCCATGCGGTGCAGCATATAGAGCAGATCTTCGCTGCCAATATTGCCGGTGGCCTTGGGCGCGAACGGACAGCCGCCAATGCCCGCCGTGCTGGCGTCCAGCACTGCAACGCCCGCTTCAATGGCGGCATAGGCGCTGGCGATACCGGTGTTGCGGGTATTGTGAAAATGACAGCGCAGTTTAACGCCCGGCGCCGCCGCACGCGCCGCCGCCACACGCGTCTTCACGCTTAGCGGATCGGCCACGCCAATGGTGTCGGCCAGCGCCAGTTCCACCACGCCCGCGTCTGCCGCCTGGCGCGCAATTTCGGTCACAATCGCCAGATCAACTTCACCTTCGAACGGGCACCCAAAGGCCGTGGCGATGGTCAGGCTGCATGGCAGTTTGGCATCGCGGGCCGCGCGTGCAATGTCATGCATGGTGGCAAGCGTTGCGGCGCGCGGCGCGCCCTGATTGCGCTGGTTAAACGTATCGGACGCGCAAACGACATAATTCACTTCATCCACACCGGCCAGCACGGCGCGATCAAACCCGCGCGGATTTAACGCCAGCCCGATATAGCTGACGCCCCGCCCGCGCGGCACACCTGCCATCACGGCTTCGGCCCCGGCCATGGCGGGAACCCGCTTGTCGTTCACGAAGCTGACCGCCTCTATGCGCTTGACGCCTGCATCGACCAGCCGGGTGATGAATTCAATTCTTGTGTCCACATCCAGAATGGCCGGGTCATTCTGCAACCCGTCGCGCGGGCCGACCTCAACCAGTTGCACCTGTTTCACTTCGCCTTGCATCTCTGCTTTCCTTCGCTGACCAATGCTTTAATCTATACCCAAATCTATACCAGCCGGAAAGAAAATTGGGAGGAAACCAGATGACCGACACCCCTGACTATAAATTTATTATCGTCGATACCCCGCCCGGCACGGAATATATCCGCCGCATCACCCTGAACCGGCCCGAGGCGCGCAATGCGCTCAGCAATGCGCTGCGCGGCGAATTGTTTGATGCGCTGACCCGCGCCGATCAGGACCGTTCCGTACGCGTTATGATCATCCGCGGCAATGAAAAGGCGTTCAGCGCGGGCTATGACCTGAAGACCAATGTGACTAAGGGCCAACCCTATTATACGGCGGGGGGCCTTGCTAACTGGCCGCGCCATGTGTTGGACGGCTGTTTTTATATCTGGGATCTGTCAAAACCGGTGATCGCCCAGGTGACGGGTTACTGTCTGGCGGGCGGCATGGAACTGGCGCAATCGTGCGATCTGATCTATGTGGCCGATGACGCTAAAATCGGTTACCCGCCAGTGCGTTCCATCAGCCCACCCGACAATCAGTTTTTCCCCTGGGTCATGGGCATGCGCAAGGGAATGGAAATGATGCTCACCGGCGACAGCATGACCGGTATCGAGGCCGCCGCATGCGGCTTCGCCAATGCCTCGGTTCCCGCCAGTGAACTGGAAGCCAAGGTGCTGGAAATGGCGGCGCGCGTCGCCAAGGTGCCGCCAGACCTGCAGCAGTTCAACAAGCGCAGCGTGCATCGTCAGATGGATATTATGGGTATTCGCGCCGCGTTGCGCGCCACCACCGAAATCCAGGCGCTGGCCAGCTTTACCCAGACCTCACAGGAATGGATCAAATCCATCGGCGAACAGGGCCTGACCACCGCGCTCACCAACCGCGATGCTGATTTCGGCGATTATCGGGAGACCGGCAAAAAGGAATGAGCAGGCAGCGCGCCTGGTTAAAGTGCCTTTACCATGTTTATGCAGTGCGTAATCGCGCAGTGATTGTGCAATGCGGGGCAAACTGCTAGGTTCCGCCCGCGTCCCCGGGCTGTGCCCGGGGAATGCCAGCATTTTTGCACTTTCTCCAATAATCGGCAGCTTATCCATGAAAATCAACGGCAATGAAATCCGCATCGGCAATGTTATTCAGCATCAGGGGGGCCTGTGGGTGGCGGTCAAGACCAGCCATGTGAAACCTGGCAAGGGTGGCGCCTTTGCCCAGGTCGAGCTGAAAAATCTGATTGATGGCACCAAGCTGAATGAACGTTTCCGGTCATCCGAAACCGTCGAACGGGTGCGCCTTGACCAGAAGGATTACCAGTTTCTGTTTGCCGAAGGCGAAACCCTGACCTTTATGGACAAGGAAAGTTTTGAGCAGATAGAAATAGAAAAGGATTTTATCGGCGAGCGTGCGGCGTTCCTGCAGGACGGCATGGAGGTGATGGTTGAATCTTTCGAGGATCGCCCGATCGGCGTTAAATTGCCGCAGCATGTGACCCTGGAAATCGCCGAGACCGAACCGACCGTAAAAGGGCAAACCGCTTCTTCGTCTTACAAGCCGGCCATCCTCAGCAATGGGGTGCGCTGCATGGTGCCGCCATTTTGCGGCGTCGGCGACAGGATTATTGTCGATACAGAAGAAGTCACCTATCTGCGCCGCGCCGATTAGTCCGGGTAAGGGATCGATATAAATCATGGTGCATTCGCCCACGCTTACTGTCATGATCAGCGCCGCCCGCAAGGCGGCCCGCGCCCTGGTGCGCGATTTTGGCGAGGTGGAGCAGTTACAGGTTTCGCAAAAAGGCCCCGCCGATTTTGTCACCAATGCCGATCTGAAAGCGGAAAAAACGCTGATCCACGAATTGC
>DAIOWE010000072.1:0-13589 GCA_036758605.1 Pseudomonadota bacterium | reverse complement strand
CCTGCCATTTGGTGTGGCGTTGCCTTTTGCCATTGAAATGATCTGGTCAAATATCCCTGATGTTGATTTGCATCTGACCGGCAATGACGCCGCAAATATTGGCTCTCGCTTTCATCTGAGCTTCTCCAATGTGGGAAGTTTCACGTCTTCACCCTTTGCGTTGCTTGATGAGGACCAGACCGGCGTTGGCGGATCTGAAGTTTTCGGTATTTCGCAGTTTACCGCCGGTGCCCCGTACCGCGCCGGTGTGTTCAATTTTGGCGCGGGCGCCGCAGGCGTTGGCACGACCGGCCTGGCCAATGACGCCAATGTCCGTATGCGTTACATCAGAAATGGGCAGATATCGCGCGGTCCGGGCGGCAGCACGATTGTCAATGGCACGGTTCTTACGACGGTCAGCCCAACGGTTGGGCAGCCAGGTAATGTCTGGGTCGGTCTGGAGATCGACCCCGCCAATGGCAATCCCACAATAGTCAACCGGTTTGGCGATAGCAGTTCGTCCGATGGCGTTGCGGCTGTGTTTGACCCGCCGCCACCGCCACCGCCACCGCCACCTCCGCCTCCGCCTCCGCCTCCTCCTCCTCCTCCGCCGACGACGACGGTAGGGGGATAAAGTTAAGCTCGCATGATAGCAAGGTTATGGACAGTACAGGGCCATCGTAACTGACAAGAGCATCCGGAGGCCGACGCGAACTGACCAAGGAAGCCAACCGCGCCGCTATTTTACAGGCGGCGCGGGCGCTGTTTGGCGAGCTTGGCTATAGCGAGACGACGGTGCGCGATATTATCGGCCGCACCAGCCTGGCCAGCGGCACGTTCTATAATTATTTTCCCGGCAAGGAGGAAATTTTCAAGGCGTTGCGCGATGAAATCGCACAACAAGTGCGCCCGGCCCTGCATGCGACGCGCAGCCAGGCGGCGTCGTTTTCAGATTTCGTTTACCGTACCTTCCATTCGTTTTTTGAGATCATCAATGTCAATCGCGACCTTTATGAAATCACACGGCGCAATAGTGGCCTGTTGCGATTGCAGCAGGATACGCCGGAAATCATCGCTGGCTTGCGCGATGACGTGGAAGATGCGATCCGGCGCGGGGTGCTGCCATGTGTTGACGCGGATTACTTTGTGTCGGCAATTATCGGGGTGGCGCTTGAGGTCGGCGACGCCATGATCCAGCGCATTCCCGTTGACGTGGAAGCCGCGGCGCATTTCGCCTCGCAGCTTTTTACTGGCGGCATCCCGGCCCTGCCATTGTCTGAATAGCGCGTTTTTTGATCTGATTGAAGCGCATCACACAACCTCATTGTCATTGCCCGGTTTAGCCGGGCAACCCACAGCCCCAAAACCCAGGCCATTGGATGTGGCATGGATTACCCGGACAAGCCGGGTAATGACAGTGTGGGGTTAAAGGCGTTTCAATCCGTTCACAAAATGGTCCAGCGTAAAAAAAGAGCCACGCTTTTGGCGCGGCCCTTTTCAGATTATCCGTAAGCAGAACGATTACTCCGCCGCCGCCAGTGCGCGTGGATCGCGGCCTTCGTTGATCGCCTTGAGGAACTTGATCCCTTCTTCGGCGATCGTATCGCCGACCATTGCATCGCCTTCTTCATGCAGCTCTTTCAGATCGACAAAGGATGCATAATTGGGCGCGGTGCGTTGCGTGATGATCCCGGATTTCAGCAGCGTCTTGACCAGCGAGCGGAACACGCTCGTGCTTTTTGTCATGCTGTCGCGGCGGCGCTTGTCGGTCATGGCTTCGAATACCGCAGCCTGCACCCATTTCCAGTCCAGGCCAAGCTCCGTGTACAGCGCATTCTTGTGCTCAAAACCAAAGCTGTTGCCTTTCAGCAGCGCGCTGAAAATCGTCCAGGCCCAGTCTTCGATCTGCTCGCGTTCATGTTCGGGCAGATACGGCACGGTCTTGTCCGCCCAGATCTTGCCGAATTTGTGGTGGAACGCCTCGTCGGTCATGGTGAACTGCAACAATTGTTTCAGCACGGGGTCGTTCGCGAACTGGTAGAAGTTCGAGAACAGGCCCATGGCCAGGCCTTCCAGAACCATTTGCAGGCCGACAATCTTTTTCCAGACAAGCGGGCTGTAGACCATTTCATTGATCAGGGTCAGCAGGAACGGATCCATGACCGTCGGCTTGCCCCACATGGAACGGATATAATTGGTAAAGCCGGTCACATGACGGGCTTCTTCGCGCGCCTGATTGGCGGCATATTCCTGCGCCCCCGGATCCAGCAGAATGTGGCACAGATCAGCAGACAGGCTAAGCGCGGCCTGTTCGCCATGCAGAATACCCGAAAGCGTGAAATGCACAGAGCCGTTCACCATGCGAACCTTCTGCTTTTCATTCAGCTTGTCGGCCACGGCGGTACGCAGTTCCAGATTGAAGGTTTCCGGCATGATCATTTCATTTTCAATGTCAAACTTCTTCGAGAAATCGACATATTTCGGGTCCATCGGATCCCAGAAATGGTCATTGGTCGCCGCAATGATCTTGTCGAACGCATTTGAACGCTTCATGTAGCGGTCCGGGTTCAGCATCGCCGGGAAATCATCCGACTTCACGCATTCATAGGCGGCGTCGATATTGAAGTTTTCCATTTCAGTACTCCTCATTGTTGTAATTCTGTGAAACATCTCAACGTTCACGGTTCACGATCCACGGTCCGCAGACAGCCGTCGCCGTTCATCGTCCCGTCTCATGCATTTTAATTACACTGCTTTAATCCAGTTGTCAATTCGAGCTGACATAAAAGTAAACATTGTCACACAGATTTAACCAAAAAAGTGCCGACAAGGGGCAATGACCCCCCTCACTGTCATCACCCGCTTTATGCGGGTGATCCATGCCATGCGCAAAGGCCGGAGTTTGGGTCTGGGTTGCCCGGCTGAACCGGGCAATGATAGAGAGTGGGGAGTGGAGTGGGGGCAATGACATAGTGGGGCAATGCCCACCCTCCTCATTGTCATCACCCGGCTTGCCTGCCCGCCATAGCCTTGGCGAAGGCCGGGTCCGGGTGATCCACGGGACAGGCGAGGTTCCCGATGGGTCTGGGTTGCCCGGATAAACCGGGCAATGACAAAGTGGGGGGGCGCAAAAGAAAACGGCGGCCCGAAAGCCGCCGTTTTCTTTTGACTTACACTGTCATCACCCGGTTTGTCCGGGTGTGATCCATGCCACGCGCAAAGGCCTGTGTCCGGGTCTGTGTTGCCCGGACAAGCCGGGCAATGACAGATATTGTAAAGCCTAGGCCTTGCGACGCTTGCCGAAATAGCCCAAGCCCATCAGGCCTGCGCCCAGCAGGGTAAGGGAAGCGGGTTCGGGCACATCGGCAAACAATTGAGAACGAAGCTCACCCGTTGTGAACGACGTTGTGTGAATATTCAGATAGAACAACCCGCCAAGCAGTGCAGCTTCACCCTCTGCCAAGGATAGTCCAACTGAGTCAAACCCGTTGCCAAAGATCGGAGCATTGGGGTCGTCCAGATCAATATAGGCGAAATCACTCGCTAACGGCCCCGGGAAGGGATTAGCAGCGTCCGCAGGGTCGGGGAAGAAAGTGCCGCCGGGAATCAAGATATCCGCATTCTGATCAGGTGTCGCCAACCCATGGATATGCCAGTCAGTAAATGTTCCCACCAACCCAGAATATGAGAACCTAATACCAAGTATTTTCTCTACATCATCGTACGTGACGTCCACAGTCCCAGTGGCTGTAGAAAAAGTAGCCGGGAGAAGTGGTGAAGTTGCGCAAGCGTCGCCGCTGCCAGCACCACCGTTTAGGCCCTGCACCTCTGCGCAAGGATCCAGCACACCACTGAACGAATGTATCGTCGCATTCGCTACCGGGACCATTCCCACTACGGACAGCGCCAGTGCGGCGGCACCCGTCATCAGATTTTTCAACATTTTGTTTATCCTCAGTTATGGCTTCGGCGGCATGGTTTATACATTTTCCGCCGGAAAGCGTCGTTAATCAGTAATTTGGGGTTAAAAACCAACCCCCGCCCGTCCCAACCAGTTGCTATTTTTTGTAATTCCAACAGTACCGCCGACAGCCTATCAAAGATGTCGGCAGAAGGGCAAGGGAAAAAACTTCATGTTTTGTTAATTTTTCGCACATTTTTTGTTAACTGTTTGTGGCGGGGCAACTACAGCGGGAGAGCGGCAATGACCACCTCCTCATTGTGTCATTACCCGGCTTGTCCGGGTAACGCATGTCACCCGCAAAGGCCGGAGTTTGGGTCTGGGTTGCCCGGACAAGCCGGGCAATGACAGAGTGGGATGTGACGGCGTGAAAAATTATTATGTTTACATTCTGGCCAACCGGAAAAATGGCACACTGTATATTGGCGCCACAAACGATATTGTGCGGCGGGTGTACCAGCACAAAAACGGGATCACGGGCGGTTTCGTCGGCAAATACGGCGCAACGAAACTTGTCTGGTTTGAAGACGCACCAAAAATTGCAGGCGCCATTCAGCGTGAGAAACGCCTGAAAAAATGGTCGCGCGCGTGGAAAATCAATTTGATCGAAACGCAAAACCCGGACTGGGTGGATCTATATCCAGGGCTGCTTTGCTGAAGGCGATTACCGCACCCTCATTGTCATCACCCGGCTTGTCCGGGTAACGCATGTCACCCGCAAAGGCCGGAGTTTGGATCTGGGTTGCCCGGACAAGCCGGGCAATGACAGAGCGGGGTGGGGTAAAGACAAAGTGGGGGGCAATGACCACCCCTCCGCTGTCATCACCCGCTTTATGCGGGTGATCCATGCGACAGGCGAGGTTCCCGATTGGTCTGGGTTGCCCGGATAAACCGGGCAATGACAGATATTGTAAAGCCTAGGCCTTGCGGCGGCGCTTGATGGCGCCCAGGCCCATGATGCCCGCGCCCAGCAAAGTCAGGGAGGCGGGTTCGGGGACACCGACGGTCTCGATCAACACCAGGGCCGTATCAAGGGTTTCAACGTTGTTGACGTTGGCGCCGAAGGACATACGCTGGACCGATGTGAAATCGATGGCGGCGAATTCCGGCCTCGAGAAATTAATGAAGAAGCTCGTCGCGGAGTTAATGTCAACGCTGGGGAAAAGGTAGCTGGCGGTATCCACCCCGTCAAAAAGTTCGATCCTCCAGTCAATTCCCGCATCCGCATAAGTCACCACAAGATGGAACTTGTCGGAAAGGCCACCATCCGTGAAGTCGGCGCCAAGACCCGCGCCGCCCAGGCCGTTATAGGTGAGCACGGAATTCGAGCGCACGCCAGTATCCTGGCTGTGGCTGAATTCACCGGAAACCAAGTTCGCATCGGACCTGGTGAATCTGCCCGCGGCCGGTGATCGCACCAGGGTCGTGGTGAGATCACGGTATCCGCCGACAATTGACGCCTTCGACCCGGCGCCGCCATTGTCCAAAATCGTCACGACCTGGTCCGCGCCGCCAAGCGCTTCCGGGCCGTCAATCGCAATGACCATTGTGGCCTCTGAGAAATCGTCGATCAGCAAGGCATTCGCGCCGCTGATGGCAGTCATGGTCATGACAGAACCAAGTAAAAGTTGTTTTAACATATTCATCTCCACATAAATTGATACGCATCTTGCGATATCATCTGGTTTCATTTAAGAAGAATTGCCTCATTCTCCGTTTTAAGCTCTCTCGTCGATCAGATATAGTTAACAACAATGCGTTGATAGCCATATTATTTTCTCAAAGGCTAAAGATAAATCACCAAAACATTGATTGCAATTATTATTTATACTTAATCAGCATTTGTGTGATGGATGAACAATTCGTCTTCCCCATCGCTTGACCGCAATAGAACATGGAAGCGGCCTATGTGTCTGTGACGGCGGTCACAGGTTTTTAAGAAAGCGCTAATAAACCGTTGGAAATAACCGGGCTTCACTTTGCGCCTTGATGCGCCCAATTGATCACCCGGCGCATAAGGATGCTGTGGGCAAGAGACGCCGGGGCGTAAGGGGAAGGTAAGGATTTCGGGCGGGGTGACGCCGTGAATGGGGCTATAAACTGATTCTATCTTGTCGCGATCTGTTCTACGCTCATCCAGACATATCAGGGAGACAGCATAATGGGCGCGCGCACAGGGGCGGAATATATCAAGGGCTTGCAGGATGGGCGGCGCATTCATGTGAATGGCGCGCTGGTGCGCGATGTGACGCAGTATCACGGTTTTCGCGGCGTGGTGGCGGAGCTGGCGCGCCATTATGACCGGCATCATGAGGCTGAATTACGCGATCTGCTGACCTTTGCATCTCCGCACGACGGCGCACGGGTCAGCAATTCGTTTCTGGCGGGTACAGACCGCGCGCTGATGGAGGCGCGCGTTGCGGGCGACCGGGCGCGTTCGCAATATACTTACGGAATGATGGGGCGGCTGCCGGATTTCATGAACGCCTGGGTCACCGATATGGCCATGGTGCCGCATGTGCTGGGTGCGAAGGACAAGAAATTCGCAGATAACGCCAGCGCCTATTACGCGCATTGCCGCGATAAGGATGTGTGCATGACGCACACATTGGTTGATCCGCAGATCGACCGCACCAAAGGCCCCGATGCGCAAGCCTCCATGCGCATCGTCAGGGAAACCAGTGCGGGGATTATCGTCAATGGCGCGCGCATGCTTTCCACATTGGCCCCTGTCAGCGATGAATTACTGGTCGGTCCGTTCATGCCGCGCAAGCCGGGCGAAGAGGCCTATTGCGCCGCCTTTGCCGTGCCAATGGCCACGGAAGGCCTGCGCTTTGTGGCGCGCGAAACCTATGATCAGGGACGCAGCCGGTTTGACCGGCCATTGTCCGGGCGCTTTGACGAAGGCGATGCGATTGCGTTTTTCGATAATGTGCTGGTGCCGTGGGAGCGGGTGTTTGTGGCGGGCGATATCCGCGCCTATAATTCACTGATTGTCGCTTTTCCCGGCCATGTCGGATTGCAGGCGGTTATTCGCGGCACGGAAAAACTTCGCTTTATGACGGGACTTGCGTGCCGGCTGGCGACCGTCAGCGGGCGCGATAAAATGCCGCGCTATCAGGAAATGCTGGGGGAACTGCTCGGCTATGTGCAGATCGCCGAAGGGCTGATCACGGCGGCGGCCAATGAAACCCTGCGCCGCATCGAAGCCACCAGGGAATTGCTGGGCGGCAAGGCCGATTACAGCGAGACGTTCGAAGTGGCGCGGGGCGTGCATCCGTTCCACAGCTTTGCCGGCGGCGCGGCCATGCGGCAGTTTTTCCCGATGGTCAATACGCTGGTGTGCGATGTGATCCGGCGGGTGGGATCGAGCGGGTTTGTCATGACGCCAACCGAAGGCGATTTCGACAATGCGGAAATTGCGGCTTCATTAAATGCCGTGCTGGCCGGCCCCGAAATGGAAGCCCGCAAAAAAGTGCAATTGCAAAAGCTGGCCTGGGATGCCGTCGCCACCGAATTTGGCAGCCGCCAGGAACATTACGAAATATTTTTCAGCGGCGATCCTTACGCCGTGCGCATCCAGCAATTCGGCGCGCCCGAACGCGGCCGCTGCGAGGCATTGGTCGACAGGCTGCTGGGCGAGGGGAGCTAGCGTTTTTCCGTTTCAGGTTGACACCAAACAACGTCATTGCGAGCGAAGCGTGGCAATCCAGAGTCACACGGCATAGCCTGTGTTTGGGATTCTGGATTGCCACGCTTCGCTCGCAATGACGCGGCGGGTGTGCTGATTTAAACAATCACGGAAAAACTCTGCACACCCTTTCACGCCCGCTATTCGTGGCTGAATTTGGGCTGGCGCTTATCGATAAACGCCGCCATGCCTTCGCTCTGGTCCTGGGTGGCGAATTGCGAATGGAACAGGCGGCGCTCGAACCGCACCCCTTCGCTTAAAGATACCTCATAGGCGCGGTTGATGGATTCCTTGGTCATCATCGCGATGGGCAGGGATTTTTCGGCAATGACGGCGGCCACCTTCAACGCCTCGGCCACCAGATCGGCGGCGGGGATGATACGGCTGACAAGTCCGGCGCGTTCGGCCTCTACCGCATCCATCATGCGTCCGGTCAGGCACATTTCCATGGCCTTGGATTTGCCGACAAAGCGGGTCAGGCGCTGGGTGCCGCCAGCACCGGGCATCACGCCCAGATTGATTTCCGGCTGGCCGAATTTGGCGGTGTCGGCGGCCAGAATGAAATCGCACATCATCGCCAGTTCGCAGCCGCCGCCCAGCGCAAAGCCCGCCACCGCCGCGATCACCGGCTTGCGGGCGCGCGCGGCGCGTTCCCAATTGGCGGTGATGAAATCTTCCATGAACACGCCCATGTAAGTTTTGGGCTGCATTTCCTTGATATCCGCGCCTGCGGCAAAGGCGCGCTCAGAGCCGGTGATGACCATACAGCCAATGCCGTTATCGGCCTCGAATGCGTCAATCGCCCGGGTCAGCTCATCCATCAGCGGCTTGCACAGCGCGTTCAGCGCCTGTGGGCGGTTGAGCCGGATAAGCCCAACCCGGCCATGGGTTTCGGCGATGATATTTTCATATGCCATGCGGATGCTCCTTATATGTTTCGTAAATTGTAGCATGAAACTTTCAGCGCTGACAGGCAGCGTATGACGTTCAGACTGAATCCGTTTCAGAGTTGCGGATCACATTTTCCCGTAAAAACGCAATCAAACCTGTTTCGTCCAATGTGCCCGCAGCAAGGTTCAGTATCACCTGTGCGGCATTTTCCTCGCTGGCGGTAAAGCGAAAACCGTTCAGTTCCAGAAACAAAACTCCCACCACAAAGCCGGTGCGTTCATTGCCATCGACAAAGGGATGGTTGCGCACAATGCCGACAATATAAGCCGCAGCCAGATCAATCCTGTCGGCGGTGTCGGCGTAAGCGAAAATCTGCTGGGGCCGGGCGAGCGCAGATTTCAGCAAGCCCCCATCCCGCAATCCTGCAGCGCCACCGAACAATGCCAGCAGCCGGTCATGCAGGGCCAGCGCATCGCGTTCCTCAATCCAGACCGGCGCACTCATTTAGCCAGGATGTGCAGCGTGTTGCGATAGCGCTCGATTATATCTTCGGTCTTCTCCATTTTTTGTTCAAACGCAGGATCGTAAGGGGTCAGCCGGTAGGTCCCGTCCGGCGCCTCAATCAGGAACAGCGGCGCGCCGTCTTTGGTGTGCAGCCGGTTGATGACTTCTTTGGGCAGCACGACGCCCAGTGAGTTGCCGAATTTACGAACCTTGAGTTCAATCATGACACCCCTCCCGTTGCGTTGTCACCAATGTAATAACATTTGTGAAAAAAGTAAGAAAAATGCTCCTGCCCCTTATCTCTGGCACTTTGGACAGAAGAAGCTGGAACGGCCTGATTGCACAATGCGCGCAATGGTTTTTTTGCATTTCTTGCAGGGCTGCCCTTCGCGGTCATAGACATCAAAGCCGTGCTGGAAATAGCCCAGCTTGCCATCCGCTGCCGCATAATCGCGCAAGGTCGAACCGCCTGCCGCAATGGCGTCCTGTAACACCTCGCGAATGGCCTGCGATAATTTTTCCGCCCGTGCGCCCTTGACCGTGCCGCTCAGACGGCGCGGCGAAAGACCCGCGCGGAACAACGCCTCGCACACATAAATATTGCCAAGCCCCGCAATGATGCGCTGATCCAGCAGCGCCGCCTTGAGCGGTGTGCGGCGGCCTGCAAATTTGTGCGCCAGATGCGCGCCGCTGAGTTCATTGCCCAACGGTTCAATGCCCAGGCCAGCCAGAAAACGGTTTTGCGTAAGTTCGCCCGGCGCGATCAGTTCCATAAATCCAAAACGGCGCGGGTCGCTATACACCAGCCGCACCCCGTCGTTAAGGTGAAGCACCACATGATCATGCGTTTTGGGTTCGGGATCAAAACTATAGCGCCCGGTCATGCCCAGATGCGACAGCAGGACGCCGCCCCCCTCCAGTGCGATCAGCAGATATTTCGCCCGCCGGTCCACCCCCAGAATTTTCTGCCCGGTCAGCGCGGGCGCAAATCCATCGCCAAACGCAAAGCGCAAATCCGGGCGGTTAAGATCAACCCGCAATATCCGCCGCCCGGTCAGGCGCGGCGCCAACCCCCGGCGGATGGTTTCAACTTCAGGTAATTCAGGCATGATCCGTTGTAGCGCAGCTTAAGCGCATAAGCTATGATTCACAGATGAATTCGGTCATCCATTCTGGCTCCCAGACCGGTCCGGCGCAAAGCGTCGTACGGAAATTACGGCGCTTTACGCAAATCGAGCGGATTTATCTGTTCGGTTCGCGGGCGCGCGGTGACGCTTCGCCGCGCTCTGATATTGATCTGGCAATCGCCTGCCCCGGGGCCGACGCCCGTGTCTGGGCGGACATTTGCGAAGCCGTTGACGGTGCGGACACTTTGCTCAGGATCGATGTGGTGCGCCTTGACGAAGCAGCGCCCGAACTGGCTGGGCGAATCCTGATGGAAGGGCGGCTTTTATATGAGCGCAGATAAAATCGAACAATCGCTGCGCAATCTGGAGCAGGCCGTGATCCGCTTAAGCGAGGCGCTGGACGAGCCTGAGACCAATCCATTAGCCATTGATGGCACGATTCAGCGTTTCGAATTCGCCTTCGAGTTGAACTGGAAAACGCTGAAACGCATGCTGGAGGCGGAAGGCGTTATGGCGACCACGCCGCGCGCGGTGCTGCGCGAGGCGTTTACGGCGCAATGGATTGATCACGAAGCCGCATGGCTGCAAATGCTGAATGACCGCAACGATACATCGCACACCTATGATGCGGCGATCGCCCGCCGGGTATATGGGCATATAAGGGATAATTTCCCAATCCTGAGCGAGGCTGTCAAATCATACCGCACGCGGGTGGGCGGCGCTATCCAAGCTCAAACCCCGCATAGCCCTTGGCCGCCACATCCGCCAATATTTCGCGATAGGCCGGGTTGCCGCCCGCCCAGATCAGGAAGGTACGTTTTTTGCCGGGCACGTTCGAACCCGTATACCAGCTATCGGTTTTTGCCAGCAGGGTCGCGTCCGCAACTTCGGCCACCTGATCGACCCAGGCATCTTCGGCCGCCTTGCTGGGCTGGGCGCATGTCTGCTGATTATCGCGCATGTGGCGGATAAAATCTGTGACCCATTCCACATTCAGTTCGGCGCAGCGCGGCACATTGCACAGCGCTGAATTGCCCTGTGGACCGACTAATGTGAACAGGTTTGGAAAGCCGGCGCTTTGCAGGCCCAGATAGCTGCGCGGGCCATTGGCCCATTTGTCTTTCAGCTTCAGGCCGCCCTCTCCGGTAATATCGATCCGGGTGATGGCGCCGGTCACTGCGTCAAACCCGGTGGCGTAGATAAGAATATCCAGTTCATATTCCTGGTCACTGGTTTTGACGCCGTTTGGCGTGATGCGTTCAATCGGGGTTTCCCTGATATCGACCAGGGTCACATTGGGCTGGTTGTAAACCTCGTAATAATTGGTCTCCAGCGGCACGCGGCGGGTGCCGAAGCCATGATCCTTCGGGATCAGTTTTTCCGCGATCTTGGGATCTTTCACCCGCTGGCGGATTTTTCGGGCGACAAAGTCCGAGATCAGATCATTGGCTTTCTGGTTGGTAAGAATATCCCCAAACGCGCCCAGCCACAGGCTGAAGCCCGGCCCGGGATAAAGTTTTTCAAACAACGCCTCGCGTTCTTCGGCGGACACTTCAAGCGCCGAGCGCGGATCGGCATCATGCACCATGCTGGCAAATGATGTTTTGCATTTTGCGAAAATTTCCGGATAGCTGGCCTTGATTTTCGCCTGTTCTTCCGCGCTGATCGGGCCGTTGCCCAGCGGGGTGCACCAATTGGGGCGGCGCTGAAACACGGTAAGGCTTCCGGCGGTTTTGGCGACTTCCTGTATCACCTGCACGCCCGTGGCGCCGGTGCCGATAATGCCCACACGTTTGCCTTTGACGCCCACATCCGCGCCGCCCCAGCCTTTGGGGTCGGCGGGCCAGTTGAAGGTGTGAAACGCGGTTCCCCTGAAGGTTTCCATGCCGGGAATTTTGGGCATCATGGGCGCCGACAGCGGCCCCAGCGCCGTAATCAGATAGCGGGCGCGGGCGCGTTCGCCGGATTCGGCTTCAATCTCCCAGCAATTGGCGGTGGCGTCAAAATTTGCAGCGCGCACCCGCGTGTTAAACTGAATATCCTTGCGCAGATCAAATTTATCCGCGACATGATTAAGATAACGCAGGGTTTCCGGCTGCGGTGAATAATGCTCGGTCCAGCTCCATTCCTGCAACAATTCCTTCGAAAACGAATAGGCATAGGATTCGCTTTCGGAATCAAAGCGGCACCCCGGATAACGGTTCCAGAACCAGGTGCCGCCCACACCACCCGCCGCCTCGATCACCCGCACCGACAGCCCCAGTTCGCGCAACCGGTAAAGCTGATACAGGCCGGTAACGCCTGCGCCGATGATGATCGCGTCATATTGCTGGACGGCTGTGGTGGACATGGAATTTCCTCACTTAATCTTTCTGGGATAACACGTAACTGGACGATACAATCTATGACGAACTTGCGCTATGGTCCAGCCATGACATCAACCACCCATTTTGGATTCAGGGAAGTTCCCGAAGGCGACAAGCAGCGCCTGGTGGGCGGCGTGTTTGATGCGGTTGCGACGCGTTATGATCTGATGAATGACGTGCTGTCAGGCGGCATGCACCGGCTGTGGAAGGCCGCCATGGTGGATTGGCTGCGCCCGCGCGCGGGTCTTGCCCTGATTGATGTGGCGGGCGGCACCGGCGACATTGCGGGCCGGGTGCTGGACCGCGTAAAGGGGCAGGCCGAAATCACGGTGTGCGATATCAATGTCAGTATGCTGAATGAAGGGCGCAAGCGCGCGCCCGATGCGCCGATTCACTGGCTGGCGGGGAATGCGGAAAATCTGCCTTGCCCGGACCGGGCGTTTGACGCTTATACAATCGCCTTTGGTATTCGAAATGTCACACATATTGATATGGCCCTGCGCGAGGCTTATCGGGTGCTGAAACCGGGCGGGCGGTTTTTGTGCCTGGAATTTTCAGCCGTTGAAATGCCGGGGCTGGACACGCTGTATGATCTGTATTCCTTCAAACTCATGCCGTGGCTTGGCGGGCTGATCGGCGGCAACCGGGACGCCTATCAATATCTGGCGGAAAGCATCCGGCAATTTCCCGATCAGCAGAAATTTGCCGGCATGATCTCGGATGCGGGATTTTCGCAGGTGACATTCCGTAATCAGTCGGCGGGCATTGCCGCCATTCATTCCGGCTGGCGGATTTAAGCGCGGCGATGTTTGATCCGTTCGCCGCATTTGACAATAGTTTGCGCCTGGTCCGGGCCGCGCGGGTGCTGGCGCGACATGATGCGCTGTTTGCGTTTGCAGATATGCCCGCGTCACCGCTGGCAATCCGCGCCGCGCACTGGCTGGCTGGATTGCGTATGCCGTGGGAGGCGCGCGTCACGCCAACAGACAGCAAGCGTCCCGGTGAGCGGCTGGCTGAGGCGTTACAGGATCTGGGGCCAAGCTATATCAAGCTGGGGCAGATGCTGGCGA
>DAIOWE010000071.1:9621-13594 GCA_036758605.1 Pseudomonadota bacterium | reverse complement strand
TCTTGCCCATGGGATCGCGCGCCATGAACAGGGTTTCGCGCGCCACATCATACAGGGCGAAGGCGAACATACCACGAAAATGCGTCACACATTCCGCGCCCCATTGCCGCCAGCCATGCAGAATGACCTCTGTATCGCTGTTGGTCTGAAACTGATGGCCCTGCGCCTCTAGCTGCTGCTTCAGCTCCCGGTAATTGTAGATTTCACCGTTGAAGGTAACGCCAATCGCGCCGTCGCGGGTCAGCATCGGCTGATGCCCGGCCGCCAGATCAATGATCGATAGCCGCCGGTGGCCAAAGCCAAGCCCCGGCTGATCCCACAGGCCAAATCCATCTGGCCCACGGTGAACCTGTGTGTCGTTCATCCGCGACAACAGTTCCCGGTCGATGGGACGTGCGTCCCGGCTATGAAATATTCCAACTATCCCACACATATGAACGCACTATGCCGTCGAGATCGTAAATTGTCCATGAATCCCCGGCGAACACAGGCGTCTTACATCGGTATCGACACTTTGCCCAGCCGTGCGGTCAGTTTGCGGTTCTCGCGGTAATCCACCGGCACTGCAATGATTGCGGGGCCGGGCTGTTTGAACGCTTCGGCCAGCGCGGGGGCAAGCTGATCCGCCGAGGTCAGGGTTTTGCCCCACATGCCAAAAGCCTTCGCCAGCAACTCAAAATCGGGATTGCCAAACTCAAGTTTGGAATGGCGGCCATCAAAGGCGTCCTGCTGTTTCCATTTGATCAGGCCATATTCGCCGTCGACCCATACCATCACCACAATATTGAGCTTGTAGCGCACCGCCGTTTCAAGTTCCTGCACATTCATCAAAAAGCCCGCATCGCCATTGATGCTGAGCACCCGTTTATCCGGGCAGGCAAGCTTCGCCCCGATGGCACCGGGCAGCGAAAAGCCCATCGAGCAAAAACCATTCGAGATCAGGCAGGTATTGGCGCCCTGCGCCTGATAGTACCGCGATATCCACATTTTATGCGCGCCCACATCGGACAATACAATATCATCCGGCCCCATGAATTTGCGCACATCCCAGAGGATTTTCTGCGGCTTGACGGGAAAACCGGTATCGTCCTTTTCGGTCGCGAAATCCGCCGACATGGTGTCGCGAAGCTTTTTGCGTGACGTAATATCGAACAGCGGCAGGCGGCCTTCGGCGCGCTTGTTCAGTTCTTCATTCATCTGCCACAGTGCATCGGCCAGATCCGATACAATATCGACGGTGACGGGAAAATGCGTGTCCACTTCGGCGGATTCAAAATCGATATGAATGATCTTGGCTTTTGAGGCGGGCTTGTACCAGGCCGCAGGGCTATATTCCACCGGATCATAGCCGGCGGTGATAATCACGTCGGCATCAGCAAAGGCCAGATTGTTATAATCCCCGACGCCAAGCCCCATGGTGAACAGGCAATGCGGATCGTCCATCGGCACCGCGCCCTTGCCCATGAAAGTATTGACGACGCCAATGCCGGTTTTACGCGCCAGACGCTGCAATTGCGTGGCGGCGCGTTTGCGCACCGCGCCATTGCCCGCCAGAATGATCGGGTTTTTCGCCGCCAGAATAAGGTCGACCGCCTGGCTGATGGCCTTGTGGTCCGCCGCTGGACGGCGCAGGCGCGTTACCGGCAATGGCACGGCGTGCACTTCCTCGTCGGCAATGTCTTCAGGCAGCTCGATGACGCAGACGCCGGGTTTTTCGCGCTCGGCCAGTTTGAAGGCCTTGCGCACCACTTCGGGAATATTTTCCGGGGCGACGATGGTTTGCGCCCATTTGCTGATCGGTTTCAGCATGGCGATGGAATCCATGTTCTGATGGCTTTCCTTGTGCAGCCGCTTGGTCGAGGCCTGACCGATGATCGCCACCACCGGTGCGCGGTCCATATTGGCATCCGCCAGACCTGTCACCAGATTGGTCGCCCCCGGCCCCAGTGTCGCCAGGCAGACCCCCGCCTTGCCGGTCAGCCGCCCATAGGCGTCGGCCATGAAAGCCGCACCCTGTTCATGACGGCACAGAATGAATTCGATTTTACTGTCCAGCAGCGAAATCATCACATCGGCGTTTTCTTCTCCGGGAATGCCAAAAATCCGCTCCACCCCTTCGGCTTCCAGGCATTTTACAAACAGATCGGACGCTTTCATTGTTGTTCCCTTCAAATTTCGTTAGAGCGAATAACCATCATTTTTTCGATTTGCATATCATGAATGGTGTGTGGAATACCGCCAACACCATGGCCGGATTCGCGTGCGCCGGCAAATGGCATCCAGTCTACCCTAAACGCCGTATGGTCGTTCACCATCACCGCTGTTGCGTCTATGCGGTTATAGACACGCAGCGCAGTATCGATGTCACGGGTAAACACGGCGGCCTGAAACGAAACCGGCAGGCTGTTAGCCCGTGCAATCGCCTCATTAATGTCCGTATAGGCATAAACGCAGATCACCGGGCCAAACACTTCGGACCTGGAAACTTTTGCGTCTTCGGGCGGATTGAACAAAACAGTCGGCTGATAACAGGATGCGGAAATTTTTTCGCCGCCGGAAATCAGCTTTGCGCCCCCCGCCACCGCTTCCTGAACCCAGGCATGCACCCGGTCGCATTCGCCATGATTGATCAGTGGGCCAACTTCCGTTTCAACGCGTGTGGGATCACCAACCTTCATGGCCGCGCCCAGCTTTCCAAGTTCATTCGCCAACTCCTCGGCAATGCTGGCATGGGCATAGATGCGCTGCACCGAAACGCAGACCTGCCCTGCATGGTAAAAGCCGCCCTTGGCCAAACGCGGCAGGTTGGCCGCCAGATCGGCGTCGGCGGCCACAATAACGGGTGCGGCGCCGCCATGTTCCAGCGCGCAGCGCGTACCCGGCGCCAGTTGCGCACGCAGGCCCCAGCCCACAGCGCCACTGCCAATGAAAGAGAAAAACGCCACGCGCTTATCCGTCACCATTTTTGTGGCAAGCGCATTGGTCTCGGGCATCACCACCTGGGCCCAGGCTTTCGGAAGGCCCGCTTCGTGCAATATTTCGACAAATGCGATGCAGGATAGCGGCGTTGCGCTGGCGGGTTTGACCAGCACCGGACAGCCAGCGGCAACCGCCGGTCCCACCTGATGCACAATCAGATTGAATGGATGATTAAACGCGCTGACGGCGGCCACCACGCCGATCGGTTCATGCTGGGTAAAGGCCAGATGCCCGGCGGATGCGGCGTTCACCCCCATCGGGATGACATTGCCCGCATCGGTGCGCAGGGTTTCGATGCACACATCAATGCCATCGATGGCGCGGGCGATTTCCACGCGGGAATCAATCAGCGGTTTGCCGCCTTCACGCGCCGCCTGCAAGGCCAGTTCCTCGGCGCGTCCGGATATGATTTTTGCCGCATTGCGTAAAATTTCGATGCGCCGCGCCTTGGGAATCCAGGCGTCCCGGTTGCGGTACAGCGCATAGGCAGAGGCCAGCGCGGCCTCGACCTGCGCCGCATTCATACGGGGAAGTTTGGCGATGACAGCGCCGTCAAAGGGGGCGGTGACTTCGAGTTTTTCGTCGTTCATATCAGGCATGCCGTATTATCAGGTTCAGGAATAATCTCATGTTCAATGGCGCCGATTTTTTCAATTTCAATGCGCACTTTGTCGCCTGCTTTCATGAACAGTGGCGGGGTTCTGGCCACCCCGACGCCACCCGGCGTTCCGGTGGCGATGACATCGCCGGGAAACAGTGTAAAGGCCTGTGTCAGATATGCAATCTGATCATAACAGTTGAAAACCAGATGACGGGTGTTTGAATCCTGCATGACAGCGCCATTCAACAGGGTGCGGATCGCCAGATTATGCGGATCGCCCACCTCATCGGGGGTGACAATCCAGGGGCCGAATGGGCCGTGGGTGTCAAAACTTTTGCCCATGGTCATGGTCTGGGAATGCATCTGCCAGTCGCGCACGCTGACATCATTCAC
>DAIOWE010000071.1:0-9521 GCA_036758605.1 Pseudomonadota bacterium | reverse complement strand
GTCGCCAGCTTCATTTCCGTCTCCCCGCTTTCATTTCAGCACACACACTTTATAGTGCATTTTTTGTTTTGTCTGGACTGATAACAAATGGCGCACCGTTTTTTTATGACTGTACTCCTTGTCCTGACGGCTTTGCCCGCAATAGCGGGCGAACGCATTGTGTTTGCGACCGACTGGAAGGCGCAAGGAGAACATGGCGGGTTTTATCAGGCGGTGGCAAAGGGGTTTTACGCGGCGCGTGGTCTGGATGTTGAAATACGCCAGGGTGGGCCGGGGGTGAATATTCCGCAGCTGATGGGCGCGGGCGCGATTGATTTTGGCATGGGCTCAAGCAGCTTCATGCCGCTGAACATGCTGCGCGAAGGCATCCGGGCAAAGGCCGTTATGGCGGTGTTTCAGAAAAGCCCGGAAATTCTGATGACCCATCCTCGCGGCGATATCACCAGCCTTGCGGACATGAAGGGCAAACCCATTATGCTGGCCGACGCATCCATTGGCGCGGTGTTTGTGTGGCTGAAGGCGCGCTATGGCTTTGAAGACGCGCAGGTGCGCAAATACACTTTCAACATGGCCCCGTTCCTGTCTGATCCAAAGGCCATCCAGCAGGGCTATCTGACCTCTGAGCCGTTCATGTATGAACGTGAAACCGGAAAACACCCGCAAATCTTTCTGTATGCGGATCATGGCTATCCCAGCTATGCCACGCTGGTGATGGTGAATGCGCGGGTGATTGAGACAAGACCGGAAATGGTGCAGGCTTTTGTGGACGCCACCATTGATGGCTGGCGCGATTATCTGCATGGCGACCCCGCCCCCGGAAATGCGCTGATCCAGCGCGACAATCCGGAAATGAGCGCAGAAACCATCGCGCAGGCCATACAAAAAATCAAAGCCCATGGCATTGTTGAATCCGGCGATACGCAAACACTGGGCATTGGCGCCATGAGCGATGCGCGCTGGCTGGAATTTTTTAATGTCATGCGCGATAGCGGCGTCTATGCGCCGGACCTGGATGTGCGCGCGGCCTATACATTGCAGTTTATTGGCGGTAAGCCCCAGTAAATGTTGACCATTACCGATCTTGGCAAAACCTTCTCCGGCGGCGTCACGGCGCTGAGTAATATCAATATGCGCCTGGCTGAGGGAGAATTTGTGTCGCTGCTGGGGCCATCGGGCTGCGGCAAAAGCACCCTGCTGCGCATTGTCGCCGGGCTGAGCGCCCCCAGTTCAGGGCAGATGGAATGGACGCGACCACCCGCGCGGGGCGGCATTGGCGTTGTGTTTCAGGAACCCACTTTGATGCCCTGGGCCAATGCCCGGAAAAATGTCGAGGCGCCGTTGCGCATTGCAGGGATTGCAGCGCGCGAGCGTCATGCCCGCGCCATGGAAATGCTGGTGCTGGTGGGATTGGAAAATTTTGCGGACGCCTATCCGCGCACTTTGTCGGGCGGCATGAAAATGCGGGTGGCGATTGCGCGCGCGCTGGTGACGAAGCCGCCGGTGCTGTTGCTGGATGAACCATTCGCGGCGCTGGATGAAATCACCCGCCAGCAACTGAACGATGATCTGCTGGACATTTGCAGCAAAGCAAAATTGACTGTTTTGTTCGTCACCCATAGCGCGGCGGAAGCGGTGTATCTATCCAGCCGTGTGCTGATGATGCGCGCAAGGCCCGGCACGATATTGCGTGAAACGCGCATCAACGCGCCCGTGCCGCGTGCGGATGGGTTTCGCCACTCGCCGCAATTTGCCGCTTATTGCGGTGAAGTTTCCGCTGCATTGCGCGAGGCAATCGCATGAAGGCCGCACGGATTTTTTCCCCTGTGCTGGTGGTGCTCGTTCTGCTTGGCCTGTGGGAGGCGCTGGTGCATCTGTGGCAGGTGCCGGCCTTTGTGTTGCCGCCACCTTCGGCGATTGGCCATGCGCTGGCTGATGATCTTTCTTCGTTGCTGTTCAGCGCCTGGATGACCTTGCGGATCAGTATGACGGCGTTTGTTCTGGCGGTGATCGGCGGTGTTGCGCTGGCTGTGCTGTTCTCGCAAAGCCGGGTGGTGGAAATGGCGCTGTTTCCGCTGGCGGTGATTTTACAGGTGACGCCGATTGTCGCCATTGCGCCGCTGATTGTCATCTGGGTGGGGATTGATAATCCCAACCGGGCGCTGCTGCTGATGGCATGGATTGCGGCATTCTTTCCGGTGCTATCCAACATGACCCTGGGGCTGCGCGCCGCCGATCATGGATTGCTCGATCTGTACCGGCTTTATGGCGCCACGCGCTGGCAGGTGTTGACCCAAATTCGGCTGCCCTCGGCGCTGCCTTATCTGCTGTCGGCCATGAAAATTTCCGGTGGACTGGCGCTGATCGGCACCGTGGTGGCGGAATTTGTGGCGGGAAGCGGTGCGTCGATGGGGCTGGCCTGGCGGATCATGGAAAGCGGCAACCGGCTGCAAATCGCCAAAATGTTTGCGGCCCTGCTGTTGCTCTCACTGCTGGGCATCGCGATTTTCTTTTGCCTAAGCGCTTTGGAGAAACTGCTTTTACGGCGCTGGCATGACAGCCAGGTGGAACGGGAACAGTAATATACATGTATTAAATGTAAATAATTTTATTTCACATTAATATTGACATATTTATCATTTTCTTGCATATATATTGGTAAAATAGGATTTCAGAGGCCGCAAAATGTATCGTTATGATGAATTCGACCATAATTTTGTCATGGAACGGGTCGCCCAGTTTCGCGATCAGGTGGAACGCCGCCTGAAGGGCGAGCTGACCGAAGAAGAGTTCCGCCCGCTGCGGCTGATGAATGGCCTCTATCTGCAACTGCATGCCTATATGCTGCGGGTCGCCATTCCCTATGGGGTGCTGTCATCAAGGCAGTTGCACAAGCTGGCGGACATCGCCACCAAATATGACCGCGGCTATGCGCATTTCACCACCCGCCAGAACCTGCAATATAACTGGCCCAAACTGGAAGACATGCCGGATATTCTGGCGGAACTGGCGTCGGTTGAGATGCATGCGCTGCAAACCAGCGGCAACTGCATCCGCAATATCACCGCCGATCAATATGCCGGCGTGGCCGCAGACGAGGTGGAAGACCCGCGCATTTGCGGCGAGATTTTACGGCAATGGTCCAGCCTGCATCCGGAATTTTCATTCCTGCCGCGCAAATTCAAGATCGCCATCACCGGCAGCCCGCGCGACCGCGCCGCCATCAAGCTGCACGACATCGGCATTGTCATGGTCAAAAATCAGGCGGGCGAAGTGGGCTGTGAATTCTGGGTTGGCGGCGGGCAGGGCCGCACGCCTGTCATCGCCAAATGCATCAACAGTTTTGTGCCCAAGCGCGACATGCTGTCTTATTCCGAAGCCATTCTGCGCGTTTATAATATGCACGGACGGCGCGACAATATTTACAAGGCGCGCATCAAAATTCTGGTCAATGAAATCGGCATTGAAGAATTTACCCGCCAGACCAATGAACAATGGAGCCATATCCGTAATGGCGCACTGGATGTGCCGGCGGAAGAGATCGCCCGCATCACCGCCTATTTCGCACCGCCCGCCTATGAAACTTTGCGGGATAATCCATCCTCCTACGTACAGAAAAAAGACGCTGATCCCGCCTTTGCGGCATGGGTGCGCAGCAATGTGGCCGCACATAAAATTCCCGGCTACGCCATCGTCAATATTTCGCTGAAGCCCATTGGCGGCATTCCCGGCGACGCCACCGATGCGCAGATGCATGTGGTGGCCGATCTGGCCGAACGTTACAGCTTTGACGAACTGCGCGTGACGCACGAACAGAACCTGACATTTGCCGATGTCCGTCAGGGCGATCTGTATGATCTGTGGCGCGCGCTGGGCGAACATGGATTGGCGACGCCCAATATCGGGCTGGTCAGCGACATTATCGCCTGCCCCGGCCTGGATTATTGCGCGCTGGCCAATGCGCGCTCGATCCCGGTGGCGCAACGCATCAGTGAGCGTTTTGCCGATCTGAAACGCCAGCATGATATTGGCGATCTGAAGATCAAGATTTCCGGCTGCATCAATGCCTGCGGGCATCATCATGTCGGGCATATCGGCATTCTGGGCGTCGACAAGAAAGGCACGGAATTTTATCAGATCACCCTGGGCGGCAGCGCCGATGAAAACGCCAGCATTGGCGAAATTCTGGGCGCGGCCTTTTCCTATGATGAAGTGGTCGATGCGGTTGAAAAAGTGGTCGAAACCTATCTCAAAATCCGCACCAGCAAGGATGAAAATTTTCTGGCCACCGTGCGCCGCGCCGGTATCGCCCCCTTCAAGGACGCGCTTTATGCAGTACATTAAAAATGGTAAAATTACCGCCGATGAATGGGTGCATGTGGGGGTGGATGGCGATCTGCCTGCAACGGGCGGCGTCATCGTGCCGCTGGCGCGCTGGCAGGCGTCGCGCGATGCGTTGCTGGCGCGCAAGGCCCCGCTTGGGGTGCTTTTGGCGCCCAGTGAAGCGCCCGAAAAAATCCGCGATGATCTCGGCCGCTTTGATCTGGTCGCGCTGGAATTTCCGATTTTCAGGGATGGCCGCGCCTATTCCTACGCCCGGCTGCTGCGCGAACAATATGGCTTCAAGGGCGAATTGCGCGCTGTCGGCAATGTGCTGTATGACCAGCTTTCATTCATGCATCGTTGTGGTTTTGACACTTATGAAGTGCAAAAAGACATAGACGCGCAACGCTTCGCCAAAGCATTATCAGAATTCACCGTGCGCTATCAGCCGGACCCGGATGGCGCGCCCAGCGCCATTCAGTTACGCCACCAACCGCACCGTAATGTCAAAAATGCAGGAAGCCGTCCATGAGCACCGTCACCAAACGCATCGCCAGCGCCGCCCAGGTGATTACCGCCAACCGGCTGCGCGATGGCATTGTGATCTATCTGCGGGCGCATGGCGATCATCATCACTGGTGCGAAAATATCCGCGACGCGAGCGTGTTTGACGCGGGCGATGCCGAGGCAATGCTGGCGCAGGCGGCAACGGATGTTGCGGAAAACAAGATCATTGACCCCTATGCGATTGGCGTCAGCGCGGATCACACACCCCTGACCCAGCGCGAAGCGGTACGCGCGGGCGGCCCGACAATTACCTATGGCGTGTGATTTGGAAGGCGCGTGACCAGGTTGCTATGGCTGCTTACGCGGCTCTCGCCACTGGCGTTTGCCATAATGGTTAAAACCGCCAAAGAGGCGCCTGCGAATGCCGGGAATTCAGATTTCCATGTGAAATCAATGAATTATGCAAAACCGGCCTCTGGCAGGTAATAATTTAATAATTAAGCATATACTCCAGATCGCGGCTACGGTGCGGCACCACCGGCCTTGAAGAAGCAGGCCATGAATAGGTCTGAAAATACTCGTTTTTTTAGGACTGATCCATGTTCACGTGTCACAGGGGCTGTAGTTTGGCTGTGTCAATCTGATCTGCGCCTTGAAGTTTACATTAATGGGGTTAGATTTTACACCATGTGCAAGCTGTCGGCTAAAAGAAAACAGGTGCTGAATATGGACGTTGTCGGTTCCCTTCTTGGTCTTGGCCGTTCAATATCATTGCGCGGCTTCAGACTCAGTGTTGCCGGGGTTGCTGCGGTGGAAATGGCGTTGCTGGCGCCTATTGTGATGGCGGCGCTGCTTGGCCTGGCCGACACAGGCTTTGCTGTTGCCCAGAAAATGCGCCTCAATGATGCGGCGCAACAGGGTGCGCAGTATGGCCTGGTGCGCAATCCCATTCAGGGGGATGTATCCGGTATTATAGCTGCGGTAGGCTCTGGCGAGCCGGGTACAAATCGTGTCGTAAATGTCCAGCTTTTCTGTGAATGCATTGCGGGAACGGCGGTCGCCTGCACAACTGTTTGCGCGGGGGGTGATCAGCGGCGACGTTATCTCGATGTGAAGGCCACGGAAAACTATCACACCTTATTTGCCTATCCCGTGATTGGTGCGACAGTCCCGTTAACCGCCAATGTTGTGGTTAGGCTACAATAATGGCGGACGGAAAATTCCGCAAAGCATACCGCAAATGGCGGGCGCTGTTTGATGGCGGCGAGGGCGGTGCGACCGCTGTAGAGTTTGCCATAATCGCGCCGATTTTTCTGGCATTCCTGTATGGGCTGCTTGAGTTGGCGCGCGTGATATTTACACAGGGGGTTTTGATCTACGCGGTGCAGGAAGGTTCACGTTATGCAGCAGCCCGTGGGGCCAGCACCGTGGCGCAAATCGAAAACGTCGTTACCGGAAAATTTATTGGCGTCAGCCAGGAGCCCGCCACGTTGACGGTTACTCCAACCGTAAACCCGGATGGCACGCGCACGGTTACGGTATCGGTACAATATACGTTCACCTGGCTGGTGTCGTTATTTGGGATGAGTTCGATCACCCTTCAGGCGAATTCCTCGTCTCTGTCAGGATGAAACTGCAAAGGACACTGCGCATGCAAAACCATCGGCTTGTGGCATACATGAAGAAAAAATCGCGTAATATTTGCTTCGATAAGCGCGGGGTAAGCGCGGTGCTAACGGCGCTGATCATGCCGGTGATAATCGGCTTTCTTGGCTTGGGAATTGATGTGGGCATGTGGTACTCCAAAAAGAGGAACTTACAATCAGCCGTGGATTCGGCTGCTATTTCAGCGGCGCTTACATATGCGGCCAAACATAATGTCTCTCTGGCGGAGGAGCTTGCCAAAGGCGATGCCATCCGCAATGGGTTTAACAGCGCCGCGGGCGTAGCGACGGTCAACATTCCACCCGTCTCTGGTCCAAACACTGCGTCTGCCGACGCTGCAGAGGTTATTTTGCTGGAACCCCAGCCGCTATTCTTCAGTTCGATTTTTATTAGCGGGTCAGTGAACATCACAACCCGTGCGGTGGCCAGCGCCAGCGTTTTGCCTGGCAACCATTGCATTGTCGCCCTTGATCCAAGCATGGCCGGGGCGGTTGAATTCCGCGGCACCGCTGTGGGCACCATTGGTTGCGGCGTCGCCTCCAACTCGGTCAGCGACAGCTCCATTTTACTTTCGGGCAGTGCTACGCTTACGGCTGATCCGGTTGATGCCGCCGGCGATATTATGGTTGGGGGAAGTGCTGCCCTGAACACGCAAACCCCGCCAAAACTGGGTGGCACCTTGCCAGATCCCTATGAAAATCTTGCTGTGCCAGTATCGCCTGCGGCATGCACGTTCAACAATTTTTCAACCTCTGCGAACAATACAACGCTGATGCCCGGTCGCTATTGTAACGGGTTAAAGCTGACAAATGCGGCAAACACGACCTTCGCGCCCGGTGTATACATCATAGACAAGGGTGAATTCCGCACGACGGGCAATTCGTCCATGCAGGGAAACGGCGTTACCTTCATTTTGACCGGATCGGGCACAAACTATGCGAATGTCAATATCGCCGGTGGCACCGATATGCAGTTCACAGCGCCAACCTCGGGCGCGTACGCCGGTATATTATTCTACCAGGACCGTAACGCCCCATCATATCAGGGCACAAGCCTCATCACCAACTCGATCCTGGGTGGTTCAGCGGCGGATTTGATTGGCGCGGTTTATTTCCCGTCGCAAGAAGTCAGGTTTACCGGCGGCGCGGGTGTGGGCGGAGCTAACAGCTGTCTGCATCTGGTGGCGCGCAAAGTTACCATTACGGGTAACGCCAATATTGGCAGCAATTGCGCGGGTACCGGCGTCAACCCGATCAGCCGGGTGGTGGTGAAGCTGATCGAGTAACTGGGCAGATTATTGTTCTATATTTCAAACGGATAAAGCAGATATATTGCCTTGCTGAATCGCTCAAAGTGATTCCAATAGGGCGAAAGCTGTTCTAGGGCTTCGATACATGCGCATGCATCCGCAAAAAATGGCCGCCTGCATAGGTGGCATGTGGCTTGCCTTCACGCTGCATGCTGGCGTGCTCATGGCGCACGACTATTCCACCGGACAGCTTGTCATCGCGCACCCTTGGGCGCCGCCGACACTGGGCAAGCAGCGCATTGGCGTGGTTTATTTCACACTGCGCAATCAGGGGCCGGATACCGACCGCCTGCTGGCTGTTGATCTGCCGGATGGCGGGCAGGCCAGCTTGCATAACAGCGAGATGCAGGACGGCGTCATGCGGATGCGCCCGATTGATGCAGCTGTGATCCCCGCAGGGGGCGATCTTTCCCTGCAACCGGGCGGCATGCATGTGATGCTGAGCGACCTGCCCGGCCCCCTGATCAAAGGCGGCCGGCTCAGGCTCATCTTGCGCTTTGAAAAGGCGGGACCGGTGGAAGCGGAAGCAGCGATTGAACCGCGCATGGCGGCGCCATCCGCGCCTTCACCCCATCAGGGGCATTAAGCGCCCTGATCCGTGTCTGCGCCGCCTTCGCCGCAGTCAAATTGCTGCTGCATGTCGCGCGCGGGCGCTTCGGACCCGGCGCAACCGACAATTTTGGCCGGCACACCCGCAGCGGTGCAATGCGCCGGCACATTGATCAGCACGACACTGCCGCCGCCCACACGGGCGCATTCGCCGATCTCAATATTGCCCAGTACAATCGCGCCTACGCCGATCAGGCTGCCCTTGCGGATTTTGGGGTGCCTGTCCCCGGTTTCCTTGCCAGTGCCGCCCAGCGTCACCCCCTGCATCAGGGATACGCCATCCTCCACCACGGCGGTCTCGCCGATCACCACGCCGGTGCCATGATCAATTAATATGCCCCGGCCAATGCGCGCCGCTGGATTAATATCCACACCGAACACCTCGGAAATACGGCTTTGCAGATAAAGCGCCAGCCCGCGCCGCCCCTGGCGCAACAGCCAGTTGGCGATACGGTAGCCCTGTAGGGCATGAAAGCCCTTGAAATATAAAAGCGGTTCCAGCAGCGATTTGCAGGCCGGGTCGCGCTCGTTCACCGCGACCAGATCGCAGCGCAACGCCGCGCCAATTTCAGGATCATCCTGAAACGCCGCCTCGATCAGCTGCTGCATCGCCAGCGCCGGGGTTTCCACCGTGCTCAACCGTTGTGACAACAGATAGGCCAGCGCATCCTCCAACCGGCTCTGGTTCAGCACGGTCGCATAGAGCAGGCTGGCCAACACGGGCTCGACCGCTGCCAATTGGGCCGCTTTGTCGCGGATTTCCGTCCATACCGGATCGTGAACGGCCAGTTTTGCTGTGGATTGGGACATCATGTCCTCCTAATTTCCCGGATACGCCCTGAGAATAATATAGTGCTTTTCGTCTTGAAGGGCAAATATGCGGGATTGCGGCGCTTGCAGCAGGCATTTTCCTAATCTATTATCAGAGTATTGGCGCCATCCATTGCAGATGGGTCCCCCTATAATAATAAACCGTTCCTGCGCCACGAATGTGTTGCCGGGGCAAACACAAAACACGATGGGAGAGAAATGTCATGAGTGAGAGCCTTACAGCATTAGCGCAAAAAGCCGGCATGAAGCTGGATTATGATCCCGATACGCTGAAGCAGAA
>DAIOWE010000070.1:0-13616 GCA_036758605.1 Pseudomonadota bacterium | reverse complement strand
TCGGCTTCGTTCACCATCCTGGTGTTTTTTGCGCCCATTTGTTCGCGGATTCGCGCCGCGCGATCGGGGTCCATGGTCTGCGCGAAACTTATGTTGCCCAGTAGCTGTGCCAGCCACACGCAACTTAAAACAGTAAAGGTTGCGCGTAGTGTGAGTCCGGTATGTTTCACGGTAACATCCCCGCCTGTTAAGCCGTCTCGTCAAATAGTTCGCGGCCGATAAGCCAGCGGCGAATTTCGCTGGTGCCTGCGCCAATCTCATACAGCTTTGCGTCGCGTAATAGCCGGCCCGCCGGATAATCATTGATGTAGCCATTGCCGCCCAGAATCTGGATTGTCTCCAGCGCCATCCAGGTTGCCTTTTCCGCAGCATACAGAATTGCGCCCGCCGCGTCCTTGCGGGTCGGGCCGCCGCGATCACAGGCCTTTGCGACCGCATACACATAGGCGCGCGTCGCATTCATGGTTGTGTACATATCAGCAAGTTTGCCCTGCATGAGCTGGAACGTGCCGATAGGCTGGCCAAACTGTTTGCGTTCGTGAATGTAAGGGACCGCGACATCCATGCAGGCCTGCATGATGCCCAGCGATCCCGCCGCCAGCACGGCGCGTTCGTAATCAAGGCCGCTCATCAGGATGTTTACGCCCTTGCCTTCACCGCCCATGACATTTTCTTCGGGTACTTCGCAATCCTGAAAGATCAGCTCGCAGGTGCCGGAGCCGCGCATGCCAAGCTTGTCCAGCTTGGGCCCGGTGGAAAATCCCTTGAAGCCGCGTTCAATGATGAAGGCGGTAATGCCGCGTGGACCTGCCCTGGGATCGGTCTTGGTGTACACGACCAGCACATCGGCATCCGGCGCATTGGTGATCCAGAATTTATTGCCGTTGAGAACATAGCGGTCTCCGCGTTTTTCGGCGCGCAGCTTCATCGACACCACATCGGAACCGGCTTCGGGTTCGCTCATGGCCAGCGATCCAACATGTTCGCCGCTCATTAATCCGGGCAGGTATTTCCGCTTTTGCGCATCGCTGCCCACACGGCGGATCTGATTGACGCATAAATTGGAATGCGCGCCGTAGGACAGGCCTACGCTGGCTGAGCCCCGGCTGATTTCTTCCATCGCCACCACATGGTGCAAATAGCCCATGCCGGCGCCGCCATATTCTTCTTCAACAGTAATGCCCAGCAGCCCAAGCTCACCCAGGCGCGGCCACAGATCGCGGGGAAATTCATTGCTGCGGTCAATTTCCGCCGCACGCGGCGCGATGGCGCTGGCCGTAAATGCCGACACGCTATCGCGCAGCATGTCAGTGGTTTCGCCAAGGTCAAAATCAAACGGTGGTAAGCGATTCAGGATCATTGTGTCATCCGGGCTGCAAAGTGAAGGGACTACAGCAACAACAAGGTCGCCAGCCCCAGAAACGCAAAGAAGCCTACCACATCGGTTACGGTGGTGACCATAACCCCCGAGGCCATGGCCGGATCGATCTTTAACCGCTCCAGCGCCAGCGGCGCCAGAACGCCTGCAATTCCGGCGGCGAGCAGATTGATCAGCATGGCGGCCGCCAGCACGGCGCCAATGGCGAGGCTGTCAAACCACAGGCCGCCTATCGCCCCCATGATCAGGGCGAACAGCATTGCATCATCCTGCCACAATCATAGAGTCTTCACTACTGTTCCCAATACCCGAAGACTCTTCGAGTATCGGGAAGGCAACCACGCGCCGTTGTTCGGTATGCAGACTGCGGGGAGCAGTATCGCTACCGATGGGATCGATGCCACGCTCGGTCAGACTGGCAATTAAATCTTCAATGACGTCCTTACGATTCTTTACAAACGTGGAGGCAAAACAGCGCCAAAACGGCCAGCCAACGCGCTCTAGAATTCGCTGGCGGTGCATATCATATTCCCAGCGATCAGCGCCATGATACTGATCGCCATCGCACTCGATGGCAAGGCGTGTATCGTTATTACCCTCCACCACCATATCAATGCGATATTCCCCAACCTTGACCTGCGGGATAACCCGATAGCCTCTCTCGATGAGGACATCATACATCTCCCGCTCAAAATCCGATTCGCAGCGCAGGCGCAAATCCTCCACACGCTGTTCATCTTGCATGTAAGGGGTAGCGAAATGAGAGATGAGGTTTTTGCGGAGTTTGTCAGTTAGACTCAGTTGATCAAGCTCTATGCTACGTACCAGATACATCCGGTCACGCGCGCGGGAAGCCGCAACATTAAAGCGCTGAGCAATAGATTCTCTAGTCTGTGCATGCGCGCCGCGGGGAGATACGACCATCGAAAGGAACATGATATCCCGTTCCTTTCCCTGGAAAGTACGTGCATCGCCGCAGGCGATCTGGTGCCGACCGATTTCTTCCGGCCCCAGCTCATCTTCCAGCATTTCCCATATTTTGAGCGCCTGTTTATCGGCCAGTAGGGATACCACGCCAATGGTGCGATGATGCATGGTAGGTTCAGCGCATATTTTTTTGATTTCATCCACGATGAATCGTGCTTCTGGTAGATTGATGTCGGCTTTATCGCTACGAAAACCATCTTCAACCAGTACATCCACCAGTGGCGGATCAAGGCGCTCGGATACTTTCGGCAGACGCACCGGCTTCAATTCATGGTTATAGAATTCCCGTTTGGAGTATTCAATGATCGGGCCGACGCAACGGAAATGCTCTTTCAGCATGGTAGAAGACTGAGCAAATACTACCTTGAACAGATCATAAATTGATCGCTCTGGTGTCATCTGTGCGCGGAAATGCTCCACTTGATTGGCCAGATATCGGGCCATGAGGTTACGGATTTTTTCCTCCTCCAGCCCGACGCCATCGGGAGATACCTGCTTATCGTCTCCCACGATCAATACTTTCTCCGCACGCAGCAGGGCTGGCAGAGCAGAAAGATCAGATTGCGATGCTTCATCGATAATAACCAGATCGAAGCAGCCAAAATCAGGCGGAAGCGATTCCGATATACGCCAATGGGGCATAATCCAGCAGGGAATGGCACGGTTTGCCCGCGACGCTGCCTTGCGAGCGTCCTGCCGGTAACGAACCGCCCGTTTGCCAGTACCTTTGCCTATTTTTGCAATCGCCGTACGGAATGCCTCCAATGCCGAGCGTATATCCGGTGTGGCGTTTTCTGCAAGTTTCAGCCAGGTGCGCTTGGCAACGATATTACGATATGTTTTTGCGAGTAATATTTCTGCGTCAGTGCGTTGGTGGGCTAGTTTCTTTAGTTCTTCCCTCGCATCCGCCGTTTCGAGATATGTGGTAAGCCGTCTCAGTCTCCAAGCGGTCTGCCAATGGTCGGGAAGAAGTATGTCTATCGTATTATTCGCAGGAATGGCTCGCAGATTTTCCGCCCATTTTTTAGCGCCGGATTGCTCTATTTTACCAGTAATATCGCTTATATCGGCAAAAGCGCCCTGCAATCCCCGCAAGCGTTTCAATTCATCCATCAGGCTTGACCATTTCGCCTGCATATCCGCATCCGATACGGAAGGATTGCCCAATTTTTCCGCAGCAAACGTCTTTAAGGATTCGATGATTCCACCCTCATAGTTCGACAGCATACGCTGGAGTTGTTCTTTGCCAGCCCAGGCGCTTGCCAGTCCGTGACGCAGGATATGGCTATCCAGGAATTGCTGTAATTCCTGAAGGCGTTCAGTATTTCCAGTGATTTCGGAATGCCGTATCCATGTTGGCAGGAGTTCCTTTGATTCTGCGATTACCTGTGCTTCAAGATCGATATGCTTGCGTATGGTCATATGCAGCGCGAAATAATCCGCCGCCTTGAGTGCGTAGGCCGGTTCCACCACATCAAACCAACCCATGGCCAATTCCGGGGCAACGCCATTCCAGCGCGTAACCAATTCCCGGAAACGGCGCTGCAGCATGACATAAGCGTGAACATGCTGCCAATCTTCTTCCGTCTCAGGTCTATCAGCCAGAACGCGTATTTCTTCCAGCTTCTTCTTAGCGGCGCTTTTTCCTATCAGACCCTTCAGACCGAAAGCTGTTTTTCCATTTACCTTGTTCTGGATGGCCTGAACCACATCCTCATCAAGCTCCACTCCTGCGGGCGCATTAACAGGCTTGGCCACAAAGGCATTGCGCTGCGCCACTGCTTCTCCGAGTTCTGCACCCAGTGCGTCAAGAATCTCTATCACCGGTGCCAGAGAGCTGGCGCGTTGTATGAATAACTTCCTTGCGCTCTTTGCCCACTCCACCTCAGCGGATTCTATCTGCTGTGCCAGGGTGAAAAGGGTCTTTATATTCTCCGTTAGAACGCAGGCGGTTTGTATAGTTTCATCCTTGGAATCTGCGAGCGGGGGAAGGTCGCCCGCATCTACAGCCGCTTCAATCTCTGCATGACGCGATAAATCCTGATGCATGCGCACCAAGTCACGGGAGTCAGGAAACGATGCCATCTCAGGCAATGCGGCGCCCAGGTAATCCATGTCATTAGCCGCTGAGCGGCGGGCTTCCCGCAGGCGAGCAACATCCGAGTTGCTAAATAATGACTTGTTGGCAGGGGTCAACTTATCTTCCAGCCATTCATACTGGCCTTGGCCTTTGACAACTTCTTTGGCCGCATCTACCGGCGAAATAGATTCCTCATCCATTACGATAGGCTGAAGATTCTTCTTTGCCCAGCCGGTGATTTGGCGATCTATTCCGGCGAGTCGTGCATGCAGCGCATCAATACCTTGCTCTAACTGGGCGATATCTTTTTTATAGGCAATACGGTCAATTGTTTGAATTTCAGCAGCGATTTTGCCAATGGCATACTCGAACTGCTTCGTTCCTTCTTGCTCATTAGAGAGCAAGCTGATGGCGAGAGGACGAATTTCCTCTGGCAGTTTATCGCGTAACACCGCCAGCGCCGGTTCTTTCATGGAAGTGACAAGGACGCGCTTTCCAAGCGCGAAATAATGCGCGATGATGTTGGCGATGGTATGGGTTTTACCCGTGCCCGGCGGGCCTTGCACTACCACGCCGTCATGGCACTCCAGCATTTGTACGATGCGCACCTGTTCATCATTAAATGGCATCGGGAAATAAAGATCGGCAACGACCTTACCGGAGCCGCCGGATGGGCCTTCGTGGCCATGCACCGTCGAAATGCCGCGATAAATCGGCAAAGTGATGTCTGCGTTAGAAGTTGCCGGTTCCGTTAAGACAGCCTTGATCGCCTTAGGCAGCATCGGTGATGTTTCATCTTCCAGCGCTTTCTTAAAACGCTCCAAATCCTGTACGAATAAACTCTTGCTGCGCGGTCTTGCTACCAGCACCCAGGTATCCGTAATTTTTAATTCTTCCGATGCGGCAGGCAGTTTGCGATCATCCGCAATGGTCTGTCCTGGCCAGTAAATAGCTTTTGAATCCAGCGCAGCAACAGCGGAGCGTAATATCCCATCGAACGTCCCGCTATCGAACGGCGAAAAGGTCTGCGTTGGCTTAAAGTCCTTATAAGCCTTCTCCAGTTCCGCCGTGCCGGGATTGTCGGCGGCGGTGAAGATGTCCAGCTCCAGGCGCGCCTCTATGTCACGCGGGCGGATTTCAATGGCCATCGTGGTTTCGTTAACTTGAATATCTGTCAGGCGGGTTACGAGCGGATAACATACTCTGACGCCTGCCATCATCCATACGGCCATGCCAACACCCATGGCGATTTCTATCTGCGCATCGATAATGGAACCTTCCAGCTGCTGTTTCAGCGTGAAGAGCCTTCCATAGAGTTGAATGGTGCGTCGCCGTTTCTTTTCTTCAGTCGCCCATGGCGTCCATTGTGTTGCCATATATGCTTTAAGCTGGGCTTCTACTTCGGCTACGCGGTCAAAATCCTGCAACAACACCAGTCGCTTTACATCGACAGGTTCATGCCCTTCTTCCAATTCAGCAAACCCGCCGTCCAGCAATTTAGCGAATTCAATTGCGGATTTAAGAGAGGGTTCTTTTGCAGGATTATTGAAAACATCCAGCCATAATGCTAACAGCGGCTGCTTGGGCGCAGGCGCAGGAGATTCATGTAGGCGTTCCACCGCCAACCATATTTCTTCTTCCTCACCGCCCACATTGAAATGAAGCCCCGGTAACCCCTGAAGGCTATGTTCATGCTCATAAAAGGGATGGCTGGCCACGTCACAGGTGGGGCTACCTTTCAGCGCAGCAGAAGCCTGAGCAAATTGAATCAGGGATGATAGCCGTTCGTGTTCCAACGCCATATTCTGTGCTTTCTATCGTTGGATAATACCTTGGTAATAGTTGGCTTCAAAATACTAATCTTGTCATCCTGACAACGGAGTGAAGGGACTACAGCAACAACAAGGTCGCCAGCCCCAGAAACGCAAAGAAGCCTACCACATCGGTTACGGTGGTGACCATAACCCCCGAGGCCATGGCCGGATCGATCTTTAACCGCTCCAGCGCCAGCGGCGCCAGAACGCCTGCAATTCCGGCGGCGAGCAGATTGATCAGCATGGCGGCCGCCAGCACGGCGCCAATGGCGAGGCTGTCAAACCACAGGCCGCCTATCGCCCCCATGATCAGGGCGAACAGCACGCCGTTATAGCCTGCCACGAAAACCTCGCGAAAAACGATGCGTGCCGCATTGGTGGCGTTCATCTCCTTGGTGGCGATGGCGCGCACGGCAACGGTCAGGGTTTGCGTGCCTGCATTGCCGCCCATGCTGGCGACAATCGGCATCAATACCGCAAGGGCCACAATTTCCTCAATCGTCGCTTCGAACTGCGCAATCACCAGCGACGCCAGAATGGCCGTCAGAAGATTGACCAGTAACCAGGGAAAGCGGCGCCGGGTCGTGAGAATGACTGAATCCGTTGGATCGGTTTCAGCGACGCCACCAAGACGAAGAATATCTTCCTCTGCCTCCTCTCCGATGACATCCACCACGTCGTCAACGGTAATCACACCCACAAGGCGTTCGTCCTCATCCACGACGGCAGCGGAAATCAATCCGTACTGGTTAAACAGATAGGCGACTTCTTCCTGGTCCATCATTACGGGGATCAGGGTCTGGTCACTCTCCATGATATCGCGCATGGCGACATGACGGCGCGTCCGTGCAACACGGCTGAGAGGCACAGTGCCAACCAGATGAAAGGACGGATCGACAATGAATATTTCATAGAATTCATCGGGAAGATCATCAACCGAGCGCATATAGTCGATCGTGTGACCGACCGTCCAGTAATGCGGCACGGCAACAAGCTCCGATCGCATCAGGCGTCCGGCGGTGTCCTCGGGATAGCTAAGGCCTTTTTCAACGGGCGCCCGTTCTATCCGGGGTAGCAGGTTGAGTACTTCCGCCTTGCGTTGCTCGCTGAGGTTTTCGAGAAGATAGACCGAATCGTCCGTTTCAAGTGCGGCAACAGCCGCCGCCAGCGCCTCACTGGACATGGCGGCCACAACACGGTCGCGCAGGCGCTCATCCAGTTCCGGCAGCACTTCCGGGTCAAGCTGCGGTCCCAGCAGATCAAGTAATTTACGCCGCTGCTTGCCACGCAGCAGACCAAGCAGATCGCCCATATCGGCGGCATGCAGCGGTTGAACCAGTTCAAGAACGGCGGTTTTATCGGCGGCCTTCACGGCATCGATAACGCTCTCCAGGAAAGCCGGGTTCAGCGCATGCAAAGACTCGCCGCCAGCGGCGCCAGGCGTTTCGTTGTCCGCTCGCTGTTCTGTGGAGGCCGTATCTTGCACCAGCCGCACTCCGATAGAATTAATTTTTTTGCGCTTTGCAAAACCGGTAGCAGACAGTCTTCACTCTGCGAGCGTCGCCGGACACTGCTTCGGCCTAGCGTTCTTCGCATGGCTGCGCCAGACCAAGCGTGGTGCGGTCGAGAAGACTCGAACTTCCACGGGTTTTACCCCACAGCGACCTCAACGCTGCGCGTCTACCAATTCCGCCACGACCGCATTCTTGGGGGAAGTAGCAAATCGCGGCCAGTTTAACAAGCTGCATCTGCCTGTTAGCGGAATTAGATGCCGTCACCGTCGGTGAAGCCGTCCAGGTGAATGCCGCATTCTGTCTTATTCTGACCGCGCCAGCGGCCTGAACGGGCGTCTTCCCCTTCCTTCACGCGCGAAGTGCAGGACATGCAGCCAATCGACAGATAGCCGTCACGCACCAGCGGGTGGGGCGGCAGATGGTGTTCCACCATATAACGTTCCAGGTCGGCCTGACTCCAGTCCGCGAGTGGGTTGATGCGGTAACGTGCGCCGACCATTTCAATAGCATTCATTGAAGCCCGGTCATCTGTCTGGAAGCGTTTGCGTCCGGTTATCCAGGCGTCAAATCCTTCCATTGCACGCGCAAGGGGGACGGTTTTGCGAAAATTGCAGCAGGCGTCAGGATTTTTTGACCATAAGCGGCCCTCCGGGTCTTGTGCCGCCCGGTCTTTCGGGTGTGGCCCGATGGCGCGCAGGTCCGTTAGCCCAAGCAAATCCTGCAATCTGTCACGATAACGCAGGGTCTCGCCGAACAGCTTGCCCGTATTAAGAAACAGTACAGGGGTGGAGGGATTGATTTCTGCGACAAGGTGCAGCAGTATGGCAGATTCCGCGCCAAAGGATGACACCACGGCAATCCGGCCAGCGAATTCCTGTTGGATCATGGCGCGCAGCAGCGCGGGCGTTTTTGAAACCGCATGATCCCGCCGCATTGTTTCAAGGCGCGCTCCGACGGGTTTTGTGACTGGTTGCACCATGGCAATATTTACACTTATATTAGTGTTATACAGTTATTCAATAAACAATATAGTGTAAATTATTAAAATGTCAATTTTGTAACGTAAAATAGTATTTTATCCGAAAAAAAGACGGTGCCTGGCGGAGGCCATAATGCAGGAAAAGGCCAGGCAGCTATTGCATGTGGATGAGATCGCGAATTGAAACTGCGATGGATTCGCCCTGGATCATGATTTCGCCGCGCGCAATCAAGCGTTTGTTGGCATAAATCAATACCGGATCGGTCTGAAGCGACTCAAGCTCGATAACCGCGCCGCGGCCCATTTTCAGCAATTGATGGATCGGCATGATAGCCTGACCAAGTACCACTGAAACTTCAATTTTAACGCTATCTATGGCTTTTGACTGCACGTTCAACTAATCCCCATTTCCCTGTATGTTGCCCTGATCATTCACTATCAGGGTTAGGGAACGGTTAAGTTGGCGTCATGAATGATTATATATCTCGAACATCCTTGTTTAAGCCCACGCAAGAGGCCTGAAAGTGACAGATTTTTGCCCGATAGGTGATACCGGCAACGATATTGCAGCCGCCATGCCGCCGGTTTTGTGGCGTGTGGCGGATCAGCCGGTTGCCTATCTGGACGCCATTAACTTCATGGAAACCCAGGTGGCCGCGATTCGCGAAGGCCGTGGCGGGGAGATGGTATGGCTGCTGGAGCATCCCGCGATCTATACAGCGGGCACCAGCGCCAAAGCCCAGGATTTGCTGGCTCCAGGGCGTTTTCCGGTGCATGAAACCGGGCGGGGCGGGCAATATACCTATCATGGGCCGGGCCAGCGGGTGGCCTATGTGATGCTGGACCTTAACAGGCGCGGGCCGGATGTCCGGAAATTCGTCTGCAATCTGGAAAAATGGCTGAAGGATACATTGGCGGTCTTCGGCGTCATCGGAGAAACCCGTGACGGCCGCGTCGGCACCTGGGTTCGGCGCGCCGATGATAGTGGCGAGGACAAGATCGCCGCCATCGGTATAAGGGTGCGCCGCTGGGTCAGCTATCACGGCGTCAGTATCAATCTGAACCCGGACCTTTCACATTATGACGGCATAGTACCGTGTGGCGTTACGGATCACGGCGTGACCAGCCTGGCCAAACTTGGGCTGCATGTCACCATGGATGAACTGGACGCGGCGCTGCGTGAATGTTTCGTGCCGATTTTTGGATCTGTTGCTTAATATTTGATTCTGATCAAAGCTGCGATTCCGTCAGGCCCGTAGAAGTTTCATATTAAAAAGAAATGAGAGGGGCAGATGACAAGATTCGTTTTTATTAGCGCTACCGGCATATTGTTGGCGATAGCGCCCCCCGCGGTTGCCCAAGATGGTCCAGCACCGTTAAGTCCATGGCAGGTGCGCATACGGGCGACTGCAATCCTGCCGGATGAGGACGCCTCTATTCGCCCGGTCGCGGGTTCCGCCGATGTGGAGGAGGCAGTCATACCGGAACTCGATATCAGCTATTTCTTCACTGATCATATTGCTGCGGAACTCGTTCTGTTGATCAGCAATCATGACGTTGACGCGAAACTGACCGGTGTTGGCAAGGTTGATCTGGGCGAGGTCAATCTGTTGCCGCCGACACTGTTGCTGCAATATCATTTCCGTCCCCACGGAACGTTCCGGCCATATGCGGGCGCGGGCGTGAACTATACGGTATTCTGGAACGAAGACGCACCCGGCGGCGCGGTGACTGGCATCAATTACGACAATAGTATAGGCTATGCGCTGCAGGCAGGTTTTGATTACGGGCTTGATAAACACTGGATGCTGAATGTTGACGTCAAGCGCTACTGGCTTGATACGGATGTCAATATCAGCAGCGCGCTGGGCCCCTTGAACGCCGATGTGGATCTGGATCCATGGACTATCAGCTTTGGCGTCGGCTACCGGTTTTGACGCCAGCCCATCTTTCTTCAATCCTCTTATAAGGAGAACGCAGTCAATGTTGAGCGATCATACCAAAGCCATCATCAAATCTACCGCGCCCGTGCTTCAAAAACACGGCAAGGAGATCACCGCCCGGATGTATCAGATCGCGTTTGCCGAAAGGCCTGAATATAAGCGGTTTTTCGAGAACACATGGATGAAGCATCCGCTGGACGGCGGACCACAGCCTGCACGGCTGGCCGAGGCCGTATGCGCCTATGCGCAGAATATCGATAATCTTGATGCGCTGAAGGGACCGTTGGAGCATATCGCCCATAAACACACCAATACGCGCGTGATTGCCGAACAATATCCGGTGATCGGCGCCTGCCTGTTACAGGCGATCAAGGATGTACTTGGTGACGCCGCCACCCCTGAGGTGATGACCGCCTGGGGCGAGGCGTATAATTTTCTGGCGGATGTGCTGATCAAGAGGGAAAGGGAAATTTACCGCGAAGAAGACGCGCAAATGATCGCCGCTGCGCGGAAATAAACATCTGCGTAAACGGGCTGAGGTTAAGCCCGTTTACGCAGATGAAGCGGGCTTACGCAGCCGCAGGGACTGCGGTGAGCACGGCGTAGGCGATCATGATCGTGCCGACCAGGCCGACCAAATAGGCCAGGGTGCGCGCCCCCAGGGCGCTGATGCCAGCTATATACAGGATCGCATAGACGATCCGTGCGCCCAGGAACAGTTGTGCGCCTATGACGGTCAGATCGGAATGCACATTGGCAAGGTGCGCAACGATGACCAGCAGGCCAAAAATCAGCAGATTTTCCAGATGATTCAGATAGGTGCGCCGTGCCCGCGCACCCCAGCCGCTCACGGTTGAAGGTGTATCGCGATTTCCGAGACCCCATTCCATGCCCATGGCCATCACATTGGCGTTTGAGGATGTCATGATCAGAACAATCAACAGAACGGTGCTCCAGGCAAGCATGGTAAGTTCTATCGTCATTTTGTTTCCCCCTTGGTTCCTGTTGGATTTAGCCCTTTTTATGGCTTGCCCGGCCAGCATGCCTGTTTCTTGTGCATCCGTAAATGGTTTCGTGGCCCGATCCCGCCCTATCATCACGGCCATTGCGAAATTTTGCGCTTGGGTTCACAATGCGTCCATTCCGAGGGGAGCCCGCAAGGGTTGAGATGTCAGCTGGCAGACCCTTTGAACCTGATCCGGGTAGAACCGGCGGAGGGAACGGAACCAGTGGGCTGTATGCGCCACATTGCTTTCCCCCGTATATTTTGCATTCACTGGGGAGACACGCCATGAATATCCACACAAAAGACGCCCGCATATCAGTGACCACAGGGCCGCTACCTGCATCAAGCAAGGTATATGTTGAAGGCAATCTGCCCGGTGTGCGTGTGCCGATGCGCGACGTCAGCTTGCATGAAAGCGCCAAGGAGCCGCCGGTGCGCCTGTATGATACCTCCGGGCCCTATAGCGATCCGAATGCTGAAATCGATATCTATAAGGGGCTGGCGCGGTCACGCGATGCCTGGGTGCGGGCGCGTGGCGATGTGGAAGAATATGAAGGCCGCGATATACGCCCGGAAGATAATGGCAATGCGGGTACGGCGCTGGCGGCGGAATTTCCGGTCCGCAATCGCCCCTTGCGCGCCATCGGCGGCAAAGCTGTGACCCAATACGCCTATGCAAAGGCGGGCATTATTACGGCCGAAATGGAATATGTGGCGATCCGCGAAAATATGGGCCGCGCTGCGCAAAAGGAAAAACTGCTGCGCGACGGCGAAAGCTTCGGCGCGGAAATTCCGGATTTCATTACACCGGAATTTGTGCGCGATGAAATCGCCCGCGGCCGCGCCATCATTCCGTGCAACATAAATCATCCCGAACTGGAACCGATGATTATCGGCCGCAATTTTCTGGTCAAGATCAACGCCAATATCGGCAACAGCGCGGTGGCCTCTTCGGTCGCCGAAGAAGTTGACAAGATGGTGTGGTCGATCCGCTGGGGTTCGGATACGGTGATGGATCTGTCAACGGGGCGTAACATTCATAATACGCGCGAATGGATCATTCGCAATTCGCCCGTGCCCATTGGCACCGTGCCGATCTATCAGGCGCTGGAAAAGGTCGATGGCGTGGCCGAAAATCTGACCTGGGAAATTTTCCGCGATACGCTGATCGAACAGGCCGAACAGGGCGTGGATTATTTCACTATTCATGCCGGTGTGCGGCTGGCCTATGTGCCGCTGACCGCCAGGCGGGTGACGGGCATTGTCAGCCGCGGCGGCTCAATCCTGGCCAAATGGTGCCTGGCGCATCACAAGGAAAATTTCCTCTATACGCATTTCGAGGAAATTTGCGACATCATGCGCGCCTATGATGTCAGCTTCTCGCTGGGCGATGGCCTGCGCCCCGGCTCCATCGCCGACGCCAATGACGAAGCGCAATTTGCCGAACTGGAAACGCTGGGCGAGCTGACCCGCATTGCCTGGGACAAGGGGGTGCAGGTAATGATCGAAGGCCCCGGCCATGTGCCGATGCACAAGATCAAAATCAATATGGACAAGCAATTGCGTGAATGCGGCGAGGCCCCGTTCTATACGCTGGGGCCGCTGACCACAGATATTGCACCCGGCTATGACCATATCACCAGCGGCATAGGCGCTGCTATGATCGGCTGGTTCGGTTGCGCCATGCTGTGTTATGTGACGCCCAAGGAACATCTGGGCCTGCCGGACCGTGACGATGTGAAGGTTGGCGTGATCACCTACAAGATTGCGGCGCACGCCGCAGACCTGGCCAAGGGGCATCCGGCGGCGCAATTGCGCGATGATGCGCTGAGCCGGGCGCGGTTTGAATTCCGCTGGGAAGATCAGTTCAATCTGTCGCTTGATCCCGAACGGGCGCGCGAATTTCATGACCAGA
>DAIOWE010000069.1:0-13819 GCA_036758605.1 Pseudomonadota bacterium | reverse complement strand
TTTCGGTGACATTGCCGATTTCCAGCAGCGCGTCGACAAACATGCGCAGGCCGGTCTGCGTGGGAATACGGCCTGCACTGGTATGCGGCGCATAGAGCAGGCCCATATCCTCCAGCTCTTTCATCACATTGCGGACCGTCGCGGAACTGAGCAGGGTCGGCAGTTGCGCCGCAATGCTTTTGGAGCCCATGGGAGTTCCCTCCGCCAGATAGGCCTCGACCAAAGCGCGAAAAATCTGCCGCGAGCGTTCATTCAGTTCCGTGATCATGGTGCCAATATAGCATATAGTCGGCGCAAACTGTACATTCCCTGTAAGGGCCGTTTTATGAGGAAATAATGACGCAATTCACTTTGGTTATCGGGGATAAAAACATTTCGTCCTGGTCTTTGCGGCCCTGGCTGGTTCTGCAAGCGGCCGGGATCGCCTTCGAAGAGGAGTGGGCGCCCTTACGCCTGCCTGACAGTAAGCAGAATATATTGCGCCATTCTCCCGCTGGTTTTGTCCCGGTGCTGAAGCATAACAGGCTGGTGATCTGGGACAGTCTGGCGATTGCCGAATATCTGGCCGAACAGTTTCCGCAAAAACACTTGTGGCCCGCCGACGCCGCCGCCCGTGCCAGGGCGCGTTCGATCAGTGCCGAAATGCATTCAGGCTTTGCAGCTTTGCGCACACATATGAGCATGGACATTCTGGGGAAACATCCGGGGCAAGGCCATGACCAGGAAGGCGTGGCGGGGAACATCGCGCGCATTCAGGAAATCTGGCGCGACACGAGGGCGCAATGGGGCGCGGGGGGTCCATTCCTGTTTGGCGCATTCAGTATCGCTGACGCCATGTATGCGCCGGTAGTCAGCCGCTTTCGCACCTATGGCGTGGCGTGTGATACGGTGTGCAGCGCCTACATGGAAGCGGTGTGGAATCTGCCCGCCATGCAGCAATGGATCGAAGGCGCACGACAACAACCGGCACCACCAAAAATCCCCGAGCGGTATGTATGAGACTATTCGCGGCGGCGGCAAACGGGCCTGCTAAACCGTTTTTTGAACATATGGACGCACATCACACACTCTCATTGTCATTGCCCGGTTTATCCGGGCAACCCAGAATCCCAAACTCACGCATTTGGGCGTAACATGGATTACCCGGATAAACCGGGTAATGACACAAAGGAGTGGAGACGCGTAAATCAGATCAAAAAATGGTCTAATCGGCGTATTTCAGTTCCAGACCCGGCCGCTGGGTTTGATACTGGTCCAGCCCCTGCTGCATGCGGATCAGCGCATCATTATAGCTGGTGGCCGCCGCCATCTGGCCCGGTGATCTGGCGGGTGCGGATGACTTGTTCCTGTTCATATCCGGGCTGACAGGCTGGGCCAGATGCGCCAGGGGTTCGGCACTGCCAATCGTGCGGGACAGGGCGTCGAGCGTTGCGGCGTCGAGCGTGGCCGGCGCAGTGACGCCTTTTGGGTGCACCGTCACGCGGCCGTGCGGGGTTTCGGATTGCGGGATTGCGGCCAGTACATTATTGGCGCCATCATCCTGATCATCCGCCGGAACAGGGGCTTTGTCCTTTTCCACCAGCATCGCGGTCATCACATGGTCACCGGCATCCTTGCCTGTAACCTTTTCAATCACTGTATTGATCAGGGAACTGGCCAGGCCAAGGGCGCCGAAAAACATCGTATCGCCCGCAATCCGGCCAACCGGGGTGATTTCGTCGCCAGTGATGCGCCGGTAAATGCTCGACACAACCGGGATATGCTGCAACGGATTGATCATGTCGAGAAACCCGGCGAACGAAAAACCGGCTTTCTTTTGCGCCGTCTCGGCGGTCTTCGCGTCCTCTTCGCGTATTGTGCTGGGGCCAGCGCTGAACGTCCCGCCTTCATAGGGCGTCAGACGGCCCCGCAACGGCAACGCATAATAGCGCCCTGTATAGGAAGACGGGTTGACCGGGATTTGAGGCTCTGTAGACATGGCGTCATACACGCAAATGTCAGGCCATAAATACCATTAGATAAATCAACAGCTTATACGCACAGGCCATCAATATCCCTGGTAAGGCGGTAACTATTGCCTACAGCAGATGGCCGCTTTTGTCGCGTTTGGTGTTGAGATAGAACCAGTTATGTTCATTGCTGGGGAACTGGTGCGGCACCCGCTCCACGACGCGCACGCCCAATTGTTCCAGCCCGGACACTTTCGAAGGGTTGTTACTCATCAGCCGGACTTCGTTGAAGCCCAGCAAAGTCAGCATCCGGGCGGCGGGCAGAAAAATCCGCTCGTCGGCCGCGAAGCCCAGCCGTTCATTGGCCTGATTGGTATCGAACCCCTGGTCCTGCAGCCCATAGGCGCGCAGCTTGTTGATCAGGCCGATGCCCCGGCCTTCCTGCGCCAGATACAGCAGAACACCGCCGCCTGCTTCATTGATCTGCTTGATCGCGCCGCGCAACTGTTCGCCGCAATCGCATTTCAGCGAACCGATCAGATCGCCCGTAAAACATTCCGAATGCAGCCGCGCCAGCACCGGCTGATGCCGGTCCGGATCGCCGATCACGATGGCGAAATGCTCCAGCCCGCCATCCTTGGGCCGAAAGGCGATCAGGCGCGCCGCTTCCGCGCCCGCCAGCGGCACCCGGGCGCCCGCCACCTGCACCAAAGCCATTGCCGCCGCCGCATCATAGGATAGCAGGGCGTCGGTGTCGGCCTGCAGCAGGTCATGCCTGCTGGCAAAGTCCTTTAGCGGTTGGGCCTGTGGCAGATTAACCGCAATGACGGCGGGCAGCAGATGCGCCAGTTTGGCCAGCTTTATGGCCGCTGTCCAACCCTTGCCCTGAAGCGTGCGCACGGCATGAAATGGGCCGCGCAGGGGTAGTTCCAGATCGCGTGAAGGATCCGCAAGCGACTTCGCCGCATCTGCAGTTTCCCACCCGCCTTTGGCGTTTTGCGGCAAAAGCACAACATCCGGCGTATACAGGCGAATTTTCAGGGTGGCGGCGCGTTGATGGGTCAATACCAGAAAAGGCGATGTTCCCGCCCATTGCGTCATGGCCTGTATGGTTTCCGGCCGGGCAAGCTCGGCCGCCACGGCCAGAAGGGCTGGACCGCCCGCATCATCGCATATCAGTACGGGCAGGCCACGGCGAAAATCGCCCATGGCGCGCTCAACCCCTACCAGAGGGGATATGCTGAACTGTTCCGGACTCATGATTTGCCTTCACAAAAAAGCGCCATAGCCGGGGGAGTGATGATAGTAAATGTCGTCATGTGTGACAAAATGCACATGGCATGCTTCCCGACAAGGCTTAAATTGTTTGCTAACCACTTCATTGCGGCATGCAATGATCGCGATACGGCATCTGGCAGATGGATTTTTCGCATAGGAAGGGATTACGATGCTCCAGTTTCAAGAACAGGCTCAAGAACGGGTTATGCCGGTTAATTTGCAAAAACGCCTTCTGATCGTAGACGATGATGTGATGCTGGGTGAGTCCCTATCTGAGCAATTCGATTTGCAGGGCGAGTTTTCCAGCCATCTGGTGCATTCCGCGGCAGAGGGGCTGCAATGGATACAGCAGTCGCCCGCAGATCTGGTGCTTCTGGATGTGGGTTTGCCGGATATGGATGGACGCGAGGTGTGCCGCAAGATGCGCGCCTTGGGCGTAAAATGCCCGATCATCATGTTAACCGGGGTGGATTCGGAGGCCGATACAATTTTGGGACTCGAATCCGGCGCCAACGATTATGTCACCAAACCGTTTCGCTATGGGGTGCTGCTGGCGCGGGTGCGGGCGCATTTACGCCAGCATGCACAAAGCGAAGATGCGGTCTTTAATATCGGACCCTATAAATTCAAGCCATCCGCAAAACTGCTGGTGCATGAAACCACCGCACGCAAAATCCGGCTGACCGAAAAAGAATCTGCGATTCTGAAATTTCTGTATCGCGCGGGTGATCAGGTGACCGGACGAGATGTGCTGCTGCACGAAGTCTGGGGCTATAATGCGGCTGTCAGCACCCACACGCTGGAAACGCATATTTATCGCCTGCGTCAGAAGATCGAAGAAAATCCATCCTGCGCACAGCTTCTGATCACCGAACATGGCGGCTACCGGCTGCTCCCGTAAAGCTTACAACTCCCTGCCGGCCAGCAGGCGGGGCAGCGTGCCCACATCCCCCGCTGCATGGCGCATGGCCAGCCGCCGCAAGGGGCCGATCTGCCCAACCACACCCAGTCCAATATCGCGCGCCAGCCGCAATAAGGGTGCGTCATTGGAAAACAGGCGATTGAACATGTCCATTGCAATCGACAGGCTGACATTGTCAAAACGCCGCCATGCCTGATAGCGTTCCAGCACCGTTGCCGCGCCAATATCCAGCCCCAGCCGGTGTGCATCCACCAGCACTTCGGCCAGCGCCGCCACATCGCGCAGGCCCAGATTTAATCCTTGTCCTGCAATCGGGTGGATGGTGTGCGCGGCATCGCCTACAAGCACCAGCCGGTCGCTTATGTAATCGCGGGCATGGTGAAATGATAATGGATATATCCAGCGCGGGCCTTCGCTGTTGATTTCGCCCCATTGGCCGCCGAAACGCCTGCGCAGTTCCGTATCAAAATCGGCCTGACCCAGCGCCATCAGGGCCTGCGCACGCGCAGTAGGTTCGGTCCATACCAGCGAAGATCGTGCGCCGGTCATGGGCAGAATGGCGAACGGACCGCCGGGTAAAAAATATTCATGCGCCAGGCCGCCATGCGGCCGGGCATGATGCACCGTCGCCACGATACCAGACTGGCCATAACTCCAGGCGACCGACTTGATGCCGGCCGCCAGCCGCACGACGGATTGCCTGCCATCCGCCGCAACGCACAGACGCCCACGCAGACTGCCGCCATCCGCCAATTGTACGGTTACCCCATACGCATCCGGCAGCGCCGAAAGCACCCTTACGGGTGTACGCACAGTAACCGTCGCCGCATAGTCTGCAAGCGCCGTGTATAGCGCCGAACGTATATGGCGGTTCTCAAGGATATGACCGAGCGGCTGTCCCGATCCTGCGGCATCCCCGTCCAGATGATCGAAATGCAGGGTAAGCGGCGAGGGACCACTTTCCACGCGCCCATCGCTGACCATAATATCCAGAATGGGTTGTGCATCCCTGACCAGTAGCGGCCAGACCCCCAGGCCTCCCATCAGCCGGGTGGACGCGCGGCCCAGCGCGGATACACGCCCGTCAAACCCGGATGCAAGGCTTGTGGCCGGGGTGGCGGCGTCAAGCACAAGCACAGACAGTCCGGCCTGCCCCGCCGCAAGCGCGAAACTCAGACCCGCCAGGCCGCCCCCTACCAGAACGATGTCAGCGTCAAATGGTGCTGAGGTCATATTTGCTGCCTAATTATTGTGCACAAAGCCTGTTAAATGGTCAAACCAGCGGCGCGCTCCTGCCAACGGGGTCCATATCCCTCCTGGAATTCCCAATGATTACCAATTCGTGACAATTATCACAAACCGGCACAGTTCTTGAAATAACAACTGTCTACCGGGGCAATCCAGACGGAGGAGAAACATACCTATGAAACTCGTAATGGCGATTATCAAGCCTTTCAAACTGGACGAAGTGCGTGAGGCGCTGACCGCCTTGGGCATAGAGGGCATGACCGTAACCGAAGTAAAGGGTTACGGACGGCAAAAAGGCCACACGGAAATCTATCGTGGCGCGGAATATGCGGTTAGCTTCCTGCCGAAACTGAAACTGGAACTGGCGATTTCCACCGATCAGGTTGAGACCGTGGTTGACGCCATCGTCGCTGCCGCCCGCACCGGGCAGATCGGCGATGGTAAAATTTTCGTTTCCCCCATTGATCAGGTCATCCGTGTGCGCACAGGCGAAAAAGACGCCGACGCGCTGTAAGCGGTTTATGGAGAACAACATGCAAAACCTCATTAAATATTCTTTCCTGGCCGCATTTCTGGCGCTTGCCGGACTTGGCTTTATGGACCCGGTTCTGGCGCAGGAAGCGGCCGAAGCAGCGGCGCCGGCCATTGATAGCGGCGATACAGCATGGATGCTGACATCGACAGCGCTGGTTTTACTTATGACCATCCCCGGCCTGGCGCTGTTTTACGGCGGCATGGTGCGCAAGATGAACGTGCTGGCGACAGTCACGCAAAGTTTCGCCATCTGCTGTGTCGTGGCCGTGTTATGGATGGTGCTGGGCTATAGCCTGGCCTTTGGCAATGGCACCGCCTATGTGGGCGACATGACGCGCATCCTGTTGCATGGCATGGATATGAATGCGCCATTCCTGCTGGGGGCGGGCATGGAAACCGGATCGGTGCAATTCACCATTCCCGAAAGCGTGTTCATGATGTTCCAGATGACTTTCGCGATCATCACGCCCGCGCTGATCACGGGCGCCTTTGTTGACCGGATGAAATTCTCGTCCCTGCTGGTCTTCACCGTGCTCTGGGTGCTGATCGTATATGCGCCGATTGCACACTGGGTCTGGCATCCGATGGGTATGCTGTGGAGCGCAGGCGTGCTTGATTTTGCCGGCGGCACCGTGGTGCATATCAATGCCGGTGTGGCGGGCCTGGTTGCCGCGCTGATTGTCGGCAAGCGTACCGGCTATGGCAAGGGCGGCGGTCACAACTTTGCGCCGCATAATCTGGTGTTGAGCCTTATCGGCGCGTCCCTGCTGTGGGTTGGCTGGTTTGGCTTCAATGCCGGTTCGGCGGGTGCGGCCAATGGCCGCGCCGGCATGGCGATGGCCGTCACCATGATTGCCGCAGCCGCAGCCGCGCTGTCCTGGATGTTCACCGAATGGTCGCTGCGCGGCAAACCCAGCGCACTGGGCCTGATTTCAGGCGCCGTTTCAGGCCTTGTCGCCATTACGCCTGCATCGGGCTTTGTGGATCCGTCCGGTGCGCTGATCATCGGCCTGGTTGCCGGGATTATGTGCTACTGGGGCGCCACCTGGCTGAAGCATGCCGGGGGATATGATGACAGTCTGGATGCGTTCGGCGTGCATGGCATTGGCGGTATCGTTGGAGCCCTGCTGACCGGCGTCTTCGCCCTGAAGGGCATTGGCGGCGTCTCGGGCCTGATCGAGGGCAATCCGGGTCAGGTTATGACGCAGATCCTTGGCATCGGGTACACCATTGCCTGGTGCGCACTGGCCACCGCCGGGATCCTGTATCTGATCAAGTTCACCATCGGCCTGCGGGTTGAGCCGGAATATGAACGCGATGGGCTGGATCTGTCGCTGCATGGCGAAACCATCCTGTAGCCTTGCCAGATAAACCCGGTCCGGCCAGATCGCCGGACCGGGTTCCTGCCTGCGGAATATCTTCCGTCACATCCTCCAAATGCGATAGACTTCGCCCAAAGCAATATTCCGGGTGAGGACAAATGGCGGACGGCACAAAAGTTCCCGCACAGCATTCGCAGCGGGCGAATGATACGGACCAGGCCGTAAAGCCAGTTAATCTGGCCCTGCAGGGCGGCGGCGCCCATGGCGCGTTTACCTGGGGCGTGCTGGACCGGCTGTGTGAAGAACCGCGCATCTCCATTGAAGGCATCAGCGCCACAAGCGCGGGCGCGATGAATGGCGCGGTCTTTGCGTCCGGCCTGGCGAAAGATGGCCGCGAGGGCGCGCGCGCAGCCCTTGAGGCCTATTGGAAGCGCGTTGCCAAAGCAGGCGAGCTAAGCCCGCTGCGGCCAAACATATTTGACAAACTGCTTGGCTTTACCTCGACCGGTGAATCGCCCGCATTCCTGGCCTTTGATCTGATGACGCGGATATTATCGCCCTATCAGTTCAATCCGCTGAACCTCAATCCGTTGCGCACTCTGCTGCAGCAAAGCGTCGATTTCGATGCGCTGCGCAGCGATAAATGCCCGGTCAAACTGTTTCTTTCCGCCACCAATGTGCGCACCGGTAAAGTGAAAATTTTCGGGAACGATGAAATCACCACCGACGCCGTGCTGGCGTCAAGCTGTCTGCCATTTTTATTTCAGGCGATTGAAATTGACGGCGAGGCCTATTGGGATGGCGGCTATATGGGCAATCCGGCAATTTTTCCGCTGATCTATGGATGTAAAAGCCATGATGTGGTGATTGTGCATATCAATCCGATTGAGCGCGCGAAATTACCGCGCACCGCCAGCGAGATCATGAACCGCATCAACGAGATCAGTTTCAATTCATCCTTGATGCGCGAAATGCGCGCGGTCAGTTTCGTGACCAAACTGATCGATGATGGCAAGCTGGACGACCCGTCATTCAGCCGCATGCTGATACACGCCATTGCTGACGACGGCATGATGTGCCGCCTGGGCGTGGCCAGCAAGATGAGCACCGAATGGGAGTTTCTGACCAGGTTGCGCGATACCGGTCGCGCCTGCGCCGATGCCTGGATCGCGCAGAATTTCGATGCGTTGGGAAATAGTTCGACGGTGGATATCGGCGCCATGTATTTGTGAGGAAATGCCAGGGCGCTTTGTGAACGCATTGAAGCACACATGGCGTTCGAGCGTGTGGCCGATCCCCTCCCCCCGAAGATGCGGGTACCAATATGTCCCCCCCCTTTGCACTCGCCTGAGCGAAGCTGAAGCTTCGCTTCGGCGTAGCCTGGAGGGGAGGGGACGTGAGAGCCAACTTCTTCCTCCCCCTGAAAGGGGGAGGGTCGGGGAGGGGTTCAAAGCCTTGCGATAATGTGCTTCAATCTGATCACAAACTGCTTTAACGCTGCGTCCGCGCGCCGAAAATTGCGCTGCCGATGCGGACATGGGTTGCGCCATGCCGGATAGCCGCCTCGAAATCATCGCTCATGCCCATGCTTAAATGGGGCAGGCCATTGCGCGCGGCGATTTCAGCCAGCAACGCAAAATGTGGTGAGGCGTTTTCGTGCGCGGGCGGAATGCACATCAGCCCGCAAATATTCAGGCCCAATCCGGCGCGGCATAGCGCGATAAAACGATCTGCATCCTTGGGGATCACGCCGGCCTTTTGCGGCTCTTCTCCGGTATTCACCTGAATGAACAGCGCAGGCGATTTTCCAGTGGCGGCGATTTCGTCCGCTATGCGCCGCGCCAGCCTTTCCCGATCCAGGGCATGGATCACATCAAACAGCGCCACCGCCTCACGCACTTTATTGGTCTGCAACGGGCCGATCAGATGCAGCCTGCATTCGGGAAACTTCTCGCGTAGCGGTGGCCATTTGGCGGCTGCTTCCTGCACCCGGTTTTCGCCAAAATCCTGCTGGCCCGCCGCAAGGGCTGGCAGCACGGTTCCGGCATTATGAAATTTGCTGACTGCAATCAGCGTAATACCGGCCGGATCGCGCCCGGCAAGCCGCGCCGCAGCGGCAATGCGCGCGCGCACCGCTGCAAGATTGGTGATAATATCTTTTTGCCGGAATGAATCACTCTGGATCATGGTTTGAATAATACACGCATTTTATACCGATGAGATTATGAATGATACTGGCAAGGCTTGCGGCTCAACTCAAATGCACTTCGCGGTTTGCCCATTGCGGGAACAGATTACCGGCCTTGTGGCTGGTGAGTGATACGCTGCGCCTGCCCGATCCGGGTGACGCCATCTTGCGTCTGCCCACGGGGTCGGGTTTTATTTTCCGGCATTATGATCAGCCCGGGCGCGAAGCCATGGCGCGAGCACTGATGCGGCTATGCCGCAAACGCCGCATTGTGTTTGTGCTGGCGGGCGACTGGCGCATGGCGCTGCGCGTGGGTGCGGATGGCGTGCATTTTCCCGAAAGGCTGGCGCATCAGACGCGCGCACTGCGCGCCGTTAAACCGGACGCCATGGTGACGGTGGCCGCCCACGGTTTGCGCAGCATGCAGCGCGCCCATCACTTTGGCGCGGATGCCATATTGCTGTCGCCGGTATTCGCCACCCAAAGCCATCCGGGGGACGCGGTGCTGGGCCCGGTCCGTTTCGCCCGTGCGGCGCACAGATTTTCTGTGCCGGTCATGGCGCTTGGCGGCCTGAATTCGGGCAATGCGCGGCGCCTGAAAGGCAGCGGTGCAGCGGGCATCGCCGGGATCAGCGGACTGGTTTAACCTGCCTTGCGATCAGCGGAGCGCAGTGAGAAATTCGCCTCAACATAAGCGGCCAGTTGCGACACGCATTCCTCAATGGAATGCGTGGTGGTGTCCACCACCAGTTCGGGCGTCTCGGGCGCTTCATAGGGCGCCGAAATTCCGGTGAATTCCTTGATCTCGCCACGCCGCGCCTTTTCATACAGGCCCTTGGGATCGCGGCTTTCGCAGGTTGCCACATCGGCCTGCACATAGATTTCGTGAAAACGATCCGGTGCGGCGGCGCGCGCGCGGTCACGGTCCGATCGGTAGGGCGAGATAAAGGCGGTGAGCGCAATCATGCCCGCGCGCGCAAACAGCGCCGCCACCTCGCCGACACGGCGGATATTTTCCGAGCGGTCTTCCGGCGAAAAGCCCAGATTGGCGTTGAGGCCAAAACGGATATTGTCGCCATCCAGCACATAGACCGAATAGCCCTTTTCAAACAGACGCCGTTCCAGCTCCACCGACAAGGTGGATTTTCCAGCGCCAGATAGCCCGGTAAACCAGATCACGCCACCGCGATGGCCGTTCATGCGGGCGCGTTCATCATCGCTGACGCCCTGTTCGACCTTGACGATATTGGTGGATCGCTGGGTGATGAGCTGCCGCTGATCGGCATAGCCTTCCATGGAAATGATGCCGCCGCCCGCAATGTCATAGTCATCGACCAGCACGAAACGCCCGGTTGCCGGCATGTCATTAAACGCATCCAGCGCCACCATGCGCCGCGAACGCAGCACGATTTCGGCGACCTGATTGCGTTCGACCTGGCTTGCCGCCGCCGAGGACAGATCACCGGTATCGACAACCGCCTCGATTTTTTGCACCTGAACCTGCGCCTCGGTAGTGTTCAGTTTCAGCTTATATGTCTTGCCAATGCTTAGCGGTTCATGGCCCAGCCAGAACAGACGTGCACGGAATACATCGGTTTCAACCGGCGCATTTCTGACATGGCTGATTATGTCGCCCCGTTCCACGAAAATCTGTTCATCCAGCGTCAGGCCCACGCTGTACCCCGCCGTGGCGCTTGCGGGTTTTGCAAGCGTTTCGGGCCATACTTCAAGGCTTTTTACCCGTGCCGTTTTATTGGAGGGCGAAAACATGATTTCATCGCCGACAGTGACGCGGCCCGATTCAATGCGCCCGGCAATGATGCGGCGTTCATCAAATTTATACACATCCTGCACCGGCAGGCGCAGCGGCAGTTCGCTGGACAGGGGTTCCGACACAAAACAGTCAAGCGCGCCCACAACCGTCGGTCCGTCATACCATTGCATCGCATCGGAACGGGTAACGATATTTTCGCCTTCGCGCGCCGACACCGGCAGAATGAAGGTTGGCGTAACGCCAAGTCCGGTCAAATATGCGCGGTATTCCGTGGCAATTTCGTTAAAGCGCGCTTCGCTGTAATTCACCAGATCCATTTTATTGATAGCGACGGCCACCTGACGAATGCCCAGCAGATGCAGCAGATAGCCATGACGGCGCGATTGTTCGCGCACCCCTTCGACAGCGTCAATGATCAGCAGCGCCGCATCGCTTTGGGCAGCACCCGTGATCATGTTTTTCAGAAATTCCTTATGCCCGGGGGCATCGATAATCACATAATTGCGTTTATCGGAATTAAACCAGATCTGCGACGTGTCAATTGTGATGCCCTGGTCGCGTTCGGCCTGCAACGCATCCATCAGGAACGCATATTCGAACGGCATGCCGCGCCGGTCCGACATGGCCCTGATTTCTTCCACCTTGCCAAGCGGCAGAGAATTTGTGTCATGGAGAAGTCTGCCAACCAGCGTTGACTTGCCGTGATCCACATGGCCGACAATCACGATGCGCAGTAAATCGCGGACAGCAGATTCAGAAAGTTTCGACATTCGCTTCAGCCCTTACAAATAGCCATCGGCGCGCAGGCGCTCGAACGCATCTTCTGATTCGTGATCCATCGCACGGCCGGAACGCTCGGACACATTCGTCGTTTGCAGTTCAGTAATGATTTCATCAATGGTGCTGGCATTGCTTTCCACCGGGAACGTGATGTCTTCATCGCCAAGCGAGCGGTAGCGTTTGCCGTTTTTCGAATAATAGAGCGATATGGTTGGAATATTTTCGCGCTGTGTATATTGCCAGATGTCCAGTTCCGTCCAATGCAGCAGCGGATGGATACGGATATGCGTGCCCGGCGGGTAGTCGGTTTTATACTGGTCCCAGAATTCGGGCGGCTGATCGCGAAAATCCCATTGACCTTCCACGCCGCGGGGACTGAACACCCGTTCCTTTGCGCGCGTTGCCTGTTCATCGCGCCGGATGCCGGCAATCAGCCCACTGAATTTTTCTCGGTCCTGAACCTTTTTCAGACCTGCGGTTTTACGCGCAGCCGAGCGCGCAGCGGCGGGCAGGCTCTGGTCCATTTCCTCGATCGGCGGGCAGGTGTCGCGGATAAGGGTCAGATTCCACTCCTTCACATAGCGGTCACGAAATTCGTACATTTCCCTGAATTTCTTGCCTGTATCCACATGAATCACCGGAAACGGCACATGGCCCAGAAAGGCTTTTTTCGCCAGCCAGATCATGACATTGGAGTCCTTGCCCAGAGACCACAGCATGCCGATCTTGTCGAGGCGGTTAAACGCCTCGCGCAGGATGAAAACACTCTTATTTTCCAGCTGGTCAAGGTGGTTCATTTTATTTCCCACTATTTTACAGTGATAAAAATTATATCACGCTAAATACATGTCTTTTAGCCACATTGACAGCAAAAAAAAGGCCAGGACGGGATATTTTGCGCTACACCAAAACATATTCCCGCTGGTTAGGGAAGGTAGTTGAATCGCGCCATTTGTTCATTATGCGCGGCCACGATCCTGTCGATCTGGGCGGTGCTTAGCAGGCTGCGCCATTGCTGCTTACGGCCGGAACGAAAAAATGCCCGCGAAAACTCGCTGCGCTCCTTGAAACTGTGTTTTTTTTCCTGTGCCTGAAGGGTCTCAAAGGACGAAAATTTTATCGCCTTGCGCAACCGGTCATTGGGGGGTGTCAACCCCAGAAAAGTGGCAAGCTGCCGGAAACTGCGGTTGGGACGGTCCAGCATATCCTCATAGCGCATAATGTGCAGGCCTGGATTAGGCTGACCGGTCCAGCTTTTGACATGGGTTGACCAGTCGGAATGAAATTCCGAGACATGGGCATCGGTGGTTTCAGTCGCTGCCGCCGGATCGCCCAAACGATCTATGGCCGCATCCAGGCTGACGCCGAAATGGTCCGTCATGGAAATCACCACATCCAGCGGGTTGCGCACCACATAGATCGCCCCTGCGGTCACATCCATCGTATGCAGCGCGACATCACAGCATTCACCCAGAAAATTATGGGTTTTGACAAATACGGAATCCGGAAAGGCCTGGGTAAAGTCCCGATGCACCAGCGGGCGCAGGGCCATGACGGCATCCATTTCCATGTCCCCGATCGCGTGGCCCGCGCGGCGGGCATACCAGGCGCCGGCAGATTCGCCGATGCAGAAACTGTCCAGCTCATTGATGGAGGCGGCATGCTGCGGATTGCGCAACAGATTGAACAGAAACGCCCGCAGCCAGGTATTGCCCGATTTGGGATAGGAGGCCAGCCAGATAATAGCGCCCATCAACCAGACCCGCCTGAATCCATAGGATCAACATCCGCCACGAAAAAGGGCAGACCAAAGCCTGCCCTTTC
>DAIOWE010000068.1:0-13989 GCA_036758605.1 Pseudomonadota bacterium | reverse complement strand
GCCCGCCACCAGCGTGGCGTCAATGGTCAGGTCGCCCGCATCGCTGGCTGCATCCACTTGCGCCGCCAGACGCTGTATCAGAAATGTCCGCAGAGCATCGATTTTGTCCGCCCCTACGGTCAGCCCCGCCGCCATTTTATGCCCGCCGCCATTGATCAGTAGCCCGGCCTGGCTTGCGGCAATGACCGCGCTACCCAGGTCAACGCCGGTGATTGACCGGCCGGAGCCTTTGCCAACACCGTTTTCGTCGATGCCGATCACCAGTGCGGGCAGATTAAAGCGCTCTTTCAACCGGCTGGCGGCGATGCCGATCACGCCGGGATGCCAGCCTTTTGCCGCCACCAGCACTAGCGGTTCATTCATGTTGCGGGCTTGCGCCTGCGCGCTTGCTGCTTCCAGCACCAGGGCCTCGATGGCCTGGCGTTCACGGTTCAGCAGATTAAGTTCCTGGGCAATGACGCCAACCTCATCCGGATCGTCACTGGACAACAATCGCGCCCCCAGATCGGATTTACCAACCCGCCCGCCCGCATTGATGCGCGGGCCAAACACAAACCCCGCATGATAGGTCGTAGGTTCCGCATCAATTCCCGCCATTTCCGCCAGTGCCCGCAGGCCCGCATTATGGCGGCGCGCCATCACCTTCAGGCCCTGGCGGACCAGCACCCGGTTAACGCCGGTCAGCGGCGCCACATCGCAAATCGTGCCCAGCGCCACCAGATCAAGCCATTGCAATAAATTCGGTTCGCGCACACCCTGTCGCGCGTACCAGCCCTTCTCGCGCAAACTGCGGTTCAACGCCACCAGCAACAGGAACGCAACCCCCACCGCCGCCAATTGTCCGTGTCCGGAACTATCATCCAGCCGGTTGGGATTAATCACCGCAAACGCATCGGGCAGATGCGCCTCCGCCTGATGATGATCCACGACGATAATATCCAGCCCGGATTTTGTCCCCGCCGCCAGCGCGTCATAGGCCAAAGTGCCGCAATCCACCGTGATGACAATATGAACACCCTGCCCCGCCAGCGCCTTTAACGCCGCAGCATTCGGGCCATAGCCTTCTTTGATGCGATCCGGGATATAGAGGATCAGCGGCACGCCAATGGCCGCCAGAAAACGCCTGATCAGCGCAGAGGACGTTGCGCCGTCCACGTCATAATCGCCAAACACGGCGATTTTTTCATTCGCCATGACAGCCCTGGCCAGCCGTTCCGCCGCACGTTCCATATCCATAAGACGGGCAGGGTCAGGCAGATCATTTTGCAGGCTGGGGTGCAGAAAACTTTCCGCCGCATCGATAGACACACCGCGCCCGGAAATTATCCGGCCAAGCATTTCCGGCAGATCGTGCCGTTGCGCAATGGCAAGAGCAGCGCGTTCGTCACAGGGACGCAAGCGCCAGCACCGGCCGTTCAGCGACCGCCCGACCCCTAACATGGGTGGCGGCAGATTCATTTTATGCGAATTTGCTTTCATCCTTGTGGCGCGCACGAATCCAGCGCACGGTGCCGCTTGCCGAGCGCATCACCACCGTATGCGTGGTAACCGCACCATCCTTTTCGCGGTGAATGCCATGCAGCATGGAGCCATCGGTCACGCCCGTTGCTGAAAAAATCACATCACCCGCCGCCAGTTCTTCCAGCACATATTTGTGATTGAGATCCTTCACGCCCATTTTACGGGCGCGGTCACGTTGTTCGTCATTGGTGAACAGCAGGCGTCCCTGCATCTGTCCGCCGATACAGCGCAATGCCGCCGCCGCGAGAACGCCTTCGGGGGCGCCGCCGGAACCGATGTAAATATCAATGCCTGTATGTTGTTGCGTGGTCGCAATAACGCCCGCGACATCGCCATCGGGGATAAGCTGGATGCGCGCCCCCACACTGCGAATGCTTTTGATGATTTCGGCGTGACGTGGACGATCCAGCACACAGGCGGTAATTTCTGTTACCGGCACACCCTTGGCCGCGGCCAGCGCTTTAATATTCTCCGCAGGGGTTTTGTCCAGATCAACTGTCCCCGGGGCATAGCCCGCGCCAATCGCCAGCTTGTCCATATAAACATCCGGCGCATTCAGCAGATTGCCTTTTTCGGCAAACGCCACAACCGCCAGCGCATTGGGCATCGCCTTGGCGGTGATCGTCGTACCTTCCAGAGGATCAAGCGCAATATCCAGTTGCGGCCCATTACCCGTACCGACAGTTTCGCCGATATACAGCATCGGCGCTTCGTCGCGCTCGCCTTCGCCGATAACGATTTCTCCGCGTATCTCCAGTTTGTTCAGTGCCGTGCGCATGGCGTCCACGGCCGCCTGATCCGCGGCCTTTTCGTCACCGCACCCGATCAGGCGCGATGCGGCTATTGCCGCCGCTTCTGTAACGCGCGCAATTTCCATGCTGAACACGCGGTCCAGAACTGGTTTTGTCTCTGCCATGTGAATTCTCCTAAACCGGTTGGCGTTTTAATTACAGTTTTTCGATACGTATGCGTACAGGTGGCTCGATGACATGCTTCAGTGCGGTAAGCTGCGCCAGCACACGGTTCATATGCGCCTCTTGCGTGTCATGTGTAATCAGCACCACGGGAACCCCGGCGCCCGGCGCCCGCGCGCGCTGAATGATACTATCTATGGATACGCCATGTTCCGCCATTATGGCTGTGATGCCTGCCATCACACCTGGCTGATCAAGCACAGTCAGACGAACATAATAGGCGCCCTGATGTAATTCCATCGGGCTAACAGGTGCGCGTTCAAGCTGACTTGAAGGGGCTGCGAAAGGGGGCAAAATCTGATTGCGCGCAATGTCGACAATATCGGCGATGACCGCCGATGCAGTGGGACCAGCGCCCGCGCCCGGGCCTTCGAATACGCTTTGCCCTGCATAATTGCCAACCGCCACCACAGCATTGGTGACGCCGCCAACCTCGGCAATCGGCGAACCCAGCGGCGCCATGCAGGGATGCACGCGCTGCTCGATCCCATGCGCCGTGCGCCGCGCCAGCCCCAGCAGTTTGATGCGATACCCAAATTCACGCGCGAACTGAATATCCAGCGCGCCCACATGCCGGATGCCTTCTATATAGACACCAGGAAAATCAACATGCGTGCCGTAGGCAAGGCTCGCCAGTATGGTCAGCTTATGCGCCGTATCAATGCCGTCCACATCGAAGCTCGGATCGGCTTCGGCATATCCAAGATCCTGCGCTTCGGACAGTACATCACCGAAATCCGCGCCGGTGTTTTCCATCTTGGTCAGGATATAATTGCAGGTGCCGTTCAGAATGCCATAGACACGCACGAACCGGTTCGCCGCCAGCCCTTCCCGGATCGCCTTGATCACCGGAATGCCGCCGCCTACCGCCGCCTCATAACACAATGCCCTGTCAGTTTTTTCAGCATGCGCTGCAAGCGCGCTGCCGTGCAATGCTAGCAACGCCTTGTTCGCGGTCACCACATGTTTGCCGGCATCCAGGGCTGTTTCCACAACCTGCCGCGCAATACCTTCTGCCCCGCCGATCAGTTCAACGACAACATCGACATCCGCCGCTTTCGCAAGTGTGCGCGCGTCATCGTACCAGGTAACCGAAGGCGCTAAATCCACGGCGCGTTTTTTTGTGCGATCGCGCGCGGATACGGCGGTTACCTGCAAGGCGCGGCCGCAACGCTGACGCAACAATTCCTGCTGTTCTTCCAGCAGACACAGCACCCCGGCGCCAACGGTGCCAAGGCCTGCAATACCAAGCCGTAATGGATTACTCACGTACAGCCATCCTAATCAAAAAGCCGCTGCTTTGCGCTGATCTGCCGACGCTGCAACAAAGGAATCCGCATCCGCCAGAAAGCGTTTGACGCTGCGCGCGGCCTGCCGGATCCGCTGTTCATTCTCAACCAGACCGATGCGCACATGCCCGTCGCCATATTCACCAAAGCCAAGCCCCGGCGCCACAGCAACGTCCGCGTGCTGCAACAGCAGTTTTGAAAATTCAAGCGAGCCCAGAGATTTGAATGGTTCGGGAATGGGCGCCCACGCAAACATACTGGCGGGCGGAGAGGGTATCTGCCAACCCGCGCGTCCCCAGCTTTCAATCAGAACGTCGCGGCGCATTTTATACGTATTGCGAATTTCCTCGACGCATTCCTGCGGACCGTTCAGCGCAGCCGTTGCAGCCACCTGAATGGGCGTAAATGCGCCATAATCCAGATAGGATTTAATGCGCGTCAATGCGCCAACCAGATGGCGATTACCCGCCGCGAACCCGATACGCCAGCCCGGCATCGCATAGGTCTTGCTCAGCGATGTAAATTCAACCGCCACTTCCTTGGCGCCGGGAATTTGCAGGATGGATGGCGGCGGATTGCCGTCAAAATAAATTTCTGCATAGGCAATGTCCGACAGCACAATGATTTCATGCTTGCGGGCAAAGGCGATCACTTCTTCGTAAAATGCCAGATCGGTAACCTGCGCCGTCGGGTTGGACGGAAAATTGACAATCAGCGCCTTTGGCGGCGGCACGGAATGGCGCACGGCGCGCGCAAGACTTTCCATAAATTCGCGTTGCGAATCCACCGCCGGAATATGACGGATCGCTGCGCCCGCAATGATGAAGCCATAGGGATGGATCGGATAGGACGGGTTCGGCACCAGAATCTGATCACCAGGCGATGTGATCGCCATCGCCAGATTGGCTAGCCCTTCCTTGGAACCCAGTGTGGCGATAATTTCCGTTTCCGGATCAAGATCCACGCCAAAACGGCGGGCGTAATATCCGGCCTGCGCCCGGCGCAAACCCGGAATGCCCCGTGATGTGGAATAGCGGTTGGTGCGGGGTTTTTGTACATTCTCGATCAGCTTGTCGACAATATGCCGGGGTGTTGGCATATCGGGGTTACCCATGCCCAGATCGATAATATCCTTGCCTGCCGCGCGGGCCTGCGCCTTCAGCCGGTTGACTGACTCGAACACATAGGGCGGCAGGCGCTTGATGCGGTGAAACTCAAAGTCCATGACGTTTTATCTATCTCTATAATTCTGGTTCTATATAGGCCTATTCCAGAAACAGGTCTACCCGGCGGGCGGCGGCTTCTGCATCCATATATCCGCCAGCCGATGCGGCCTGACTGTCGCCGACAGCTTCTATAACAATCCTGGCTACATCCACCCCCTGACGAACCAGTTCGTCCGCCACTGCCGTGGCGCGGGCCTGGGAAACCTCCCAATTGGCAAGCAGGCGCTGACTTTCAGACTGGCTGGAAGCACTGCTGGAGGCATGACCAACCACCCGGATACGTGAAAAACCACCCTTTGCGGCCCTCGCCACCTGGGCGATGGTGCGCTTGTCGCCACTGGATAATTGTGATGATCCCGAAGCAAACGGAATGCTGACATAGGCCCCACCAGCGGCCCCACCAGCCCGCCCACCCGGAACCGGCGCAACAGGAAGCCCTGCTGGCGCGCCTGGAACCGGCTGACGCAAGGTTTCCTGATAGCGTTGCGCTACACCTGCGGGCAATGACGCCGCCAAATCCGCGGGAAGCGGCTGCGCCCGGGAAGGCTGGAAGGTCGTCGTGCTATGGGCCGTCGCCGTTTGCACTGGTACGGCAGCAGCCGTACGGGGTGGCGCCGACCGCGGCGCCTGTGGCGTCAACGGGATTGCCGAAGGCGGGGGTGATACAGGGGGCAATGCTGTAGTAGGCGCAGGCGGGCTAACCTGTGCGGCAGGCGCTTGTGGAACCACGGGTTCGGGCGCTGCTGGGGCAACGGGTTCTTCCGAACGCGGTGGCGCGGGCGGCTGTGGACGCGGCGGGGATAAAGCGGCAACCTTGCCACCCCGCAATTCCTCGTCGGTATATTTTGCCTGCTCACGATCCGCCACAAGCCCGCTTGCCAGTTGCTCACGCTGGGCCTGGGCTTCGGGGGCTTTTTCTGCGGCTTTCGTGGCTTCTGCACCTTCCGGCACATCCGCCAGATCGGGATATTCCCCGTCCGCCTCTGGCGCAGGGGAAACCTCTGCATCATCCTTCTTGCGGCCCGTATTATCCGCAACCTTCCCCTCCGCATCCGTCTCAAGCGGCGGGGGAAGCGGCAAGGGGCTATTGTCAGAGCCAAACACACTGGGCATGGCGCAGCCCGAAACGGCCATCATGACAAGCCCTATCGCCAGCGGTGCGCCAAAACGCCACATCGCCGCACTACGCCCGTCTGTTTTAAGCATTAAACCCTCCAACCGCCCACATCCTTGTCCCTGCTTATCTGTCAATGATTCGCACTCAAATTGAAATGAAACTATACGCATATTTTATAGCCAGGGTGGCATAGTTGCTCAGAAAATGGCTATATTAAGTCTTCTTACAACATAAGTCATTTCGCGGCATGGTTTTGTCGTAAAATAGGGGTTTCAGGCAAATGGAACAAGAAAAGCCGGGTTTTACCATTCCCGATCCTGCGCTGTTCATACGCAATATGATGAAAGTGGCCGAACGTGGGCAGCGCTTGATGCAGGGCTTCGCCAGCCAGCAGATCAAACGTCAGGCTGCCCCCCCTGAACTGGGTGATCCGAACCGTGTGCGCACCATTGCACCGGCGTTTCTGGATCTTGCCAGGCATCTGCTGGGGAACGCCAATTATATGATCGAAGCGCAGGGCAGGCTATGGCCCGCCTATCTGCAACTGCTGCAAGCCACGACACGCCGTTTGCTGGGCGAGGAATTACCGCCCACCGTAACGCCGGACCGTAGCGACAAACGTTTCAAGGCCCCGGAATGGAACGAAAGTGTCGCCTTCGATTTCATCAAGCAATCCTATCTGCTGGCCAGCAACTGGCTGATGCAGACGGTCACCGGGGTTGACGGAATGGACCCGGCAAATGCCCGCAAGGTTTCGTTTTACACCAGGCAATTTATTGATGCGATTTCACCATCCAATTTCGTGCTGACCAATCCGGAAATTCTGCGCGCCACGCTGACATCGAACGGCGAGAATTTATTGCACGGCCTGGAAAACCTGCTGAAAGATCTGGAACGGGGTCATGGCAAGCTGGCCATCCGCATGACCGATATGGACGCCTTTGAGGTTGGCCGCAATATCGCGATCACACCGGGCAAGGTGGTCTTCCGCAATCCGCTCATCGAACTTATTCAGTACACCCCTACAACCAAAACTGTCTATCAGCGTCCGCTGCTGATCTTTCCGCCCTGGATCAACAAATTTTATATTCTGGATCTCACGGCTGAAAAATCCTTCATCAAATGGGCGGTGGCGCAGGGCTATACCGTGTTTGTCGTGTCCTGGGCCAACCCGGATGACGAACTGGCCAACAGGACCTTTGAATCCTATCTGCTGGAAGGCGTTTACGCCGCACTCGATGCCGTTGAACAGGCGACCGGCGCGCGTGAAGTTAACGCCATCGGCTATTGCATTGGCGGTACGCTGCTGACAACGGCGCTGGCGCATATGGCGGCAAAAGGCGACAAGCGCATAAAAAGCGCCACTTTCTTTGCCGCCCAGGCGGATTTTTCCGAAGCGGGCGAATTGAAAGTATTCATCGATTCGGATCAGATTACGGCCCTGGAACAGAAGATGGACCAGGCGGGCGGCCTGCTGGAATCCAGCGAGATGTCCAACACCTTCAACATGCTGCGCTCCAACGATCTGATCTGGTCGTTTGTTGTGAACAATTACATGCTGGGCAAGGAGCCGGCGCCGTTTGATCTGCTTTACTGGAATGCGGATCAGACCAATATGCCGAAAGAAATGCACCTGTTTTATCTGCGTGAATGCTATCTCAACAATACCCTGTCCAAAGGCGAGATGGTTTTGGGCGGCGAAAAACTTGATCTTGGTAAAATTAAAATCCCCGTATATCTGCAATCTTCCGTGGACGATCATATCGCGCCCTATCGTTCGGTGTATAAAAGCACCAGACTGCTGGGTGGCGATGTGCGCTTTATTATCGCCGGATCGGGGCATATTGCGGGCGTCATCAATCCGCCCGCCGCCAATAAATATCAATACTGGACCAATGACGCCCTGCCCGATGATGTGGAAGAATGGCGCAAGGGCGCAGTCGAACATCCGGGTTCATGGTGGACCGACTGGCACGCCTGGCATTCTGCCAAAAGCGGCAAGAAAGTGCCCGCCCGCGAACCGGGCAGCGGCGCGCTGCCGGTGCTGGAAGACGCGCCGGGAAGCTATGTCAAGGTCAAGGGGCGGTAGGAGGAAGAACGGTGGACACACAAAATGTCACCCTGGAATGTATACGGGGTGACAGAGACTGGGTAGAGGCCAAACCTAATCGCAACGGCTATTTCGCCTTTGGAGTTTTGTTCGGCCCGTCGCCGATCACCGCGCTGATCCGATCCGCAAGCTGTTTGCGTAAATCACCCGCCGTTTCCCAGACTATATGGTTGTACTGCCGCGTGTCGAAATGTACTTTATCAAGCACGTCTTTGCGGCAAGTAAAAAATACCGGGATATTGAGGCCATGCGCGAAACCGGCCTCGTAATAAACGCCGCCACGCGGGCCGGTGTCTCCATGGGTAAAGTCGGCGACCACAAAACGCGAGCGCCTGATCTCGGCGATAATCTCATCATCGATTTTGTTGATATGTTCTTTCCGGTTTATCGGTAGTGGGCTATATCCCGCATCTTCAATCCCGGGCCCAATTCCTTTTTCGTAAGCCTCGGTCATCGAATCATCGAACCACATGGCAACAAAGCCCCGCGATGAATTGATCTGTTTTGTGGCCAGTTCGGCGAGGCGGGCGTAGCCATCGACCATAATGGTTGGCATAAATATTCCGCTCACATTTCTTGATTTATCGACCCAGCCCATTTTTACCAAATAGTCCGTAAGATAAATCAATTCGCCTTCCGATAGTGATTCGGACCAAGCCAGCATCTCCAAATATTTTGTGTCTGTTGATGTTGACTGAGAGAGTAGACTGTATACCGTTTTACCAATGACGGGTGTTTGTCGAGCAAGATATTTAAGTAGCCTGTCCGCGCGCTCATTTACAGGCAGGGGTTGGCGTTGCTTAACCTGTTCAATCGTGTCCGAATTTACTTCGGGCCACTCGTTTCCCAGCCCCTCCCCACAAGGGGGAGGGGGGGTTCCGTCAGAATGCTGCGCCGGAATGCTGGGCCAAATTGCCCTCCTCATCAAGGGCAGGATTTTTGTGGGGATTTCCAGCACGGCATTCCCCTCCCCCTTGTGGGGAGGGGGTAGGGGTGGGGGTCAGACAAAAGTGCGGTGCGGCGGTTCATTCAAGACCAAGTTCGAGATGGATAATCTGCATCACGCCGTCGATGTTGCTGAGGACATCATTGTTCCAGAAGCGCAGCACCTTATAGCCCTGACTTTCCAGCCATGCCGTTCGCTCCGTGTCTCTGACGATCGCCTCATCATGTGCATGTTGGCCACCATCGCATTCGATAATCAGATTGGCGGAGTGACAGGCGAAGTCGGCGATGAAATTTCCGATGGGGGCTTGGCGCCGGAAATGAAAGCCGGAGGATTTAAGCTGCCTCAGTTTGCGCCAAAGATGTTTTTCTGCATCGGTTTGGTTTTTGCGTAATTGTCTGGCGGTTTCATTGACCATGCTTGGCAGCCCCCCCACCCCTGGCCCCTCCCCACGAGGGGGAGGGGGAAGCTTGTGGCAAATTCAGAGCGAAAATAAATTTACTCCGCCGCGGCCTTGTTGCCCGGGGTCGGGGTGCGGGCGCGTTCGACCTGGGAAACGTCGCGCACCGCGCCGCGTGAGGCGCTGGTGGTCATGGCGGCATAGGCGCGCAGCGCGCTGCTGACCTTGCGCGGACGGATTTTTTCGGGTTGCCAGCCATTGGCGTCCATGTCCATGCGGGCGCGGCGCTGCTGCAATTCGGCCTTGCTGACGGCCAGATTGATGCTGCGGTTGGGGATGTCGATGTCGATGGTGTCGCCTTCCTGGATCAGGGCGATGGCCCCGCCTTCGGCGGCCTCGGGCGAGACATGGCCGATTGACAGGCCTGATGTGCCACCCGAAAACCGCCCGTCGGTCAACAGGGCGCAGGCCTTGCCAAGTCCCTTGGCTTTCAGATAGCTGGTGGGATAGAGCATTTCCTGCATGCCCGGCCCGCCCTTTGGGCCTTCATAGCGGATCACCACCACGTCGCCCTTTTTGATGACGCCTTTCAGGATTTTATCGCAGGCTTCTTCCTGGCTTTCACAGATCACGGCGGGACCGGAAAATTTGAGAATTTCCTTGTCAACACCTGCGGTTTTCACGATGCAGCCCTCGGTGGCGATATTGCCGTACAGCACTGCCAGCCCGCCATCCTGGCTATAGGCATTTTCGATCGTGCGGATGCAGCCGCCGCTGCGGTCAGTGTCCAATGTTGCATAACGCCGGTTCTGGCTGAACGCTTCGGTGGTGCGCACGCCGCCCGGCGCCGCGCGGTAGAAATGGTGCACGGCTTCGTCCTTGGTGCGCATTACGTCCCAGGTGTCCAGCGCCTCGCCGATGCTGCGCGTATGCACGGTTGGCACATCGCGGTGAATACGCCCGCCGCGGTCCAGCTCGCCCAGAATGGCCATGATGCCGCCCGCGCGGTGCACGTCTTCCATATGATATTCCGGCGTCGAAGGCGCAACCTTGCAGATATGCGGGGTGACGCGCGACAGCCGGTCAATGTCCTTCATGGTGAAATCAATGCCACCCTCGTTGGCGATGGCGAGAAGGTGCAGCACGGTGTTGGTCGAGCCGCCCATGGCGATGTCCAGCGTCATGGCGTTCTCAAAGCTTTTGAAATTGGCGATATTGCGCGGCAGGGCGCTTTCATCATTTTCCTGATAGTAGCGGCGGCACAGTTCCACGGCGGTGCGCCCCGCGCGCAGGAACAGTTCGCGCCGGTCCGAATGGGTCGCCAGCACGCTGCCATTGCCGGGCAGCGCCAGGCCCAGCGCCTCGGCCAGGCAGTTCATCGAATTGGCGGTGAACATGCCCGAACAGGAACCGCAGGTCGGGCAGGCGGAGCGCTCATATTTATCCACCATTGCGTCAGACACGCTGTCATCGGCGGCGCTGATCATCGGATCGATCAGATCGACCATTTTAGTGGCGCCATCATCCATGATGACCTTGCCTGCTTCCATCGGGCCGCCGGAAACGAACACAGCGGGAATGTTCAACCGCATTGCCGCCATCAGCATACCCGGTGTGATCTTGTCGCAATTAGAAATGCACACGATGGCGTCGGCGCAATGGCCATTGACCATATATTCCACCGCATCCGCGATCACTTCGCGCGACGGCAGCGAATAGAGCATGCCGTCATGCCCCATGGCGATGCCGTCATCGACGGCGATGGTGTTGAATTCCTTGGCGACGCCGCCAGCAAGCTCGATCTCGCGCGCCACCATCTGGCCCAGATCTTTCAGATGCACATGGCCGGGAACAAATTGCGTAAAACTGTTGGCAATGGCGATAATGGGCTTGCCAAAATCCGCGTCTGTCATGCCCGTGGCGCGCCACAAGGCGCGCGCGCCCGCCATATTGCGCCCATGGGTGGAGGTCTTTGAACGATAGGCCGGCATGATGTTTCTCCCTGATGCTATTTGCGAGTAATTCTACACTGGATGAAGATGTGCGCAAAGGCCTGTTCGGATGTATATTCCCCAGGAATAGCAATTGAGAGGAAGCAGATGGATGCCAATCAGGCGCCACAGGGCGCGGATGCCCTGTTGCCGAAGGAAATGGCCGAAAAGGCGGAACGGATCGGCGCGGATAAAACCCGCCTGCCAGTGCTGAGTTTGCTGACGCTGGCGGTGCTGGCCGGGGCTTTTATTGCTTTTGGGTCTTTGTTTTCCACTATTGCCATTTCCGCCACCGACAACCACCTGACTTTTGGCCTTGTGCGGGTTGTGGCGGGGCTGACCTTTTCCCTGGGGCTGATACTGGTCGTGGTTGGCGGGGCGGAACTGTTCACCGGTAATAATCTGATGGTGATGGCCTGGGCCGGGGGTAAGATCAGCCTGGGCGGCATGCTGCGGGCCTGGGCTTTGGTTTATATTGGCAATTTCCTGGGCGCGGTGGCTACCGCCGTAATGGTGTTTTTGGCCGGGGTGCACGGGAATGGCGATTCCGCCGTGGGAGCCGCAGCGCTGAATATTGCCGAGGCCAAGGCGGCGCTGCCGTTTTTCCAGGCCCTGATGCGGGGCGTTTTGGGCAATGTGCTGGTCTGTCTGGCCGTCTGGCTGTGTTACAGCGCCCACTCCACGACAGACAGGATTTTATGCATTGTCCCTCCTGTAACCGCCTTCGTTGCGGCGGGTTTTGAGCACAGCGTCGCCAATATGTTCATTCTGCCATATGGCCTGTTGATCAAGGAATTGGCGGAGCCAGCTTTTTGGGCAGCCATTCAGCAAAGCCCCGCCAGTTATGATGCGCTGAGCTGGGGTGCGTTTTTCAGCAATCTGGCGCCAGTTACCATCGGCAATGTGATTGGCGGGGGCATGTTCGTCGGGGCTGTCTACTGGTTCATTTATCTGCGAAGCCGTACCTGAATGTAGCCTCGTGAACTAAATTAATTAACCGTTAGAAGTAATCGTGCATGATGCCAAAGGATGTTGGAGGGGGGTGCCGGTAGTCCGTGGCATTGTCAGTGAGCTAATTATGACAAATAACATTAAGACTACAGGAAAACATACTGAAACCATTGAGTCATATGAGAAATATAGGGATTTGGTTAAAGGTGCCAACATTAACGAAGTTACGCTTTTGGCAACAGATTATCTTAATCATTTCAATGAGATAATTATGCTTATCGACATGATAGCTGACATGCCGGAATGCATTGAAGATGTGGCTGCCTGGAAACCAAAAAGCTATCAGGATCATTTTCGTGATAGCGGCTTTTCCGACAAGGACCTGGCTGTTGCAGCATATGAATATGTGCCGGTCCAATTCAGGCAGCCCTTTGAGCGTTTAATCAATCAATTGAATGCGCTGGTCCTGCAGGTTGCCTCAAGACTAATGGAAGCCTCAGTTTCTGAAAATCAGGAAGAAATTGCGGCGACGGCGCTTTTTGGTCCGGAGCTGCGCCTGATGGTTGAAAAAGCTGGCGCCATCATCAATGGTGAAACGGAAGGCCACGACCAGGCGGATATTGATGCTGTGCTGGAGTCATAGCACTTGCGTTTGCCGCACCGGTAATCCTACTCTTGTTCGGGAATGAGCATGACAACCCCGGCAAAGGCAGGAAAATGGAACTGAAAACACCCGAATATGTCCAGAAAGTAGTTATGGATGCAGCCGGAATGGTGGGCATCCGTCTGTGTGCCATTGGAAACGAGCTGGGCCTGTTTGCAGATCTGGCCAGCAAGGGACCGGCAACCAGCGAGGAACTGGCCAGTCGTATGGGCCTGAACGAGCGCTATGTGCGCGAATGGTTGTATGGCACGTCCGCTGCGGGATATCTGACCTTTGACAAGTTAACCCGCAAGGCGGCTTTGCCTGCTGCGCTTATTCCGGTATTGGTTGATGAAGGTGGCCCCGCCTATCAGGGCGGCCTGTTCAAAATGTTCACAGGCCTGATGCAGCCCTTTAATGAACTGGTTAAAGCTTTCAGACAGGGGGGTGGCATAAGTTATGACACTTATGACGGTATTTTCTGGGAAGGGCTGGAGGCAAATTCCTGCGTCCGGTACCGCAATTTGCTGGTCAGCCAGTGGCTGCCAGAAATGCCGGACGTAAAGGCGCGGCTGGAAAAGGGCGCCAGTTTTGCTGATTTTGGATGCGGCGCGGGCCGCTCAACGGTGGAACTGGCCAAGGCGTTCCCCAAGGCTAAATTTTTCGGCTTTGATCTGTTTGAACCCAATATCGAAAAAGCCCGCGCCAATGCCAAAGAGGCGGGCGTGGAGGACCGGGTGGATTTCCGCGTGCATGACATCAGCGGGGGCGTGCCGGGAAAATTCGATATTGTCGCCACGTTTGATCTGATTCACGACATG
>DAIOWE010000067.1:0-14031 GCA_036758605.1 Pseudomonadota bacterium | reverse complement strand
CGCTGATGATGGAACAGCGCCGCCAGGGTTGCATACATCATATGCAGGCCGGTCGCCTTGTCGGCTACGATCGAGGGCAGAAAGCGCGGCTGTTCGACCTTGTCGGTCTTGGGCAGCAGATCGGCAATGCCCGATGCGCCCTGCACCAGATCGTCATAGGCCTGGCGCCCGGCATAGGCGCCGCCCGCGCCAAAGCCCACCGCATGCACATAGATGATGTCCGGCTTGATCTTGACCATATCGTCATAGGTAAAGCCCAGCCGCGCCAGCCCGTCGGGGCGTACATTGGTCATGAAGATGTCGCAATCGGCGATCATCTTGCGGAACACTTCCTTGGCCTTGTCCTTGGTCAGGTCCAGCACGACGGATTTCTTGTTGCGGTTCAGGGTCAGGAAGATCGGCCCCAGATCGCCATGCGGGCTTGGCCCGGCGGTGCGCATCAGATCGCCCACGGGGGTTTCCACCTTGGTGGTCTCCGCGCCCATATCGGCCAGTAATTGCGTTGCATACGGTCCCAGCACCACGCTGGTCATATCCAGTATCTTGACGCCGGTCAGCGGTCCGTTGCTGGTGTCTATCTTGCTTTGCGCCATTGATGGGCTTCTCCCTGCTGTGGTTTCTAGAGTTATAAAATTCTGGCCGCGAATATGCCCGTATTGGCGGATTTTCGCAAGACCTTGGGGCGGGTGGGGGCGGGGATCAAAAATACCGGTCCTGCTCTGGCGGGGCATGGCGCGCCAAATCCATGGCGTCATGCAGGATGCGCAGGACTTCGATGATTTGCTGATCTCCTGCGCGGGCAGCCCGGAACAGGATGAAATGACGCCCCTTTCGCCCGTTGCGCGCCACATGCAGCGTGAAAAGCCCTTTGGCGATGTCATCGCGCGCCCTTACGCCGTGCGCCGCCGGTCCTTCCGGCAGGCTGGTGAGGGCGGCGGACAGGGTTTGGGAATAGATACGGGCCTGGGTTTCACCAAATTGCCGCAGCGTCCATAGCAGAATATCGCGAAAATCAGCTTCGGCGGCAGCCGCCAGGCGCACCCGCCACAAAGATTGGCGGCCGGTCACCTGTTGTTCTTAGGGTTGTCTTCAATTGCCGCAGTGGTGATGGCGTCAAGGTGGCGGCCAAGCGCAGATGGGGTGTCAAACGCCACGAAACGCCCCGCTTTGATGTCCGCAATACCGGCGCGCGCGGCATCGCGCAATGCTTTCAGCCGCGCTCTGTCCTCGGCGTCGCGCGCCTCGATCAGCCGCAGCCCCTCACGCAGCACTTCGCTGGCGTTTTGGTAACGGCCGGAGGCCACCAGCCGCTCGACCAGTTCGGCCTGATGATCGGTCAATACAACATTGCGCGTCGGCATCGGCTGTCTCCTGATGGCTCATCCCTATTGGCATATTATGCCAATAGGGCCTTGCGCGCAATGCCTGTTGCGAGGGGTTAAATCCACGCTATCATCCCCCCATGACCTGCGCCTGCGAATCCATCCATCCCTTCCCCTGCCAGTTTGAGGGGGAGACGGAATTTTTTTCCTTCGATGGCAAGGAATGGTGCCGCTTCCATCTGCCGTTACGGGACGCCGCCGGTAACAAAAGCGACAAGGGGCGCGGTAAGAATGGATGGAAAAAAGGGGGCGCGGAGCGAACAAAATTTTCAGCCGAAATACACGCCCGGCTTGGTGCGGCAACGCCATGGAAGGGTCGCAATTCCGGCGATGACGACACTCGCGCCCATCTTAAAGGCGTTGCCTTCCCTCCCGGATTTGATTTTTCTGGCATATGCAACGAAATCCATGCCGATTTCACCCGTGCCATATTCGGCACTATCCGTTTCAGCCGCCTGAAGTTTGGAGACTATACGAGCTTCAATAGAGCGACATTTGGCGGCCGGGCCTTCTTTGAAGGCGCGACATTTGGCGATCGGGCTTACTTTACAGGCGCGACATTTGGCGATCGGGCTTACTTTACAGGCGCGACATTTGGCGACTGGGCTTACTTTGAAGGCGCGACATTTGGCGACTGGGCTGGCTTTAGAGGCGCGATATTTGGCGGCGGGGCTATCTTCGATAACGCGGCTTTTGACGATTCCCCTAATTTTGCAGAGGCAAAATTTTCAGGCAGCGTCAATTTTGCGACGAGCCAGGAAAAAAATTTGAGACTGGAGCGCGTGAATTTTTCCAACGCCATATTCACCGGGGCCTGCAAGTTTGACAATCGCCGTTTCGGGCCCGGTGTGAATTTCAATGGCGCGACATTCGAGGATCTGGCGGAATTTCATGGCTGTGAGTTTCATCCGGGCATGTCGTTTCACCAGACCAAATTCCTCAAAACCAAAGAAGACAAACTCAACACCAAAAAAGACAATGACGACGCCACCGAAAGGCTGGAGCGCTCCTATCGCACCCTGAAACTGGAGATGGAAAAACTCCGCGCCCGCAACGAGGAAGCGGATTTTTTCGCCCTGGAAATGGAATGCCGCCGCCAGCGGGGCAGTGTGCCGCCATTCGAACGCTTCGCAGCCACGCTATATAAACATCTCTCCGATTATGGCCGCTCCGTGGACCTGCCACTGATCTGGCTGCTGGTTCTGGCCTATGCCGCGCATTATCTGTACCTCGGCGTAGCGATGATAGGCTGTAATCCGGGACCGGGCGCACGGCTGGCGTTCACCCTTGAGCAGATGTTCCGGCCCTTTTTTGTCTGGGACAAAGGCGCGCCGGGAACCGGCAACTGTCTGGTTGAAAACTTCCCGCTGCTCATTCCCTTTCTTGCGTCGCTGCAATCGCTGGGGACCATCGGCTTGCTGACCCTGTTCCTGCTGGCCCTGCGGCGGCGTTTCAAGATGGATTGATGGGGCTTCTCATTTCTTTTCCCCCCACCTTTCTTTTCCCCCCACCCCTCCCCACGGGGGGGGAGGGGCTTTACCGCCGGGTTCGGAACTTTTTCTCCCTCCCCCTTGGTGGGGCCTGAAGATGCATATTGGTACCTGCATCTTCAGGGGTACCAATATGCATCTTCAGGGGCGCCAATAAGGGCCGGGGTGGGGGGGGCGCAAGGCCTTGGGGCGGTTAAAGGGTGGCCGACGGTTTTCAATCTCAGGCGCGCCGCCAACTGCCTTGTCACATAGAGAAGAAATGACGTCTGTGATCGACAATGCCGCCGTCATACCATCTGCTCAAATTCCTGCGAATAAGTCAGTTGTTCCAGATGCGCCACCAGCCATTCCGGTTCATTATGTGGCTTCAGTCTTCCCGGCTATCCGGCTCCTCTGCCGTCTCGCGCAGGCCCGGACCGGCGATGACATTGGAGGGGACTTCCGGCATGTCTTCATGCTCTTTAGAGGATCTGCCTCTTAATTCCGGTAGCGTATCGTTTTCATCCAGGGGGTCTTCATCGTCCTGCGCGGCGTCGGGATCGGGTACCGTCACACGAAAGTCCGGGGGCAGGCGCATATCCAGCATACCCGCCGCCTTTAGCTCTTCCAACCCAGGCAAATCCTTGATTGATACGAGACCGAAATGTGTTTCAAATGCCTCCGTCGTGCCGAATGTCAGCGGTCGACCGGGGCTGCGCCGGCGGCCGCGTGGGCGTATCCATTCGGTTTCCAGCAATAGCTCCAACGTGCCCTTGCTGACCGAAACACCCCGAATATCTTCGATTTCCGCACGGGTTACCGGCTGATGATAGGCAATGATCGCCAGGGTTTCGATAGCCGCGCGCGACAGACGCCGTTCGCGTTCGGTCTCCCGGCGCAATAAAAACGCCAGATCGGGCGCCGTGCGAAACGCCCATTTGCTTGCAACCCGCACCAGATTGACGCCGCGCCGGGCATAATCCTCCACCAGTTCGGCCAATATCGCCGCCACGTCCACACCGGCAGGCAATCGCAAGGCCAGTGACGCCTCATCCAGCGGTTCTGAAGCGGCAAATAACAGCGCCTCCACGGTGCGCCGGTGCTGCGGGCTGTCGGGATGCAACACCGCGACATTTGCAACCTCTGTTTCGTTCATATCTATTTCGCCTGCTTCACTCATTGCCTGTGTCCATTTTCATGATCAGTCTTCTGCCCTGGGCATCACACGTCCGCGAATATGGATCGGACCAAAAACCTCGTTCTGCTGGATTTCGGCCTGCCCCGCGCGGACCATTTCCAGCGTGGCCGAGAATGTCGCCGCAAACGCCGAACGCACCGCCCCGGATTCGCGAAAATCTTCGGGCAGGAAACGCTCCAGCGTCATCCAGTCCGGCGTCGATCCCAACAGGCGCCGCAGGCGGACCAGCGCCTCTTCCATCGAATAAAGGGCGGGCCGCCTGATATGCATCGGCTCAACCACAATGCTGCGGGTGCGCCCCTCGGAATAGCCCTTCAGCAGTTCATACCATGACAGGACATAGTTGGATTTTGTCACCACCCGCACACCTTCGGGCATGCCGCGCGCAAAAACATCGCGGCCCAGCCGGTCGCGGCCCATCAACAGTGCCGCGGCATTGCGCATCGCTTCCAACCGTTGCAGGCGGAACGCCAGAATCGCGGCCATTTCTTCGCCGCTTGGCCCTTCATCGCCGGGTTCCGGCGGCAGCAACAGCCGTGACTTCAGATAGGCGAGCCACGCCGCCATCACCAGATAATCCGCTGCCAGCTCCAGCCGCAACCGACGGGCATTTTCGATAAAAGCAATAAATTGTTCCGCCAGCGCCAGAATGGAGATCGACATCAGATCGACCTTTTGCGTGCGCGCCAGATTCAGCAGCACGTCCAGCGGACCTTCGAAACCATCCAGATCGACGATCATCGCCTCATCTTGCGGCTCAGCCGTCAACCCAGGCCCCATTACGGGCAGTGCAAGCACTTTGCCTTCTTCAAGAATGGCTTCGTTTTCGGTCAATGATCCTGATCCGTGTTGTAAAAATATGACGACTCGCCTGCAAAAATGCTACCCGTCAAATATACACATATCGGCGCTATGTCTCCAGCAGCGCCGCCAGACGCGCCTGCGCCGCCACCGCGTCGAACTTATCTGGAATCTGCAAATGGGCAAGGGCCGCAGCGCAGCGCACCATGGCCTGACCGGAAAGCATCGGCGTTTCACGCAATATTTCACGCATTTCCGTGATCACGCCGCTGCAATGCAACAGCATATCGCACCCCGCCGCAATGGCCTTGGCTGCGCGCTCAGTGAAATCCCCGGTTAGCGCCTTCATGCCAAGGTCATCACACATCAGCACACCATCAAAACCAATCTCGCCACGAATGATATCGCGGATGATTTTCGCAGAATGACTTGCAGGCACGGCGCCATCAATGGCCGTATAGGCGACGTGCGCCGTCATCGCCAGCGGCATGTCCCGCAACGCCCGGAATGGCGCAAAATCGGTGCGCCGTAATTCGTCCAGACTGGCGCTCACCTGCGGCAGATCAAGATGGCTATCGGCCCCTGCCCGGCCATGCCCGGGAATATGTTTGATGACCGGCAGCACGCCGCCCGCCATCAGCCCCTCGCACATGGCCCGCCCCAGTTCGGCGACAATCGCCGGGTCCGATGCAAACGCCCGGTCGCCAATAATCTGATGCCCGCCAGGGGCAGGCACATCCAGCACCGGCACACAGTCCACCGTAATGCCGAGCGCCGCCAGTTCATGCGCCAGAAGCCGGCCATTGAGCTTGCAGGCCTGTTGCGCCAGAACAGGGTTCTGTCGCGCATAAAGCTGCCCGAATTTCTCCGCCGGTGGCGCCGTACGCCAATGCGGCGATGTTAGCCGCGCCACCCGCCCGCCTTCCTGATCAATCAGGACCGGGGCGCTGGGGCGGCCAACACAATTTCTTAAACTATCAACCAGTTCAGTTACTTGTTCTGGTGATTTGATGTTGCGTGCGAATAAAATAAAGCCCCACGGGCCAGAATCCCGAAAGAAGGCCGCCTCTTCCGGCAACAGTTCCGGCCCGGAGCAGCCAAAGATAACGGCGCGCGCAGTCATTGCTGCTAACGCACTGCGACCAGGCAATCAACGCCAGCAGCCTTCAGCGCCGCGCATTGTGTATTCGCCGCCGCGCGTTCCGGGAATGGCCCCGCCTGCAGGCGGAAGAAGCGCCCCCTTTCTCCCAGATCAGCCGGGGTCACATACCGCTCCAGCGAACCGAGCACGCCCGCATGACGCGCCGCAAGCAGCTTCCAGCCAGCATCCGCAGCCTCTTCCGTGCGGAACGCACCCAGTTGCAGCACATAGGATTTGCCGCCCGCCGCAGCGGCAGTTTTTTGCGGTGCGGATTCCAGGGCCGCCTGATCCTGCTCCGGCGCAGCTTCGGGCGCTTCGGCCGCAGGCTCCGCAGCAGGCAATGCGGCCACACGATCCGCATTTTCGGGGGCCGCCGATGTAACTTCCGGCACCGGTTCTGCGGCAACCACTTCACCCTCTCCAGCCTTTGACTTGATCCCTCCCATGGGATCGGGAATTTCCGGGGCTGAAACTTCTGGCGCAGCAGATGGCGCCGACGGTATGGCGTCACTTGCGGGCGGCGGCACACGCACGACCTTTGGCTGCCGGCCTTCTGGCAGTTCATTATCGTAAGGGCTTATGATGCGGGGCTTTTCCTTTGGTTCTTCTGAGCCGGGCAAAAGCTGTTCCAGCCCGGCCTCATTGCCATCGATCTTGTCATAAACGGTCTTGTCCTGATGCGCGAAATTCGTGCCGCCGGGATCATCCGGCTTGACCTTGATGTCGCCGGGTTCCGCTTTAATGACCGGCAGCGCCCCTTCTTCTGCCTGATTTACACCGACATCGAAAGCGTACCAGATCACACCGGTAAAAATCAGCAATGTGGCGACCCCGATCGCAACCAGCGTTCCCGTCATCATGCTGAAGCGCGATGGCGGCACATCCAGATCGTCAAAATCGTCGCCTAACTCATCAGGATCAATATCGTTTTTCGACATTAGCGCATCTCCTCCAGGGGCTCGACGCCGAGTATCGCCAGCGCTGAGGCAATTACCCCCTTGATTGCGCGAATCAAGGCGAGTCGGGCAATTGTAACATCCTTCTGGCCCGAAACGATAAATCGCATTTGCGGATTCTCGTTGCCTTTATTCCAGAGACCATGGAAAGCGGACGCCAGATCATGAACGTAAAAGGCGATGCGATGCGGCTCATGCATCTGCGCCGCCGTCTCCACCATGCGCGGCCATGCGGCCAGCAACCGGATCAACGCCAGTTCGTCAGCGTCGGCAAGAAGCGACAAGTCCACATTGCCTGTGTCCAGCTTTGCCTGATCAAGATCGGGGAACGTCCCGGCGGCATTGCGCAGCACCGAGCAGATGCGCGCATGGGCATATTGCACATAAAAGACCGGATTATCCTTTGATTGCTCGGTCACCCTGGCAAAGTCAAAATCCAGCGGCGCATCGTTTTTACGGTACAGCATCATAAAACGCACCGCATCGCGGCCAACCTCATCTACTACTTCACGTAGCGTCACGAAGTTACCGGAACGTTTGGACATTTTAACCGGCTCTCCGTCACGCAACAGACGCACCAGCTGGCAAATTTTGACGTCCAGTGCGCCCTTGCCGCCCGTGATCGCAGCCACCGCCGCCGTCATGCGTTTCACATATCCGCCATGATCGGCGCCGAATACATCGATCATCTGCGCGTAGCCACGCTGAAACTTCTCAAAATGATAGGCGATATCCGGCGCAAAATAGGTCCAGCTTCCATCCGACTTTTTCAGTGCCCTGTCCACGTCATCGCCAAACTGCGTGGCGCGGAACAGGGTTTGCGGGCGTGGCTCCCAATCATCGGGCGTCTTGCCTTTGGGCGGCTCCAGAACACCCACATAAATCAGCCCCTGGGCTTCCAGAAACGCCAGCGTCTTTTCGATCGCGCCGCTTTCATGCAAAGCGCGTTCAGAATAAAAATTATCATGCCGGATGCCCAGCGCCGCAAGATCTTCACGGATCAGCGCCATCATGGCTTTCAGCGCCGCATCGCGCACAACAGGCAACCATTGTGCCTCGGGCATGGCGCGTAGTGCGTCCCCATATTCGGATTTAAGCTGCTGCCCCACCGGAACCAGATAGTCGCCCGGATAAAGCCCCTCCGGAATGTCCCCAATCGCTTCACCCAGCGCCTCGCGATAACGCAGGAAGGCTGACCGCGCCAGAACGTCCACCTGCGCGCCTGCGTCATTAATGTAATATTCCCGGCAAACCTCGTAACCTGCTGATTGCATGAGGTTTGCTAGCGCATCCCCAAACACCGCGCCGCGCGTATGCCCGACATGCATCGGCCCGGTCGGGTTGGCCGACACATATTCGATATTGACCCGATTGCCCGCACCGATCGCCGAAACACCGTAGCGCGTTGCTTCGCGCAATATTCCAGCCAGCACCTTATGCCAATAATCTGCCGTCAGCCGCAGATTGATAAAACCCGGCCCCGCGATTTCTACCGTTTCAATGCGGGCATCCCTTTGCAGCGCCGCTGCCAGGAGATCGGCAATCTCTCGCGGTTTCATGCCCGACTTTGAGGCCAGCACCAGCGCCGCATTGGTTGCAAAATCGCCATGCGAGGGATCGCGCGGCGCTTCCAGCGTGACGGCCTGGGTGTCACAGCCCTTCAGGCGCGGCTCATCCACCTGCAACGCTTCAAGCGCTGCAATTACTTCGTGTCGAAAGTCATTGAATATGTTCATAAAGTTCCACGATTTGTGTCGTCTTTGCGAGCGAATCGCGGCAATCCACCAAGCCTTCGCCAGAAGGCTTCGTGGATTGCCGCGCTCCGCTCCTCGCAAAGACGAAGGGGGTGACTAGGCTTTGAACAAGCTAAATCTTCGAACAAGCTTAAATTTTCAATTGCAGATCGAACAGGCGTCCATGTTCCTCCATGGCGAAACGGTCTGTCATGCCCGCCACATAATCGCAGACGATCCTCGCCGTGGCGTTACCGCCGGGCTTGTCACAAAGCAACTGCCATTCTGTGGGCAACAGTTCCGGTTCCGCCAGAAAACGGGTGAACATTTCTTCCAGCACACGCCTAGCCTGGCTCATCACCCGGTTGACCTTGTAGTGCCGGTACATGTGGGTGAACAGATAGGCCTTTAGCGCCAGTATGCCCTGCTCTATTTCAGTCGAAAATGCGATCAGCGGCCGCCCCAGTTCGCGTACATGCGCCGCATCAAACACACGCTCACGTTTGACACGCATTCTTGTCTCCATCAGCAAATCATCCACCATAACCCCAATCAGTTCGCGCACAGCCTCATTGATCAAACGGCCGCGCGCCACGCCGGGAAAGCGCGCAATCACCCTTTCGAATATTGGACCCGCAAACGGGGCCTGGCACATCTGATCAAAATCCAGCAGGCCTGCCCGCAACCCATCATCAATATCATGGGCACAATAGGCGATGTCGTCAGACAGCGCGCTTACCTGCGCCTCGGCAGACGGGTAGGAGTGCAGTTCCAGATCCTGAACTTCCGCATATTCGCGGATTGCCAACGGCAAAATGCGCACGATGCCGGGGCCAGTCAGGGGGCCATTATGCTTGACCAGACCTTCCAGGGTTTCCCAGGTCAGGTTCAGCCCGTCAAAGGTGGCATAGCGCTGCTCCAGACGGGTCACAATGCGCAGGGCCTGGGCGTTGTGGTCGAACCCGCCAAACTGCTGCATGCACTTATCCAGCGCCGCCTCGCCGGCATGGCCAAATGGGGGGTGCCCCAGATCATGCGCCAGCGCCAGCGCCTCGGCCAGATCCTCGTTCAGGCCCAGCACCCGGCAGATCGAACGGGTAATCTGCGCCACTTCCAGCGAATGTGTCAGCCGGGTGCGGTAATGATCGCCCTCATAATAGACAAAAACCTGAGTTTTGTGTTTCAGGCGGCGAAACGCCCCACAATGCACGATCCGGTCGCGATCACGCTGAAACACGCTACGGGTGGCGCTTTCCGGCTCTGCGATCAGGCGGCCCCGGCTGTCCTGCGGCAGGCAGGCCCAGGGCGCAATTCCCGATAGGGGCAGAAAGATATTTTTGGGTTCCACAGTCATTAAACATAAATAGGGGGTTTATTGGCATACCTACAAGAAAAGCTTATATAGAATACGATATCATGCACAGAATACACGGATAGGCGGTAGAGTTCCATGACTGAAACGCAAGCTCTTAGACAGCAGGGTCTGACAATATCCGAAAGCGGCGCGCGCCAGATCGCCAAACTGGTTGCGGGCGAGACGCCTGGGACCATGCTGCGGGTCACCGTATCGGGCGGCGGGTGCTCCGGTTTTCAATACGCCTTTGCATTTGACGACACGCGCACGGAAGATGATCTGACTTTCAGCCGCGACGGCGTGACGGTGGTTATCGACACGATTTCACTGGAATATCTGCAAGGCTCCGAAATCGACTATGTGGACGATCTGATCGGTGCGGCGTTCCGCATCCATAATCCGAACGCCACGGCGTCGTGCGGCTGCGGAACGTCGTTTGCAGTGTAGGGATATTCAGAGGGTTCAACCATGACGACAATACAGATTGAGCTATCCGAGGCCACGGCCAAGGCCGCGATGGAGGCCGGACTGCTTAGCCCGCAAGCGCTGGAGCGATTGCTTAAAGAAGCGCTCAAACGCCATGACGATCTTGACTCCCTGCGCCGGGAAATCCAGAAAGGCATTGACAGCGGACCAGGTATTCCCGCCGATGAAGTGTTCGCCGCTGCCCGCCGCCGCATTGACGAAATCGAGCGTGAGAAGAACGCAAGGTGAAGGCTCCGGAGTTCTCGCCCGAGAGCCGACTTGATTTAATTGAAATTGCGGCCTTTATCGCACGGGACAACCCGGCGCGGGCGCGGACGTTTGTTGCAGAGCTTGAAACTGCCTGCGGCAATCTCGTCAAACATCCCGAAATCGGTGTGCTGCGTCCCGAGCTAGATAGCGGCTTGCGCATGCTGCCGCATGGACGCTACCTGATCTTTTATCAGTCGTTACCTGGAACTGTGCGCATATTACGTATTCTGCACGGCGCCCGCAATATTTCCGGCCAGTTTAATCCTTAACCTTATGTCACCCCGCATCCAGCACAGGCGTTCCAAAAATATACCAGGCCTTGGCCACCTTGCCGTTGAGAACTTCATAGGTGACGATCACGTCGATAGTCCCGGTTCCTTCGGGAAAGGTGCGGGTGACGGTTTCCTGATCGACGACCTTGTTGCCCAGCACCATGCGCTGGTTCAGGCGCGCGAACAGATTGGCTTCCTGAAACCGGGCGACATGGCGGGCGCGAATGGCCTCGGCGCCGCTGGCCAGCAAAGTTGTGGGATGCTCGAAATACAGCGCGTCATCGGCCCACATGGCCATAAATGCCTCAATGTCATGGGCGTTATAGGCGTCAAGCTGCTTTTGGATAACCTGCTCTACTTCGGACGAGTTCGGATTTTTTTGCATTTGTGGCTTCCCTGTTTGAATGGCGCCACATTCCAGCATTACGGGCGGATGTCAATGTGCTGGCGCATTGTTTTTACTTCGCATCCGGGGCTGCATTCGTGCAAAATGCGGCATGAATGAGGAGGATTGTATTGTGTGGCTTGACACAGAACGCCCTGCGGCGTATCATTCCCCATGAAAATCAGGAACGTGATCCATAAAGGATTGCGCCGGTTCATTTCGGAGGATGACGCTGGAGGCATTCCCGCCGATGTCGCGCCCAAGCTCCGTAAAATCGTTTCATTCCTTCAGGATATGGAGTCAGAAACGGAACTACGCACCGTGCCAAGCTGGAAAACGCATCAGCTGACCGGCAGCCGCAAGGGAACATGGAGCCTTTTTGTGACCAGGAATTGGCGTCTCACATTCTCCATCGATCAAACCAGTATTGAGATTATCGATCTCGACTATGAGGACTATCACTAAAAAGGTGAAGCATGACCAGCAGGCAGGGAATTCGCATGCAAAGCCCGTCCCATCCCGGCGGGTTTGTGAAAACAGAAATTATTGAGCCGCTTGGACTGTCGGTAACGGCCGCAGCGCTTGTGCTTGGCGTTACCCGGCCCGCGCTTTCCGCCTTGCTTAACGAACGGGCGTCGCTATCGCCGGAAATGGCGCTTCGTATTGAAAAAGCCTTTGGGGTTTCAATGGACACTCTGATGCGGATGCAGACGTCTTACGATGTGGCGATCGTCCGCAAACAAAAGCCCGCAATCCAGGTACGGCGCTATATACCCGCATGAAAATAGTTACATGGAACGTCAATTCACTGAAAGCGCGGCTGGGGCTGGTGCTGGAGTATCTGCGCGCGGCGAAGCCCGATGTGGCGCTGTTGCAGGAAACCAAATGCACCGATGACAGCTTTCCGGCGCTGGAGATCGAGGAGTTGGGCTATAACATCGCGCGCCATGGCCAGAAGACCTATAATGGCGTGGCGATCCTGTCGAAATATCCCATGGAAGACATTTTGACCGGCCTACCCGGCGACGCGGCGGATGAACAGGCGCGCTATATCGAAGCGGTGATCAGCGCGCCGGGCCGCCCGGTGCGGGTGGCGTCTATCTATGCCCCGAACGGTAATCCGGCGGACACGCCCAAATTTGATTACAAACTGAACTGGATGCGCCGCCTGCAAGCCCATGCGAAAAACCTGCTGGCCCATGAGGAGGCGCTGGTTCTGGGCGGGGATATGAATGTCATTCTGACGGAAGATGACCTGTATGATCCGCGCGCCTGGGAGGGCGATGCGCTGTACCGGCCCGAATCGATCAGCGCCCTGCGGACGATCCTCAATCTGGGTTTTACCGATGCGTATCGGGCCTGCCATACGGAACCGCATCGTTATACATTCTGGGATTATCAGGCGGGGGCATGGACCAAGGATCACGGCATCCGCATTGATTATCTGTTATTGTCACCACAGGCGACGGACCGGCTGGGCGCCTGCGCCATCGACAAGCATGTGCGCGGCTGGGAAAAGCCTTCCGATCATGTGCCGGTCTGGGCGGAAGTCAGCGAATAGGAACAAGCGATGATCAAACTTACCTTCTGCCTGACGCGCCTGGCGCATCTCAGCCGTGCTGAATTTCAGGATTACTGGCTTAATCATCATGCGCCGCTGGTAACAAGCTTTCAGGACGCGCTGAAAATCAAACGCTATGTGCAGGTGCATGCGCTGGCGGATGAATTGAGTGCGCCATTGCGTGGGCCGCGCGGCGCACCCGATGGCTATGATGGTATCGCCGAGCTATGGTGGGAAAAAATCGAGGATATGGCCAGCGACGATCCGCAGGCGCGCAAGGCGGGCCGCGCACTGCTGGAAGACGAAAAGAAATTCATTGATCTGGCGAAATCACCCCTTTGGCTTAGCGTTGAACATGAGATCATCAACCGGACATAATATTGGGCACGTCTGCGCCGGTTATGCCGTGGCATGTGTACGGGGATTATTGCGCGCCGTGCTGACGGTGATTTTTTTTCTTCCCCCAGCCCAGGCCGATGCCGCAGACGACCGCCCGACAGTGATTGAGTTATTTACCAGTCAGGGATGTGGTTCCTGTGTGACCGCCGACACCTATTTGCAGCGGTTGAGCAAACGCGATGATGTGATCGCCCTGACATTTCCCGTGACCTATTGGGATTATCTTGGCTGGAAGGACACCCTCGCCAAACCTGAATATGACGCCCGTCAGCGCGCCTATGCGGTGGCAGCGGCAAGCGCGGATATTTACACGCCGCAGATCATTATCGACGGGGTGCACCGCGAAGTTGGCTCGCAATCAGAGGTGATTGACGAACTGATTGCGTTTCAAACCGGCGACCGCAAAGCTTCTGTGGCGATAAATCTGTGGCCCCGCAACAAAACCATCGCCGTAAACATCGCGGCAGGCGCTTTGCCCGCCGGTGTGCAAACCGCGACCATACGCCTGATCCAGTATGATGCGCGCCAACTTGTCACGATCACAAAAGGCGAAAACGCGGGCAAGCAGTTAAGCTATAGCAATGTCGTGCGCACCATAACCCCTGTTGGCGTCTGGCGGGGTGAGGCCATGGGGCTGATCCTGCC
>DAIOWE010000066.1:4497-14204 GCA_036758605.1 Pseudomonadota bacterium | reverse complement strand
CCATCGCCGGGATGTCGTCCAGCGGGGTCTCAACCGGCAGCAAATGCTCCGACAGGGAGGGGTTATGAACCAATTGTTCCAGCTTTTCCAGCGAAATCGCATTGGCTTCGCAGAACGGACCCACCCGCAACCGGCGTATATCGCGGGCATGCGCGGCGCTGCCCAGCCGCAGGCCCAGATCGCGGGCCAGCGAGCGGACATAGGTGCCTTTGCCGCAAATCAGTTCAAAAATGGCGTTATCTGCGTCCTGTAGCGCCAGCAGGCGAAATGCAATGACGGATACCGGGCGCGGCTTCAGTTCAAACTCCTCCCCGGCTCTGGCCAGATCATAGGCCCGGGCGCCCGCCAGCTTGATGGCCGAAAAGCGCGGCGGCAATTGCATGATTTCCCCGGTGAATTCTGGCAGGGCCGCGCGGATCGCCGCCTCATCCGGGCGCACGTCGCTGGTGGCGATGGCATGCCCCTCGGCGTCATCCGTGCTGGTTTGTTCGCCCCAGCGCACAGTAAAGCGATAGGTTTTCTGCGTATCCACCGCATAGGGAATGGTCTTGGTGGCCTCGCCCAGGGCAATCGCCAGAATGCCGCTGGCCAGCGGATCAAGCGTCCCGGCATGCCCGGCCTTTTGCGCATCAAAAGCATAGCGCACCTTGCCCACAACCTGGGTCGAGGTGACGCCCACCGGCTTGTCTACACAGACCCAGCCATTGACCGGCTTTCCCTTTTTACTGCCTCGCCTGCCCATTATTTTTCCAGATCCCGCGCAACGGGTTTGGAGCGCAGCAGGCGGTCCAGCGCATCGGCCGCATCGAAACTGTCGTCAGTCGCAAAACGCAGTTCCGGCGTATGGCGGATGGTGATTTCCCGGCCCAGCCGTCCGCGCAGAAATCCCGCTGAACGGTTTAGCGCGGCAATGACTTTTTTAGAGGTTTCCACATCCCCCGCCAGCGGCCGGGCATAGACCAGCGCCTGTTTCATATCGGGGCTGACCTGCACCTGGGTCACGGTGATCGAGCGCCCCGCGAGATCGGGGTCGCGCACCTCATCGCGCATCAGAATTTCGGACAGCCGGTGACGAATTTCCTCGCCAACGCGCAATTGGCGCTGCGAACGCTCGCGCGCCGGGGGCCGCCCGGTTTGACGGCCAGTGCCGCCGCGTGATGCAGACATGATTGCCTCGGTTATAACTGGTGAGCACGGATCAAAGCGTACGCGCGATATGCTCGACTTCAAAGCATTCGATGATGTCGCCCACACGAAGATCCTGGAAGTTTTCAAACGCCATGCCGCATTCGGTGCCGGCGTGAACCTCCTTCACTTCGTCCTTGAAGCGCCGCAGGCTGGACAGTGAACCGTCATGCAGCACAACATTGTCGCGGATGACGCGCACACCCGCGCCGCGCCGCACCACGCCTTCGGTGACCAGCCCGCCTGCCGCCTTGCCCATTTTTGATACTTTGAAAACATCCAGAACCCGCGCATTGCCCAGCATGGTTTCGCGGCGTTCCGGCACCAGCATGCCGGACATGACATTGCGCACATCGTCGATCAGATCGTAAATGATGTTGTAGTAACGAATCTCAACCCGTGATGAATCAGACAGTTCCTTGGCCTGACTGTTTGCGCGCACGTTAAAGCCGAACACCGGGGCGTGCGATGCCGCCGCCAGGCTAACGTCAGATTCTGTGATCGCGCCTACGCCGGCATGTAATATCCGTATACGGACTTCTTCGGTGGAAATCTTGTTGAGCGACGCCTGAATGGCTTCGACGGAACCCTGCACATCGCCTTTCAGGACAATTGGCATTTCCTTGATGGCGGCGCGCTTCAGTTGCTCAAACACATCTTCCAGAGAGGCGCTGGGCGCGGCGGTTGTGCGCAATTGCGTCTGCCTGCGCTGGCGGAAGGCGCTTACTTCGCGCGCGCGGCTTTCGCTATCGACAACAATCACATCGTCACCGGCGTTTGGCACGCTTTGCAGTCCCAGAACTTCAACAGGGGTGGATGGACCTGCTTCCTGCAATATCCGTCCATGTTCATCGGCCAGGGCGCGCACCCGCCCCATTTCCGCACCGGCGACCAGAATATCACCACGCCGCAATGTGCCGCCCTTGACCAGCACCGTCGCGACAGGACCGCGGCCTTTGTCCAGCCTGGCTTCGATGATGACGCCGTGGGCGCTGCGTTTTGGATTGGCCCTGAGATCAAGCAGTTCCGCCTGTAACAAAATTGCTTCCAGAAGCTTGTCGAGATTTGTGCCTTTCAGTGCGGACACCTCAATGGAAAGCACCTCGCCGCCCAGTTGTTCGGTAAAAATTTCATAGGACAGCAGTTCCTGGCGCACCTTGTCAGGATTGGCATCATGTTTATCAATCTTATTAATGGCCACAATCACGGGCACATTGGCGGCCTTGGCGTGATGGATGGCCTCAACTGTTTGCGGCATGACGCTGTCGTCGGCGGCAACCACCAGCACGACAATGTCGGTGGCGCTGGCGCCGCGCGCGCGCATGGCGGTAAAGGCTTCATGGCCCGGCGTATCGATGAAGGTGATTTTTTGACCACCGGGAATTTCGACCTGATAGGCCCCGATATGCTGGGTAATGCCGCCTTTTTCGCCGGATACCACATTGGTTTTGCGCAATGCGTCCAGCAGCGATGTCTTGCCATGATCGACATGGCCCATGACGGTGACGACAGGCGGACGGGTCACCAAATCAGCTTCGTCGTCCTGCTGAATATCCAGGCCGATTTCGACGTCGGATTCGGCGACAAGCCTGGCAATGTGGCCCATTTCCTCAACGACCAATTGCGCCGTTCCAGGTTCCAGGATCGTGTCCATGTTGGCGGTTTCGCCCATGGCGCGCAGGGTGCGCAGCACTTCATTGCCCCGCACCGCCATGCGATTGGCAAGGTCGGTCACGGAAATTGCTTCAGGGATCACGACGTCACGAATAATTCTGTGCTCGCGGCCGCCAGATTTTGCGGCATAGCGTTCGCGCTCGCGTGCACGGCGGATCGACGCCAGCGAGCGTTGCCGTTCGCCCAGATCATCATCAAGGGCTGCCTGAATGGTCAAACGGCCGGCACGGCGGCGAGGTTCGTCGCGTGTCCGGGCAGGGGCCTTGGGCAAAGCGAGCTTGCGCTTGCCGCGCGCACCTTTGGCGCCTTCTTCTTCTTCTTCTTCCGGCGCGATGGTGGCGGTTTTGATTTCTTCTTTTTTACGTGTGGTGTCCGGTTTGCCGGATGGTTCCGCCGGGATGACAGTCTTTTCCGGTTCCTGAACGGCAGGGGGCTCAACCAAAGCTTCCACCGGCGGCGCGAGTGCAGCGGCTTCTGCCGCCGCCTGAGCCATCAACGCTTCTGTGCGGCGGCGTTCTGCATCTGCTGCGGCGCTAATGGCTTCGCTTTCTCTGGATTCTGCCAGCGCACGTTCACGCGCCGCACGCTCGTCTTCCGTCAGGGTGCGCAGAACCTGCCGACCCTTTCCGGTTTGCATGGGGCGGCGCTCAGTTTTCTCCGGGACAGGTTTGACTACTATCGTCGGTTGGGCCTGCCTGGCTACCGTTGCACGGGCAGCTTCTACTGGCGCGGACGTGGCGGCGACTTGGGCCTGTATGGTTGGCGCCGACACTTCCTGTTTTACGGCCTCGGGGGCTTCGTCATCTTCTTTCAGGTTCAATGTGCGCTTGCGCTTGTGCTCCACAACCACGGCCTTGGTCCGGCCATGGGAAAAGCTTTGGCGAACCTGACCGGCGCCAACAGTCTTTTTCAGACTAAGTGTACGCTTGGCGCCTGCGCCAAGTTCTGTATCACCGGAATCTTTCGACTCACTCATTACAACCCTTTACCTCGTTTCCACGCAATATATCAGGCGCGGCGCCTTCAACCATCAAACCGGCCTGTAAACCCGGATTTTTCGTAAACAGGATACTGGCGGGCCTCATATCCCGTCTGCCCTGATAATTCGGCCAACAGTATGATTCAGTTCAATTTTCCGCGAAAGCCCAACAAACGGCCCGCTTCCATAACGAACCGGTCCGCCAACCGTCCCTGTGCGATGGCAGCATGTATCACATTATCGCGGCCAAAAGCCAAACTCAATTCCGTCCCATTTAGCCAACTGACATAAAAGATGTCCGGATTTACGGCTTTTGCCAGACGTAACAGTTTTGCCGCGCCATCTTCCGCCCCGTCGCTGGCGGCGATCAGCACCCCGATTTTCCCGTTTCTGGCCTGCGCCTCGACTTTTTCCCGACCGGTAATCGCCACCCCTGCCTTGCGGGCAATCCCCAGCAGCTGCATCGTGCGGCGCAGTAACAGCGCTGCAATCTGATCACCCAGGTCGGGTGGCAAATTAATCTGCCGCCGTGCCGCACGCGAAAATCCTTTGCCAGCCACGGCCTTGTCCAGCGCGTCCCGATTGGCGGTTACCCATATTCCGCGTCCAGGCAGTTCCGCCGCCAGATCGGGCGTCAAAACCCCGTCCGGGGACAGGACAAACCGGATCAGCCGTTCTGGCGGCAGGCTTTCGCCGGTTGCAATGCACCGCCGCAGCGGACCATTTTCATCGGCGTCCCGTCTAGTTGCCTTCTTTGGCAGCGTCTTCATCGGCAAACCAGTGGGCGCGTGCGGCCATGATAATCGCATTGGCCTGATCTTCGGACAGATCGAATCCGTTCAATATGCCCGGCGTGCGTTTTTTAATGCCATCGACAGTGTCCGTAAACCCGATCAGCTCATCGCTGGACAAATCCGCCAGGTCATCAAGGCTTTTGACGCCGGCCTTGCCCAGCGTTACCAGCATTGCCGGTGTCAGCCCTTCAAGTGCGGCAATTTCGTCGGAAACGCCAAGATTGCGGCGTTCCGTGTCCGCCTTGGTCTGTTCCGTGTCCAGGAATTCGCGGGCGCGGTTTTGCAGCTCTTCCGCCATATCCTCGTCAAAGCCTTCGATGCTGACCAGTTCATCCAGCGGCACATAGGCCACCTCTTCCATGCTGGTAAAGCCTTCGGTGGCCAGCAACTGGGCAACCACTTCATCCACATCCAGGCCGTTCGTGAACAGTTCGGTACGCTCGGAAAACTCTTTCTGGCGGCGTTCGGATTCTTCCGAATTGGTCAGAATATCGATTTCCCATCCGGTCAGTTGCGACGCCAGTCGCACATTCTGTCCACGACGGCCGATGGCGAGGCTAAGCTGATCATCGGGCACCACCACTTCGATGCGTTTCAGATCTTCGTCGAGCACCACTTTCATCACTTCGGCCGGGGCCAGCGCGTTCACGATGAACGAGGCATGGTCGGGGTTCCATTGAATGATGTCGATTTTTTCGCCCTGTAATTCATTGACCACGGCTTGAACGCGCGAGCCGCGCATACCAACGCAGGCGCCAACCGGATCGATCGATGAATCGTTCGACACTACGGCGATTTTGGCGCGGCTGCCGGGGTCACGCGCAACCGCCTTGATCTCAATAATGCCGTCATAAATTTCCGGCACTTCCTGTCCGAACAGCAGCGCCATGAAGCGGGGATGGGTGCGCGACAGAAAAATCTGCGGCCCCTTGGCTTCGCTGCGCACATCGAAAATAAAGGCGCGGATGCGGTCGCCGTTTCGGAAATTTTCACGCGGCAATAATTCGTCGCGGCGGCAAATGGCTTCGGCCCGGCCAAGATCGACGATCACATTGCCATATTCAACGCGCTTGACGATGCCATTGATGATTTCGCCAATACGGTCTTTATATTCTTCAAACTGGCGCAGGCGTTCGGCATCACGCACCTTCTGCACGATCACCTGTTTGGCGGTTTGTGCAGCGATACGGCCAAATTCCAACGGCGGCAGCTCTTCGGAAATAAAATCGCCGATTTCCGCGGAAGGGTTACGGCGGCGTGCATCAACAAGGGCAATTTCGCGCGCCAGCACTTCGGGCTGCTCAACAACTTCAAGCAGCCGGTGCAAACGGATATCGCCGGTTTTGCGGTCTATTTCGACGCGAATTTCATTTTCCGCGCCATAACGTGATTTGGCGGCCTTCTGGATCGCCTCTTCCATCGCGACCAGCACAACGTCCTGGTCGATGCTCTTTTCCCGCGCCACCGCGTCTGCGATCTGCAACAATTCAAGCCTGTTTGCACTTACTGCCGCACCAGCCATTTTCTGCTCCCTAAGATTCTTCCGCGAAATCCGTCTGCGGTTTGCGTTTCAAACTTTCCGCAATCAGTGCATCTGTCAGCACCAGTTGCGCTTTGGTAATCTGCGCCAGCGGAATTTCCACGCAATCGCCTGCATCCGGAACCAGCCGCAGCACATCTTCCGCCGGTCCCGTCAATCCGGCAAGCTGGCCACGAAAGCGGCGCTGGCCCTGTACCGGCGGCGCGACTTCCAGTTTCGCCAGATGCCCGGTATAGCGGGCGAAATCCTTCGGCCGGGTCAGCGGCCGGTCAATTCCGGGGGACGACACTTCCAGCACATATTCATCCGAAATCGGGTCTTCCACGTCCAGCAGGGCGGAGACCGTCCGGCTAAGCTCGGCGCAATCCTCGACGCTCATCTCGCCATTTTCCCGCTCGGCCATGATCTGCAATACTGGCCGCGTGCCGCCGCCATAGCGGATACGCACCAACTCAAACCCCAACGCTTGCGCAGTGGGCGCAAGTATCGCCTCAATCCGGCTGATCAGATCCATTTGCCCGGTAAGGGTCATGTTTTGGATAGGCCCTGGAACGAAAAAGTGGGCTCGCGGCCCACTCAAAAACATCAAATTGTCGCTGCATCATAGCGAAATCCGGGGCGGGTTCAAGCAAATTCGTTCTTGCCACACTGTACGGGAGCCACCGGCCAAACTGTATCAGTGGCGGCTGCGCGTCATTAATATGGTGGGCGGCGTTTTTTTAGAGCATAATGCGTCTACATTAATATACCCTGTCGGCAGCGTGATTCCGTGCCTGTTGCGGGAAGCCAGGGGTGGAACACGGGCCTTTTCTGGTGAATTCATCCCCGCTACAAATACGGGGCGACGCTGCGAGCTGGCAGTTCAACCCGCACACAAATTATTCTTGGAGCGACCGAGCATGAACAAACGCTACAGCAAGGCAGACGCCCCCCCGGGCAAGTTTGGCTTCACCGACGAACAGTTGGCCGAAAAGCCCACCGTATTCCGTAATGATCTGTTCAAGGGCAAGCGTGTGCTGGTGTCGGGCGCGGGCAGCGGCATCGGCAAGGCGACCGCCTATCTGTTCGCGCGGCTGGGCGCCGATCTGGTGATTTGCGGGCGCAACGAAGAACGCCTGGCGGTTACAGAACACTGGCTGAAAAAATTTGGTGCGAAGGTGGAAACCCATTCCCTTTCGATCCGCGACCATGACGCGGTGGCGGCAATGATCGACACGGCCTATGCCAATGGCGGCATCGACTATCAGATCAACAATGCGGGCGGGCAGTTTTCGCAAAAGGCCATCGACTATTCCGTCAAGGGCTGGAACGCGGTCATTGACACCAATCTGAACGGCACCTGGTACATGATGCAGAACCTGGCGCGCAACTGGCGCGCATCGGGAAAGCCCGGCCACATCATCAATATTGTCGCCGACATATGGCGCGGCATGCCGGATGCAGCCCATACCTGTGCGGCGCGCGCGGGCGTTGTCTATCTGTCAAAAACTGTCGCGGTGGAATGGGCCGAACATAATATCCAGGTCAATTGCATTGCGCCCGGCGCGGTGGAAACCGAAGGCTTTGGCAATTACCCTCCCGAGGCATCGGCAACCTTTGCACAGGCCAATCCGATGATGCATGTGGGCGAATCCCACGACATCGCCGAAGCCTGCGCCTATCTGGCGGCCCCGTCGGGCAAGTTCATCACCGGCGAAGTGATCACCGTCGATGGCGGCCAGCAACTCTGGAGCGATCTGTGGCTGTACGGCAAACCGGATTATTTCAAGACGGGGGGGTAGCTGGTTCAAATGTGATGCAGCGTCCCGGACGCGTCATTGCAGGGCGATCTGGTCGTTTCCAAAAAAAAGTTCGAGCGAGACATTATCACCAATAATTTTCAGTGATTTGCTGGCTTTTTTCGACATGGGTATTTTATTTTTTATACAATAACTTACCAGCACTGCGCCCAAATTCGCAACGGAGATAACTATGTTTCTTTCTGCATCCCTATTATAGCTGGTAAATTTTAGAACTATATTGCTCTTATCATCAGGGTCAACAGATGCGACAGTAATGACTCCTTCTGGAAGCTTTGGAATGTTTGGTGAGTTAAAAAAATTAATCGCGTTCATGAGTTCTTCATTTGAAAACACAATCCGCCGCATTTCCGTTGGCATATTTATACTCCGTACTAAACGCTATTGATTCAGGTTGAATCGCCGACTCACCCGCCATGCCACGCCGCAGTGCGCCTCAATCTAATCCCGGAACGCCCTACCGCCCGGAAATATCACTTTCCGGATTGGCGCTGATATGGTGAATGGCCAGATCAGCGCCACTGAATTCGTCTTCTTCGTCGAGCCTTATGCCCATCACCGCCTTTAATGCTCCGTAGACAACGAAACCAGCAATCCCGGCATAGGCGGCGCCCGCCAGCGATCCAACCAGTTGCGACATGAAGCCGACGCCGCCCATGCCCCCCATGGCCTCGACGCCGAAAATGCCGCAGGCAATGCCGCCCCACAAGCCGCACAGCCCATGCAGCGGCCATACGCCCAGCACATCGTCGATCTTCCAGCGGTTATGGCAAAGCTGGAACACCACCACGAAAATCACCCCGGCAATTGCCCCGGTGGCCAGCGCGCCGATGGGATGAAACACATTGGAACCCGCGCATACGGCCACCAGCCCGGCCAGCGCGCCATTATGGACAAAGCCCGGATCGTTTCTGCCCACGATCAACGCCGCAATAATGCCGCCCACCATTGCCAGCAGCGAGTTCACCGCGACCAGGCCGTTGACGCTGGCCAGCGTCTGCGCGCTCATCACATTAAATCCGAACCAGCCGACGCACAGCATCCACGAACCCAGCGCCAGATAGGGAATGTTTGAAGGCGCAATGCCCATCGGCTTGCCCGCCGCCGTGTAGCGCCCGCGCCGCACGCCAAGCATGATGACCGCACCCAGCGCGATCCAGCCGCCCACCGCATGCACCACTACGGAACCCGCGAAATCGTTAAAGCGATAGCCGAAGCTGGCCTGAATCCAGTCCTGAAAACCAAAGCGCGTGCCCCACACCATGCCTTCGAACAGCGGATAGACCAGCGCCACAATGATAGCGCTGGCCAGCACCTGCGGCCAGAATTTCATGCGCTCCGCAATGCCGCCCGAAATGATGGCGGGGATGGCGGCGGCAAAGGTCAGCAGGAAGAAAAACTTCACCAGATCATAGCCGCTGGCCGCGAACTTATAGCCTTCGGCTTGTGCGGCGCCGGTCAGCACCTGCGCGCTGGTCAGGAAATCAATGCCGTAGGCGACCGAATAGCCGACAAAGAAATACACCACCGTCGAGACCGCAAAATCGACCAAAATTTTGACCAGCGCATTAACCTGGTTCTTGTAACGCACCGTGCCTGCTTCCAGAAAGGCAAAGCCGCCATGCATGGCGAATACGAGGATTGCCCCCATCAGAATGAAGAAAACATCCGCACCAATTGATGCGCTGGTTTGTGTCGTGTCCATAAGCGTCCCCCGCCCTGAAATTTCTTGTTTG
>DAIOWE010000066.1:0-4397 GCA_036758605.1 Pseudomonadota bacterium | reverse complement strand
CGCGGAGACAGTTGCGATTCAATTCGCACAGAGATGCAGTCTTACCCGGAAAAACGCTCAATGAATAGGCATTTTGCACTGTAACGGTTTTCGAATAGGTTGGCGCATCATCCGATTCACACGCCTCCGGGGCTGTCAGGAAAACATAACACAATGTCATTCATTCGATCGGCGGTAACCGTCGGCAGCGGGACGCTTCTTAGCCGCGTTTTGGGGTTCGTGCGCGATATATTGATCGCCGCCATGCTTGGGGCGGGGCCGCTGGCGGATGCGTTTTTTGTCAGTTTCCGGCTGCCCAATCTGTTCCGCCGCCTGTTCGCGGAAGGGGCGTTTAATTCGGCCTTTGTGCCGCTGTTTGCGGGAAAACTGGCAAGCGAGGGCGAAGACGCGGCGCGAAAATTTGCCGGACAATCCCTGTCAGTGCTGCTGGCTATCCTCTTTATACTGACCATCGTGGCGGAAATTTTCATGCCCACACTGATGTATCTGCTGGCGCCAGGGTTTGCGGGCGATGCGGAGCAGTTTGCCAATGTGGTGCTGTTCGGGCGCATCATGTTTCCCTATCTGTTATTTGTATCGCTGGTGGCGCTGTATGGCGGCATTCTGAATTCGCTGATGCAGTTTGCCGTCGCCGCCCTGACGCCGGTGCTGTTCAACTGCATTCTGATCATTGCGCTGGCGGGGGTCATACCGGCGTTCGGCTGGCCCGGCGAGACTTTATCCTGGGCGGTGGCGGTGGCGGGCGTGGCGCAGTTTCTGATGCTGGTTGGTGCGGCCAACCGGGCGGGCATGCGCCTGCATCTGCCCTGGCCGCGCCTGACGCCGGATGTCAAACGCCTGCTGGCTCTGACCGGACCCGGCGCGATTTCCGGCGGCATCGCGCAGATCAATCTGTTTATCGGGACGATTATCGCATCGCTGCAAGCGGGCGCGGTGTCCTATCTGTATTATGCCGACCGGCTGTACCAGGTGCCGCTTAGCGCCATTGGTACGGCCATTGGGGTTGTGCTGCTGCCGGATCTATCGCGCCGCCTGCGCGAAGGCAATGAGGCGGGGGCGTTATGGAGTCTGAACCGGGCGCTTGAGTTCGGGGTGTTGCTGACCCTGCCTGCTGCCCTCGCATTACTGATTATTCCGGGGCCAATAGTCGATGTGATGTTCACGCGCGGCGCATTCACCCAGGCCGACGCGGACGCCACGGCAATGGCGGCGGCGGGGTTTGCCATCGGGCTTCCGGCCTATGTGCTGATCAAGATTTTCTCGCCGGCATTTTATTCGCGCGAAGACACCATGACGCCGCTTAAATTCGCCGCTGCCGGGGTGGTGCTGAATATCATCCTGTCGGTTGGGCTGTATTTCTGGATCGGCTTTATTTCGATTGCGATTGCGACCTCGGTGGCCGCCTGGCTGAATGCAGGGCTGCTGTGGTTTTCGCTGCGGCGTCACGGGCATATAAAGCTGGATGAACAATCGGCGGTCAGGCTGCCGCGCATCGCGCTGAGTTGCGCCGGGTTTAGCGTGGCCCTGTGGGCGGGCGCGGTGCTGCTGTCGCCCTGGCTTGTCGCCAATGCGGGCGTGGCGGGAATGGCCTCATTGGCGGCGCTGGTGCTGGGCGGCATCGGGGTATTCGGGGTGATGTGTCACTTCAGCGGCGCGATCACCCTGGGGGAATTGCGCGCGTCCCTGCGGCGATAACTTGACGCTGGTCCGGGCAAGGCCGATAAAGCCCTTCATCCTTCTGCAAACAGGGCCAGAACCGTTACCATGACCACGCATAAACCCCTTGTCTTTTCCGGCGTTCAACCGACCGGCAATCTGCATCTCGGCAATTATCTGGGCGCGATCCGCAATTTTGTGCGGTTACAGCAATCTTATTCCTGCCTGTATTGCGTGGTGGATATGCACGCGATCACCGTCTGGCAGGAGCCCGCAGCATTGCGCAGCGCCACGCGCGAGGTCGCCAGCGCCTTTATCGCTGCGGGCGTTGACCCCAAGGCGCATATCATTTTCAACCAGAGCCAGGTTCCCCAGCATGCGGAACTGGCGTGGATTTTCAATTGCGTGGCGCGCATTGGCTGGTTGAACCGCATGACCCAGTTCAAGGACAAGGCGGGCAGTAACCGCGAAAAAGCCAGTGTCGGCCTGTACGCCTATCCCAATCTGATGGCCGCCGACATTCTGGCCTACCGCGCCACACATGTGCCGATTGGCGAGGATCAGACCCAGCATCTGGAACTGGCCCGCGACATTGCGCAAAAATTCAATACGGATTATAGCGCGCCAGATTTCTTTCCGCAGCCCGAGGCGCTATTGCAACCCGAAGGCGCGCGCATTATGTCGTTAAAAGACGGCAGCAAAAAAATGAGCAAATCCGACCCAAGCGATCTGTCGCGCATTAATCTGAATGACGACGCCGATATGATTGCGAAAAAAATCCGCAAGGCCCGCACGGATCCCGAACCGCTGCCTGCGACGGCGGAAGGTTTGAAGGAGCGGCCCGAGGCGCGCAATCTGGTCGGCATTTATGCGGCCTTGTCTGACACGCGCGCCGAAGATGTGCTGCGCGAATTTGCGGGCGCGGAATTTTCCCGCTTCAAGGGGCAGTTGACGGATTTATGTGTGGAAAAGCTTGGCCCCATCGGCGCGGAAATGAAGCGGCTGACCGCAGACCCGGCCTATGTCGAAACCGTTCTGGCCGACGGCGCCGCCCGCGCCCGCGCCATTGCCCAGCCCATCCTGGCGGACGTCTATGATGTGGTAGGCTTTATTCGTGGTCCTGCCTGACCGTGATTTGAGCGATTGATAATGTTGTCCCAATTATTGCGCAATGCAGGGGGATGGGATAGGCTTTGCGCAGCTATACCGGATAGACACGATAGATACAAAGCCATGAGTTCATCCTTGCTTACAGAAGCGGCCAAACTGTGCGTGTCCGAGAGGATTGATCTCGTGGCTGCTATCTGGGATTCGCTGGCCGCCGAGATCAACACGCTCCCTTTGTCGGAAGATCATCGGCCAGAGCTGGACCGCCGCCTGACTGATCTTGAGATCAACCCCGAAGCGGGAGAGGAATGGTCAGAAGTCCGCGCAAGGCTTGAGCGGGGGCTGTGATCTGGCCCGTCATTGTTCGTCCATTGGCGGAGCAGGATTTACGCGAAGCCCGCGATTGGTACGAGCAACGACAAAACGGCCTGGGCGCGGAGTTTCTAACGGCGGTTGACCATGCTTTTCAACAAATTGCGGAACAGCCCCTCATGTATCCGCTCGTCCATGGGCAACTGCGACGGGCCGTTTTGCACCGATTTCCTTACCTGATTTGCTTCATCGCAGAGCCTGACCGGGCAGTGATTTTGGCCTGTTTGCATTCCAGACGAAACCCCCGGATAGTCCAAACCCGTCCCCGTTAACAGTGAGGCCCAGATGCGCATCATCGAAACATTACAGGAATGGCTGGCGGCGGTTCGTGCCCGTGTGCCGCTGCGCTTGCTGCGCTGGACCGTCGGCATACTGGTTATGCTACTAATCCTGTATTACCCCGTCGGCATGCTGTGGTGGCATACCATCAATGACGATCTCAGCTTTGACGTGAGCGCCGACAGCCTGCAACCCGGACAAAGCCGCGCGGTGGCGGTGGCGGCGGGGCTGATTGATCGCGAGGTCAACAAATCCGGCTGGGTGGCGAATAATCCATTTTTCACCCCCAGCGCCATGCTGGATAATATGCCCGCTTATCAGCAGGGCATCATCTCCGCGCTGGCGCGGTTTTCGTTCGAACTGGCCGATCAGATTGGCCGCACACGAGGATCAAGCGAGATTGATGCAGATCTGAAAAACGCCTCCGGCCTGCTGCAATATTCCGGCACTGTCTGGGTGTGGGATCCGTCTGTCAGTCTGGCGCCCACGGCCACGTCCGAGGAACAATATGAAAAAGCCCGCAAGGCGCTGGAAAATTACAATCGCCGTCTGGCGGACGGCAAGGCAATGTTTGAACGGCGCGGCGATAATCTGCTGGCGACGATGGAGCGCATCGCACTCGATCTCGGCTCAAGCTCGGCGGTGCTGGAGCGCCAGGTGGCGGAACATTCCTCTGATTTCGTCGATTTTCAGGCCGATGATTTGTTCTACAACGTCAAAGGCCAGACCTACGCCTACTATGTGGTGCTGCGCGCCCTGGGCGGGGATTTCGAGAATGTACTGCGCGAACGCGAACTGGCGGGCGTGTATGCCCAGATGCTGAACAGCCTTCATGAGGCGGCGTCGCTCGACCCCTGGGTGGTCACCAATGGCGCGCCGGATGGGCTGTTTCCCAATTCACATCTTGCCGCACAGGGCTTCTACCTGCTGCGCGCCCGCACCCAGTTGCGCGAAATCAGCGATATTTTGAGGAAATAGGACAG
>DAIOWE010000065.1:0-14532 GCA_036758605.1 Pseudomonadota bacterium | reverse complement strand
CCAGCGCCAGCGCGCTGGCGATAAAACCCTTCATATCCGCCGTGCCGCGCCCATAGAGGCGCCCCTCCTGTTCGCGCAACGCGAACGGATCACTGGCCCATGCCTGGCCATCCACCGGCACCACATCGGTATGCCCCGACAGGACGATGCCGCCGGGCGCATCGCGTGGCCCAATGGTCGCGTACAGATTGGCCTTGGTGCCCGCTTCATTATGGATCAGCGTGGATTCAACGCCATGCCCTTCCAGATAACCCTGCACAAAACCGGTCAACGCCAGATTGGATTCCCGGCTGGTGGTGTCAAACCCCACCAGACGGGCCAGCATTTCGTGGGTGCTGATTATTTCTCCAGTCATGCTACCCGAACACCCCTTTTGCTTTCAGTGTGGCCAGTTCATCCGCGCTGACGCCGATTTCGGTGAACACTTCGTCATTATGCGCGCCCACCTGTGGGGCCATGCTGCGCACGCTGGACGGGGTTTTGGAAAACTGGATGGCGGGCCTGGGAAAGCGCACCCTGCCCATCACCGGATCATCCGTTTCGATCAGCAGTTTGTTATGCACTATCTGCGGATCGTTCAGCAAATCCGCGCGCAGATTGATTTTGGCGCAGGGTACCTGTTCTTTCGCAAAACGCGCAACAATGTCAGCGGTGGTCAGTTTGGCGATTTCGGCGCCGGCGATTTTGCTGATTTCCGGCATGTTCGGCATGCGCCCCACCGGTTCGGCATATTCGGGGTTTGCCGCCAGTTCCGGCAGCGACAATGCACGGCACAGGCCCTGAAATTCATTATCGCTGATAAAAATGAAAGTGATATAGCCATCCAGGGTTTTGGCGACATTCAGCAGCGCGCTGATTTCCGGCAGATGTGGTGTACCCACATAGGTGTAATTCGACATGGCGTCCGACCACAGATAAGCCAGCCCCGCATCCAGCATGGCGACCTTGACATGCTGTCCGCCATTGCCGCGTTCGCGCGCAAACAATGCGGCCAGCACGCCTTGCGCCACGGTCATGGCGGCGGCTTTGTCGCACACAATATGACGCACGGGTATGGGCATGCCCGTGACCGGGTCGGCCTGCACCCCCATGAAACCGCTGACCGCCTGAATGACCGGATCATAGACCCGGTCCTTGCTCAGCGGGCCAGTTTCACCATAGCCGCTGATCGACACATAGATGATATCGTCTTTCACCGCGCGGCAGGCGTCATAACCAATGCCGATCCGGTCAACCACACCGGGGCGGAAATTTTGAATAATCACATCGGCGGTTTTCACCAGACGCAGAAACAGTTCCCTGCCCCCCTCAGCATGCAGATCAATTGCCGCACCGCGTTTGTTGCGGTTCATCACCGTAAAGCTGGCCGCTATGCCCTCGCGCATCGGGCCAAAGCGCCGCCCGATATCGCCGTCGCCTGGCTCTTCCAGCTTGATCACGTCGGCCCCCATATCGCCCAGAATACCGGTGGCGAACGGCCCCGAAACATTGGTGCTCAGATCGAGAATTCGTACTCCGTGCAAGGCTCCGGCCATCGGCGCTCCCTCCTTATTTTTATGGTTGGAGGCTATCCTGCCCCAGATTTTGGTGTTTGCCCAGTGGCGCCCACGCTTTTCCCGGGTTATGCTGCGCCAAAAGGAAACGCAGGGAGAGATTTGCCATGTATGATATCGAGGCCGTGCGGCGTGAATGGATCGGGCGCACCTCGTCCAAACGGCGCGCCAAATATCCGGTGGAGCATGAACCGATCCGCCGCCATTGCCTGATGGTGGGCAACAGAAATCCGCTCTATATTGAACCGGGCTATGCGCCGCGCACACCCTGTCCGCCAACGGCGCTATGGATTTTCTCCATGGTCGGGCGCCTAGAACCCGATGGGCCAAAGATTGGTAAATCGGCGGCCAAGGGCGACAAGGGCGACAAGGGCGACAAGGGCGATGCGCCCTTTGCGCTGGGCATGCCGATGATCGGCAGCCAGTTCACCAATATGGGCCGGGAACTGGAATTTTTTCTGCCGGTCTATGTCGGCGATCATCTGTCAACGGCTACGCGCACGGCGGATATTTTTATCAAACCAACCCGGCTTGACCCGGAATCCCTGTGGATCGTCAATGAAGACATTATCACCAATCAAAATGACGAAGTCGTCTGTGTGATCCGCAATACGCTGATGAATTTCCGCACCCCCGATGAACTCAAAGCCGCAGGAGTAAGCCCGCAATGACCCGCACTGTCTATTGGGAAGATGTGAAAGAGGGCGATGCCCTGCCCAGCTACAGCATGGAAATCACCACAACCCTGATCGTCGATCAGGTGTCGGGATCGCAGGATTATAATCTGATGCATCACGACACCGCCTTTGCGCGCCGCCAGGGCGCGCCGGATGCCTATGTGAACACGGGTTTCATTGAGGCGCTGCTGTCGCGTTCGCTGACCGATTTCATGGGCGACACTGGCTGGCTGAAAAAGCTCAAGCATCAGATGCGGCGTTTCAATGCGCTGGGCGACACCATCAAGGTGGCGGGCAAGGTGACCGCAAAACGCATTGAGGGGGCCGAACATCTGGTCGATTGCGAGGTCTGGATTGAAAACAACCGCGACGGGGTTTCGGTCCCCGGCACAGCAATTGTCCGCCTGCCCAGCAAGGCGGCGTAAGGGGAAGTGCGCCCCCCATGAACCTGCACGCCACCTGTGTAGCGATTGGGGGGTATGGCGTCCTGCTGCGCGGGCCATCGGGCAGCGGCAAGTCCGATCTGGCGTTGCGTCTGATTGATCAGTATGCGGATGCCATTCTGGTGGCGGATGACAGGGTGGATGTGGTTGCGCGTGATGGCGCTGTCCATGCCAGCGCGCCGTCAGCGATTGCGGGCATGCTGGAAGTGCGCGGTGTTGGCATCGTGCGCGTGACGTACAAGGATATGGCCAAAGTGCATTTGCTGGTGGATCTGATGGATGCGGAACAGATTGCGCGCTTGCCCGAACCGGCTTTTGAGGAAATACTCGGCGCTGCTTTGCCCCGCCTTGTGCTTGCGCCGTTTGAACACAGCGCCCCTGCAAAGCTGCGTCAGGCGCTGCGTCAGATCGTTGCAGCGGAGATGAACCCGTAATGAATACGCCAAATCGTCAGGACCGGCTGCTGATCGTCAGCGGGCTTTCCGGTGCGGGCAAAAGCTCCGCCATGAAGGCGCTGGAGGATCTGGGGTATGATGCGGTTGATAATCTGCCGCTCAGCCTGGCCTGGCAATTGGCGGGCGACTGGGCGATTGCGCAACGTTCGCTGGCAACAGGGCCACAGGGGCTTGCCATCGGCGTGGACAGCCGCACCCGGGAATTCTCGCCAGAACGTCTGAGCGAGTTTTTATCCTGGCTGCGGGCGCGTGGCGACATGGCGGTGGAACTGCTGTTTCTGGATTGCGATGATGAATTGCTGTTTCGCCGTTTTACCGAAACCCGGCGGCGCCATCCCTTGGGGCCATCGGGCCAGCGCCTGCGCGATGCGGTTGCGGCGGAACGCGCCGCGATGATCAGCCTGCGCGATCAGGCCGAACAGGTTATTGATACCACCATGCTCAGCACCCATGATCTGCGCGCGCTGATTACCGGATATTATGCGCTATCGGCGGCGGGTCTGGCGATTTCGGTGATTTCGTTTTCCTACCGGCGCGGCATCCCGCGCGAGGCGGATCTGGTGCTGGATGTGCGCTTCCTGAAAAATCCGCATTATGTGGCGGCGTTGCGCGCCCATAGCGGGCAGAACCCGGAAGTGGGCGCCTTCATCAGTGGTGATGCGCAATTTGCCCCCACGCTGGAATCATTTGGAAGGCTGGTGCACACTTTGATGGAAGGTTATACAAGCGAAGGCAAAAGCTATCTGACGATCGCGGTTGGGTGTACAGGCGGGCGGCACCGGTCGGTATTTTTTGCAGAAAGCCTGACCGAATATTTGCGGGTTTCCGGACATGATGCGGAAGTACGCCATCGGGACATCGGGGCGGATGCCGGTAATTGACAGTTCAGGTGCGCGCGGCATAATGTCCCGCGCAGGTCACGTCATGACGTTGACCATAAAGGCGATGGGTAAGTGGTAAACACGCGATGATTGGTTTGGTGATTGTTACCCATGGCCGTCTGGCCGAGGAATTTCTCGCCGCCATGGAACATGTGGTTGGGCCGCAGGAACAGACCCGCGCCGTCTGCATCGCCCCCGATGATGATATGGAGCTTCGCCGCGCGGATATTGTGGCCGCCGTGGAGGCTGTGGATACGGGCCAGGGCGTCATCCTGCTGACCGATATGTTTGGGGGCACGCCGTCCAATCTGGCGATCTCGATACTAAAGCAACCGAATGTCGAAGTGCTTGCCGGGGTTAATCTGCCGATGCTGATCAAGCTTGCGTCGGTGCGCCAGAATTGTCCGCTGGACCAGGCGGTGACGCAGGCGCGCGACGCCGGGCGCAAATATATTTCGATTGCTTCCAAAGTATTGAGCGGCGAGGACAATTGAACACCTCTCCCCCGGCCCGCATTTTTACCATCTGCAACCGCCGTGGCCTGCACGCCCGCAGTTCCGCCAAATTCGTCAAATGCGTGGCGGAGTTCGATGCCGAAGTGAAAGTCAGCCGCGACGGCCAGACCGTCAGCGGCGCCTCCATCATGGGATTGCTGATGCTGGGGGCCGCCAGAGATAGCGAGATCGAGGTGTCCGCTGAAGGGCCGGATGCTGTGGCGGTGCTTGATGCGCTGGAAGGGCTGGTCAGTAGCGGCTTTGGAGAAGACTGCTGAATATGGGGTTTTTCTATCTTACATAACAATATAAAGATTTCTTTATATATGACTTGCAGCCCTTTGCCGGGCTTGCTATAAGCCCGCGTTAACAGCTTGGGCTTATATACTTAGCGCCCCCTTTCAAACGAACACAGGAGCCGCCAGATGGCCGCAGCACAGGATTATAAAGTCGCCGATATGTCTCTGGCCGCCTGGGGGCGCAAGGAAATCACCATCGCCGAAACCGAAATGCCGGGGTTGATGGCGCTGCGTGCGGAATTTCATGGACAAAAGCCATTGGCGGGTGCGCGCATTATCGGTTGTCTGCATATGACGATCCAGACGGCGGTGCTGATTGAAACGCTGGTCGATCTGGGCGCGACCATTCGCTGGTCATCCTGCAATATATTCTCAACCCAGGATCAGGCGGCGGCGGCCATTGCGGCGGTCGGCATTCCCGTATTTGCCTGGAAGGGTGAAACCGAAGAAGAATATGAATGGTGCCTGGAACAGACCATTACCGGCCCCGGCGGATGGAAGCCGAACATGCTGCTGGATGATGGCGGCGATCTGACCCGGCTGATGCATGACAAATATCCCGATCTGCTGAATGATGTAAAAGGCGTGTCGGAAGAAACCACCACCGGCGTCCTGCGCCTCTATGATATGGCGAAGGCGGGAACGCTGAAAATCCCGGCAATCAATGTCAATGATTCCGTGACGAAATCGAAATTCGATAATCTCTATGGCTGCCGCGAAAGTCTGGTCGACGGCATCAAGCGCGCCACCGATGTGATGATGGCGGGCAAGGTTGCTGTCGTGTGCGGATTTGGCGATGTGGGCAAAGGTTCGGCGGCGTCGCTGCGTTCACAGGGTGCGCGGGTGATGGTTACTGAAATTGATCCGATCTGCGCCTTGCAGGCGGCGATGGAAGGTTATCAGGTCGTCACCATGGAACAGGCAGCCCCCCTGGGCGATATTTTCGTGACCGCCACCGGCAATGTGGATGTGATCACGCTGGAGCATATGCGCATGATGAAAGACCGCGCAATTGTCTGCAATATCGGCCATTTCGATTCCGAAATTCAGGTGGCGGCGTTGCGCAATTACAAATGGGAAAACGTCAAGCCCCAGGTCGATGAGGTTCTGTTTCCGGATGGCAAGCGGATGATTCTGCTGGCCGAAGGACGGCTGGTCAATCTGGGTTGCGCCACCGGCCATCCCAGCTTTGTGATGAGCGCTTCGTTTACCAATCAGGTGCTGGCGCAGATTGAACTGTGGCGCAATGCGTCCAAATACGAAAAGCGCGTTTATGTGTTGCCCAAGCATCTGGACGAAAAGGTGGCCCGTCTGCATCTGGGCAAGCTTGGGGCGCAATTGACCACGCTGTCGGACAAGCAGGCCAGCTATCTTGGGCTAAACCCAAATGGGCCGTTCAAGGCAGAGCAATACCGCTATTAGGGCCATATCCGGCATCTGTTAACACCCTGTTAACGCTCTGTTAACCATTGCCGGGCAAGGCTGGTGGCATTATGGGGCAATTGCAAGAATATATCCCGCTACTGATGCTGGCCATCGCCGCGCTTGTCGGCGGTGTCGGTCTGTATGCCTGGCGTCAGGGCCGTGCCGCGACCGCGCAATGGCGCCAGCAGATGCGTACTGCCGCGCGGTTACAGGCGCAACTGGAAACGCTGGAGGCGCTGCTGAATGCAGGTTCGGGCACCCTGTTCCTGTGGGACGGGGATGGCGCCCTGCGGGTCTATACGGATGGCGCGGCCTATACCGGCATGAATGGCGAGCAGGCTTTTTCCGCTTTTTGCACGGGGCTGACCGCGACATCACAGGCCGAATTGCAGGAGGCCATACGGATATTGCAGGATCAGGGAACAGGTTTCGCCTTCCCGCTTTTCTGCCAGGATGATCGCACCCTGGCATGCAGTGGAAAACCGGTTGCGGCCGGAACCGCCCTGTCCATTTCGGATGTCAGTGAGGCCTTCAAGGAAATCATCACCCTGCGCGACGCCTTGACGGAAACGCGGGAAGAACGGGATTTTCTGCGCGACGCAATAAACGGTATTCCCTATCCCGCCTGGCGCCGCGATATTAATGGCCGCCTGAATTGGGTCAATGCGGCTTATTGCCGGGCCGTCGATATCCCATCTGTCGAAGCTGTGGTGGCGCGCGGGGAAGAATTGATCGACCGGCGCGCATTGCTGGAAACAGGAGATCCTGGAAATTTGCATCGTCTACGGACGGTTATTTCGGGTCAGCGGCGCACACTGGATCTTTTTGAGGTAATTTCCCGTAAGGGCAGCGTTGGCATTGCTGTTGATGTGACCGAAATTGACGACGCCCAAAACGAGGTCCGCAAGCAACTGGCGGCGCAGCGCGCCAGTCTTAACCTGCTGCATACGCCGGTGGCGATTTTTTCGTCTGACCGCACGCTGGAGTTCTTCAATCAGAGCTTTGCCGATCTCTGGAGCCTGCCTGTCGACTGGCTGGCAGGTGGTCCTGATCATGGCGAAGTTCTGGAAGCGATGCGCGAATCACGCCGCATTCCGGAGCAGGCCGATTTCCCGGCCTGGAAGAAAAAGCAGCTTGGCTTTTATTCAAATCTGATCGACAGCCAGGAAGAAATCTGGCAACTGCCAAATGAACGCACCCTGCGCGTCGTGACCCAGGCGCGCCCACAGGGCGGGTTATTTGTTCTGTATGAAGACCTGACCAAATTGCTGAGCCTGGAACGGTCCCTGAATGCGCTGTCCAGGGTGCAGCTTGAAACGCTGAACAGCCTGCAGGAGGGCGTCGCGGTGTTTGGCGTCGATGGCAGGCTAGGCCTGTATAATCCGGCCTTGCTGCGCATCTGGAATATAGACGAAAAACACTTGGCCGGTAATCCGCATATTGATGAGTTGTTGCCGGTATATCAGGCGTCAGCGCCTGAATTGAACGGTTGGGATCAGATCAAGGCGCGCATAACGGGCGCCGACACCACGCGGGAAATGCACCTGATGCGCTTTCAGCCCAATGATAATTTGGTTGTTGATTGCATGGTTGTGCCACTGCCCGATGGCGGCAGCATGCTGAGCTTCACAGACGTTACAAGTTCCGTCCAGATAGAGCATGCCCTGCGTGAGCGCAATGACGCGCTGGAGACGACAGATCGGCTGAAATCTGAATTCATCACGCATATATCCTATCAGTTCCGCACCCCGCTCAACTCGATTATCGGTTTTGCAGAAATTCTGGAGCACGAATTTTTTGGAACCCTGAATGAACGCCAGCATGAATATTCGCAAGGCTTGCTGGAGGCCTCGCATCATCTGCTGGCGCTGGTAAATGACGTGATTGATCTTGCAACTATCGAAGCCGGGCATATGTCCCTGTCACGGGGTGAACTGGATGTACGGGGATTGCTATTATCTGTACGCGAACTATCACGTCAGCGCGCGCGGGAATCCGATATGACGCTGACACTGGATTGCCCGGCCGATATTGGTTTCATTTTTGCCGATACGCGGCGCATTAAACAGGTGATGTTTAATCTGATGTCGAACGCCATTCAGTTTTCCTCAGCAGGCGATGAAATTGCCATCGGCGCCAATAGGCATATTGCGCCCGATGGCCGCGAAATATGCCAGCTATGGGTCCGGGACAAAGGCGTTGGCATTGACCGGAATTACCAGGACAATATGTTCAACTCTTTCGAATCCCGTTCCGCAAAAGGCAAGGAACAGGGCGCGGGCATTGGCCTGTCGCTGGTGCGCAGCCTGGTTGAACTGCATGACGGCTGGGTAGAGGTGGAATCCGAGCTTAATCAGGGCACAAAGGTTATCTGCAATCTGCCCGTTAATGTGATAGCCGCATCGAATGGCCGCCCGGTCAGTCAGCCGTCGGAGACCCGGGCGATCCGGGTACACCCTTAGCCGACGAATATTCGAATTTCAGCTCCACATCCGGGTGTACGATTTTATAGGCCGCATGACAGGCCATTTCGATTTCGCAAAATCCCGCCAGAATAAGATGCAGCTTGCCGGGATAAAGCGCGATGTCGCCCGCCGCAAAGATGCCGGGAATATTGCTGACACAGGTGGCGGGATCGACATGAATATGTTTCTTGTCCAGATCCAGGCCCCATTCGGCGATTGGTCCCAGCTTGTTGGACAGGCCATAGAATGCCAGAAAATGATCGGCTTCCAGAATGCGGTTGCCGGATTTACTTTCCACCTCGACCCCGCTCAGCCTGCCGCCATCGCCATGCAGCGATTTGACCGTATAGGGCACGACATAATCAATTTCGCCCGCCGCCGCCCAGGCGCGCATTTTGTCCACATTGGCGTCGGCCGCGCGAAACCCGTCACGACGGTGCACAATGGCGACGCGCGCCGCAATTTCCTTCAGCGACATCACCCAGTCCACCGCACTGTCACCGCCGCCTGCGATCACCAGTTTCTTGCCACGAAACGCTTCGCGCTTTTTCACCAGATAATGCACATTGCCGGTCGCTTCATAAATATCCAGCTTTTCGACCGGCGGGCGGTTGGGGCCAAACGCACCCACGCCCGCCGCGATGATAATCGCCTTGGCATGGACCGTGCTGTTTTTGCTGGTGGTCAGTTTCCAGTAATGGCTGCTACCCTCCGGCTGTTTTTCCAGCGTCATCACCTGCTGGTCCAGCAGATGCACGGGATTGAATGGCGCACCCTGTTTTTCGAGATTAAAGATCAATTGCTGCGCTTCAATCGCCGGGTAGCCGGGAATGTCATAGACCGGCTTTTCCGGATACAATGCTGTGACCTGGCCGCCGATCATCTCCAGCGAATCAATCAGAACAGTTTTCATATTCAGCATACCGGCGGCAAATACGCCAAACAGGCCCACAGGGCCCGCGCCAATAATGGCAATGTCGGTAGTCAAAGTGGCGCCAGGTGTCGTAGACATATGTAATCCATGTTCGTTGTTGAATATTGGTTTCCCAACATCGGTCATGCGGGCCGCCAAATCAAGTAGAAGCACATATAATAATATGCCGGATTTACAGATAAATGAGGAGACGGTGGAGCGTTGCTTTGATTTGCCGGATATGGCGGCGACCACCGCGCTGGCCGCCCGGCTTGCGCCGCTATTGCGGGCAGGCGATGTGGTGGCGCTACATGGCGATTTGGGCGCGGGTAAAACCGCTTTTGCCAGGGCGCTGATCCATGCCCTGCAGGCGCCATTGGGCATAGTGGAAGAAGTGCCAAGCCCGACCTTTTCGCTGGTGCAGCAATATCAGATCGGGCCGCTCAGCCTGTGGCATTTTGATCTGTACCGTCTCACCGCGCCGGATGAAACCTGGGAACTGGGCCTGGAAGAAGCCCTTGCCGCCGGCGTCAGCCTGATTGAATGGCCCGAACGGCTGGGGCTTCTGCTGCCTGCGGACCGGCTGGAGATTTATCTTGAAATCCCCGCCGATGCAGGTTTTGAGGATACCAGGCGGCGCATGCGCCTGGCGGGTTATGGCAGTTGGGTAAAACGGATGCAAAATGTCTGAACGCGAACAGGAAATCATTGAATTTTTGAACCGCGCCGGATGGGGCGGCGCCATGCGCACACCGCTTGCCGATGATGCGGGCTATCGCAGCTATCAGCGCCTGACCGGGGCAAAGGGCAAAGCCATGCTGATGAATGCGCCCCCCGGCGGCGATCAGCTTCGCTCGCCCCAGGCGGCGGCCTATAATGCTGTGGCGCATCTGGCGACCGACTGCCGCCCCTTTGTGGGCGTTGCAAACCATTTGCGCGGATTGGGACTGAGTGCGCCGGAAATCCTGGCGGCGGATTTGCCGCGCGGTCTGCTGTTGCTGGAAGATCTGGGAGACGATCTGTTTGCACGGGCGATTCCCGATGGCGCGGATGAAACCGAACTTTACGCGGCGGCCATTGACGTGCTGCTGGCTCTGCATGCGGCCCCGGTTCCGCACAGTTTGACGGTGGGCGATGGCGGCGATCATCATTTAAGCCATTATGATGCGGATGCGCAGGAAGCCGAGGTTCTGCTTCTCAGCGAATGGTATGCGCCGGTAGTGACGGGCAAGGCGCTGGGCGACGCCGCGCGGGATGAATATGTGGCGCACTGGCGGCATTATTTTGCATTGACGCAACCAGCAACCCCGGTGCTGGTACTGCGCGATTATCACGCGCAGAACCTGTTCTGGCTGCCGCAGCGCACGGGTATTGCGCGGGTCGGGCTGATTGATTTTCAGGATGGGCTATTGGGCAGCCCCGCCTATGATCTGGTGTCCCTGCTGGAAGATGCGCGCCGCGATGTGCCGTCTGAACTGCAGACACAGATGCTGGATCGCTATTGTGCCGGCGCCGGGTCTATGAACCCCGCATTTGACGATGCGGTGTTCCGCGCGGCCTATGCGATTTCGGGCGGGCAACGCAATTGCAAAATTCTGGGAATTTTCGCACGCCTCGCCAAACGCGATAAGAAGCCCGCTTATCTGAAATTAATCCCCCGGGTGCGCGCCTATCTGCGCCAGGACTTGCGGCACCCCGCGTTTGCGCCACTCAATGCGTGGTTTGCAACGCATCTGCCGCTGGCGGATTAATCCGGGCCGTTCAGCGCCATGTCCAGCAACTGCACCCAATGCAGGGTGGGGGTTTGCGCGGCGCCCGCAATCTGCACCTGACAGCCAATGTTTCCGGTGGCGATAAAATCAGGCGTCAGCGCCAGCAGATTTTCCGCCTTGCCGGCCGCCAGACGTTCGCTCATTTCCGGCTGTAACAAGGTGTAACTGCCCGCCGCCCCGCAGCACAGATGCGCATCGCGCGGGATCATCACTTCAAAGCCCGCTTTTTGTAACAGGCTTTCAACATTGCCACTGCGTTTTTGCCCATGTTGCAGCGAACAGGCGGCGTGATAGGCGACGCGAACATTCTGCCTGTGTGCAGGTTCCGGCAAATCAAGATCAGACAGAAATTCGCCGATGTCCCGTGTGATTGCGGATATGTGCGCGGCATCTTCCGCATACGTTGTATCATCTCGCAGCATATGGCCGTAATCCTTTACCTGTGTGCCGCAGCCCGATGCGGTGATCAGGATTGCATCCAGCCCGCCGCTGTTCACACATGCCATCCATGCCCGTATATTGGCGCGGGCGAATTGTTTGGCGGCGCCGGTTTTCCCCAAATGGTGGCTTAGCGCGCCGCAACAGCCCGCACTTTCCGGCACTATAACTTCAACGCCAAGGCGCGTCAGCAGACGGATGGTGGCGGCATTTATTTCTGGCGCTAACGTTGGCTGCACGCAACCATTCAGAAGCGCTACGCGAAGCTTTTTCGTTTCGCCGCGTATCTTCACATTTTCTTTGTCATCGCGAGCGAAGCGCGGCGATCCAGAGCCACGCTCGAAGGCCTCCGAATGAGGCTCTGGATTGCCACGTCGCTGCGCTCCTCGCAATGACATCATTATTTTCTGGTCCCCAAAACGGGCCATCGCGGCCATCCGCGCCAGCCGGTTTGGCATTAATCGTACAAATGGCGCGGCCAGCCGTCCCAACCGCACGGCAAATGCAAACCGCGCCGGGTGCGGCAGTACGAAATTCAGCGCCGCGCGAAACATGCGATCAACCAAAGGCCGCCGATAGTGTGTTTCAATATGCGCCCGCGCATGATCGACCAGCCGCATATAATCCACGCCCGACGGACAGGTGGTGGCGCAGCCCAGACAGGACAGGCAGCCATCAATATGCGCCACCGTGCGTGCATCCGGCGCGGCGTCGCTTTGCAGCATTTCGCGCATCAGATAAATGCGCCCGCGCGGCCCGTCATTCTCGTCGCCGGTTTGCAAATAGGTCGGGCAGGTGGCGTTACAAAACCCGCAATGCACACAGGCGCGCAGAATTTTTTCCGATTGCGCCATATCCGCATCGCGCAACTGTTCAGGGCTGAATTGCGTGCGCATCAGATGTTATTCAATCCCGTACAAAATCGCTGCCGCGATAGCCTTGCAGGTATAGCAGCGCGGTCAGATCACCATGATCGATGCGGGCGCGCGCAGCTGCCGCCACCACAGGTTTGGCATGGAACGCCACGCCCATTCCCGCCGCCTGGATCATCGCCAGATCATTGGCCCCGTCGCCAATGGCCATGGCCTGATGTTCATATATTCCGTGTGCCGCGCATGTTTCAATCAGGGCCTGTAATTTCGCCTCACGCCCCAATATGGGGTTTGCCACGCCGCGCAACCCACCCGCGTCAAATATCAGGCGATTGGCGCGCTGCGCATGAAAGCCTGCTTCCGCCGCCACCCGTTCGGTGAAAAAAGTAAAGCCGCCGGAAACCAGAAGGGTCTGCGCACCAAATGCCGCCATGGTGCGCACCAGGGTGCGCGCGCCGGGCATCAGGCGCACACGTTCGGCATAGGCATCGTGTAACGCACTTTCCGGCAGGCCCGCCAGAATGGCGATGCGTTCACGCAGGGCGTCCTCGAACACCAGTTCGCCGCGCATGGCGCGTTCGGTGATGGCGGACACTTCCGCCTTCTTGCCCGCAAAATCCGCCAGCTCGTCCAGGCACTCCACCGTGATGATGGTGCTGTCCATATCGGCGATCAGCAGTTTGCGCTTGCGCTGTTCGCCGGTCTGCTGCACCACCACATCGACCGGTTCGCCGTCCAGCGCATCGCGCAGCATGTCTTCGATTGCTGCGGGTTGCAGTCCGGCGCATTCCATCTCTGCCGCAATCGGCCCGTTCAGCCATTCCATGCGCGAGGGCAGGCCGCCTGCCTTTTGCAGTACCTCGCTCAGCTCCGCAATGATAGAGGTGTCGAGCACGACATTGGCCGGATTGCAGATCAGGGTGATGATATGGTGCATGGGTTCGAAACTTCAGGTTTGTAGATGACACAACAGCGTGCACTTCTTATTGCAGGGCCAACCGCCAGCGGCAAGTCCGCTCTGGCCTTGCGGCTGGCCGAGGCTCTGGTCCCGATGGGCGGGGCAGCCATTGTGAATGCCGACAGCATGCAGGTCTATCGCGAATTGCCAATCCTGACGGCGCGCCCTGGCGTGGTGGATCAGGCCCGTGCGCCGCACCATCTGTATGGCTTTCGCGCGGTGGATGAACCCTGTTCGGCAGGCGAATGGGCGGTGCTGGCGGCCAAAGCCATTGCAGAAATCTGCGCGCGGGGGCAATTGCCGATTCTGGTAGGCGGCACCGGCCTGTATTTTCGCGCTTTGACCGAAGGCATGGCGCCGATCCCGGAGATCGATCCGGATATTCGCGCCGCAGCGCGGGCGGAAATGGCGCAAATCGGGCCCGAGGCGTTTCATGCCAGACTGGCGGCGGTGGATGCGCAAATGGCCGCGCGCCTGCGCCCCAGCGACCCGCAACGCCTGCTGCGCGCCTGGGAAGTGCTGAAAAGCACCGGCATTTCGCTGGCTGAATGGCAGGAAAAACCCGCCCCGCCGTTATTTTCCGGGCAATTGTTGCATGTCGCCCTGATGCCGGAACGATCCGAACTGTATGCCAGATGCGATGAACGTTTTGAGGCCATGCTGGTCGCAGGCGCGCTGCGCGAAGTGGCGGCGTTTGAGGAAATGGCGCAGGCGAGATCGCTGGACAGGGATCTGCCACTGTTCCGGGCGGTGGGGCTGGCGCCGCTGCGCGGCCTGCTCTATGGGGCGCTGGAACCCGATGCGGCGCTGGCACAGGCCCAGACCGCCACCCGAAACTATGCCAAGCGCCAGCTCACCTGGATCAGAAATCAGATGATTGCGTGGGA
>DAIOWE010000064.1:0-14590 GCA_036758605.1 Pseudomonadota bacterium | reverse complement strand
TGGCGCGCGCGCACATTGCCCCGGCCGACATCATCAATATCCGTGACCATGAAATTCACATGGTTCAGCCGGTTTTCATTCGCCTTGCCGATGGCCAGACTGTGATGATAGGGGTTCGGGAAACAGCGGGTGAAAGCGATGATGCCGCTGATATAATCGGACACCCGGTAGTTCAACTGTTCGGTGAAGAATTTCAGTGTCTTGTCGAAATCCACCACGCTCAGCACCACATGGCCCAGCCGCGCGATCTTGGTGATTTTCTGCGAATAGTTTGGCACGAACTGGGTGATGGTGGCGTAATATTCAAATGTCGCGCCGGTGTTAGGCTCTATCATGCGGAAGGTGCGGCCCTGGCTCAGGGCGTTTGATTCCGCCGCATCAAGCCAGTGCGGCTTCAGGCCGATCTCGCTGAAATGCCCGAACGCCATGTCCAGATTGCGGTCATCCTCCATTTCCCAGCCAACACGCTTCAGCCCGCCAACCTTTCCGGGGTAGAGAATGATATTGTGATGGTCATTGCTGCACCGGAAAAACTTGCAGCCGTCCGCGCCATCGCCTGCGGGGTCAAGCCCCACCATGTTTTCGTAAAACGCCGCTGACTTGGCCATGTCGGTGACGTTCAGCGCCACATAGCCGAGTTTTTTGTACCTGAAATTCGGGGCCATCTTTTTCACCTCATATAATAATGCTGATCTTGCCCAGTGCGCGGATTGAATCCAGATCCAGCACCGAGCGTTTTTCGGCGATCTTCGGCCCGTCCGCGCCCACCACAATCTTGTATTCATGATGGCCGATATAGGTATTGGTGACATCGTTCTTGGTGCGGTAGGTGACAAAATTGCATGTCACCGCATAGACATTTCCTTCAACACTTCGTATACGGACATTATGCACCATGTGCCGGGTTTTGGAGCGCGGCCATTCCGCATGTGCGGTTTTTTTGTTCAGCCGCAACACCCGTTCGCCCAGACGGAAGCGGTCATCGGCAATGTAGAACAGTGAATCGGCGGGCGTCGAGGCATCGGTGCAATCGGTGGACGGCACCATATAGCGCGCATCATCGGTGAAAAGCGTCAGCCACTCGTTCAGCCGCCATTCATCGAGCAGGGCCGCCTCCATATACAGAAAATCTTCAAAATCGTGGCGGGTCATTTCCGGGGCATTGGCGCCCTTTGTCATTGTCTGGCTCATTCGGCCGCCTCCTTTGCCGTCATAAGTGTGTTCCATTGCCGCCAGAAGGCGCGCATCTGCAATTCGTCTGTTGTGCCGGGCTGCTCGCGGTTCATGCCCTTGGAAATATCGTTCCAGGCGACGGCATGCAGATTTTTATAGCCGCGCTGGCACATTTCCAGCGCCTCCACATCATCGGGCGTGGCGAAACCGCCCGGCCCCAGAAATTCCAGAAAGTTGAACAGGCGGCGTTCGCGCATTACCGGAGTTTCTTCCCTGGGGGCCAGCGCCCAGGCGTTGACATGCATGCGGTCTGGCGCAATCGGATAAAAGGTACGCAGGGTGATCGCCATGATATCGTTCAGCACCAGGTTCGGGAAAATCAGAATATTGCGGTTCATCAGCGCGATGCGCCTGGCGCGTTCCTCGCCAAAGTTCCGGGTCAGCCGGGCCATGATAGCCACAATATCCTGTTTGCCGTCTTCGCCCCAGGCCGGCACATGCTGCGCCACGGGGCGTCCCCAGGGGGCCGCATATTCAATAACCGCATGTCCGCCGCCAAGCTGACGCCCGCCGCCCCCCATGCCAGAATTGGTCATGCTGCCCACGGTATTGGCGAGATAATCCATATAGGTCGCATGGGTGACGCCGCCATGATAGCCATCAATGCTGTTTTCGCAGAGCAGCTTCCAGTTGGCGTCAATTGCATATTGTTGTGTGCCGCCCGCGATCTCCATGCCTGTTTCGGCCTGATCCATGACCAGATCGATATATTCCTTAACCCCGCCCAGATAGGCATCAAGCGGCGCCGCATTACGGTCAAAATTGACGAAATACAGGCCGCGATAATTTTCCAGCCGTTCCAGCCGCGCCAGATTACTGGATCCACTATCATTGAAGCCTTCGCAATAGGCCTCCTTTCCTGGCAGGTCGATCAGCTTGCCCTCATCGGAAAAGGCCCAGCCATGGTAGAAGCACTGAAAGACCTTGGAATTGCCCTTGGCCTCGCGGCACACCATGGCGCCGCGATGCGTGCAGGTGTTGTAGAAGGCGTTGATCGCGCCGCCCCTGTCGCGGTTAAAAATCAGATTGCGCCCGGAAATGACACGGGTGACAAAATCACCCGGTTTCGCCAATTCCGATTCATGGCCCAGATACAGCCAGCAACGCTCAAATATCCTTTGCCGCTCGTCCGCCAGCACTGCGTCATCGACAAAGGCCGTGCGCGCCACCTTGAACAGCCCCCTATCGCCATCATCGATGACATATTGGCTGCGGATATTGGTTGACTGTTTTTCCATCCGTGTAACGCTCCCTTGCTTATTCCGCCGCGGCTTCCATCGGCGCCGTGGTCATTAACAGGTTCCAGTGCCGCCAGAAGGCGCGCATCTGCAATTCATCATTGGTTCCGGGTTTTTCGCGCAGCATGCCCTTGGATATATCGTTCCAGCCTACTGCCTGAATGTTCTTATAACCGCGCTGGCACATTTCCAATGCCTCCACATCATCGGGGGTCGCGAATCCGCCGGGGCCGAGAAATTCGAGGAAGTTGAACAGGCGGCGCTCGCGCATCGCCGCATCTTCCTCGCGCGGCCCGAGCGCCCAGGCATTAACGGTCATGCGGTCCGGCGTCAGCGGATAAAAGGTGCGCACGGTGATTGCCATTACGTCATTAATGACGAGATTGGGAAAGATCAGCAGATTGCGGTTAAGGCTCGACATACGCTCGGCCTTTTCCTGCCCGGTGCGGGCAACCAGCCGCGCCTTGATATCGGCCACATCCTGTTTGGCGGCTTCGCCCCAGGTGGGCACCCATTGCGCAATCGGCCGGCCCCAGGGCGAGGAATATTCGATCACCGCATGGCCATTGCCCAGCGCATGCGCGCCGCCCGCCATGCCGACCCGCGCCAGTGCGCCACTATTGCCCAGATAGTCCATATAGGTCGCGTGCGTGGTCATGGCGTGATAGCCGTCCACGCTGTTTTCGGTCAGCAGCTTCCAGTTGGCGTCGATGGCGTATTGTTGCGTGCCGCCGATGATTTCCATGCCGGTTTCGGCCTGATCCACCACCAGATCGATGAAGGGCCGCGCATCGCCCAGATAGTTTTCGAGGCTGATTGCGTTTCTGTCGAAATTAATGAAATAAAAGCCGCGATAATTCTCCAGCCGTTCCAGCCGCGCCAGATTGCTCGACCCCTTATCATTGAAGCCTTCGCAATAGGCTTCCTTGCCCGGTTGGTCGATCAGTTTGCCGTCATCGGAAAAGGCCCAACCATGATAGAAGCACTGAAAGACTTTCGCATTGCCCTTGGTCTCACGGCATACAAATGCGCCCCGGTGGGTGCAGGTATTATAGAAAGCGTTGACCACGCCGCCCCGGTCGCGGTTAAAAATCAGATTGCGCCCGGCAATTGCGCGGGTGACAAAATCACCCGGTTTCGCCAATTCCGATTCATGGCCGAGATACAGCCAGCAGCGCTCAAAAATCCGCGCATGTTCCTCCGCCAGCACTTGCTGTGAAACAAAGGCGTTGCGCGACACCTTGAACAGACCGCGCGCACGATCCTCCGTTATATAAACATTTTGCGGCATGCTAAGCGCTGCCTCCCCTTTATATTTTTGCCTAGACTACACCTGAAAGCGGAGTATGCTAAAGCAATAAAACAATGAGACAATAGATATAGATCAGGGGAGGCGGCATGAGCGGCAAGGATGAACTGGTTTCCCTCCTGTCCGGCCCCACCGGCTGGACGCGGGCGGCCGTTTTGGACCTGGTGGATGAAACACGCGGCGCCCTGGACCCGCGCATATATACCGATGAACAGCTTTACCAGCTTGAACTGGAGCGGATTTTTGGCCGCGCCTGGATTTTTGTTGCACATGAGGCGCAAATTCAAAAGCCGGGTGATTTCTTCGCCACCTATATTGGCGAAGATCCGGTGCTGGTGGTGCGCCAGAAGGATATGTCGGTGCGCGTGTTCCTGAACCAGTGCCGTCATCGCGGCATGAAACTGTGCCGCGCCGATGGCGGCAATGCGCGCGCCTTCACCTGTTCCTATCATGGCTGGGCCTATGATACTTCCGGCGATCTGGTAAATGTGCCGTTTGAAGCTAATGCCTATTTTAACGAGATCGACAAAAAGGCCTGGGGCGCCAAACAGACCGCCAAGGTCGAAACCTATAAGGGGCTGATTTTCGCCACCTGGGACGCCAATGCGCCAAGCCTGGACGCCTATCTGGGCGAAGCGAAATTCTATATGGATGCGTTTCTGGATCGCATGGAGGGCGGCACCGAAGTGCTGGGCGGCGTCACCAAATGGGTGATCGGCTGCAACTGGAAATTCGCCGCCGAACAATTTTGCAGCGACATGTATCATGCGCCGGTGTCGCATGTGTCGCCGACTATCGCCGCCCTGCCCGATGGCGTGCCCGCGGAATTCGCCAAATGGCCGGATACAGGCCTGCAATTCCGCGCCACCACCGGCGGCCACGGCACCGGCTTTTTCAGCGGCCCGGAAAAATTCATTCCTGTGGAAGAACGTGAGGACCGGCTGCTGCTGGGTCTTATCGGCCCCACGGCGGGCAAATATTACGCAAGGGAATCGCGCGAGGCCTGCCGTGAGCGCCTTGGCGATGCGCGCGCCGATCGCATCAACGGCGCGCATATGACGATCTTCCCAAGCCTGTCATTTTTGCCCGGTGTGCAGACCCTGCGCGCCTGGCATCCGCGAGGACCGAACGAGATTGAGGTCTGGGCGGTAACCGTAGTGGATAAAAACGCGCCGCCAGAAGTGAAAGAAGAATATCGCCTGGGGGTTATGCGCACCTTCAGTGTCGGCGGCATTCTGGAACAGGATGACGGCGAAAACTGGGTGATGATCCAGAAAGGGCTGCGTGGTTTCAAATCGCGCCAGGCGCTGTTCAATACTGGCATGGGCAAAGGCCACACCAACGCCAATGATCCGATATGGCCCGGCGTCATCGGCAATGTCTATGGCGAGGAAGCGGCGCGCGGCTTTTACAGCCATTGGGGCAAGATGATCGCCACTGATGACTGGGCCTCGCTCTATCCCGCTGACGTCAAAACCAGAGCGGCGGAGTAGGCCATGTCCAGCGCCGCCAGTAAACCATCCGCCGCGCCCGCCGTCACCCCGCAACTGCAATGGGAACTGGAACAGTTTCTATATGCCGAAGCCGCCCTGCTGGATCAGCGCCGCTACCGCGACTGGTATGCGCATCTGGCCGAGACCTTGCGCTATCGCATGCCGCTGACCTTCAACCGGCAGGCGCGCGAACGCGATCACGAATATTCGCGCGATGATGAAAGCTTTCTGTTCGATGACACCAAAGCCAGCATCCATGTGCGGCTGAAACGGTTGGAAACCGGCATGGCCTGGGCGGAAGAACCGCCCTCGCGCACCCGCCACATGATCAGCAATGTGCGCGTGGAGGCAGGCGGCGCACCGGACAGTTACATCGTGCATTCCTATTTTCATCTCTACCGTTCTCGCCTTGAACGCCAGGTCGATCATCTGGTGGGCGGACGCACGGACCTGATCCGCCGCGCCGAAACTCCACTGGGCTGGGAAATCGTCACACGCGACATCACACTTGATCAGTCCACGGTTCTTTCCAACAATCTCAGCATGTTTTTTTAGCGCCTGAGAGCCAGAGAACAGGAGTTACGATGCGCAAGAAAAGTAAATATACGGCGAGCATTTGGCGTGAAGGCAAGTGGTACGTCGCCCAATGTCTCGAGGTTGATGTCGCAAGCCAGGGGACCAGCGAATCAGCGGCCCTGAAGAATTTAGCCGACGCGCTCGCGCTGCACTTCAGCCCGCCCGTCGCCTCGCTTTCGCCAATCCTGCGGCCCGTAGAAGTAAAGGTGAATGCCGCTTAAAAACCTGCCATATCGGGAAGTGCGGCGGCGATTGCTGGCCGCAGGCTGGATGGAGGCCGGAACGACAGGCAGTCACGTTAAGTTTTCAAAGCGCTCCGCCGCCGGTATTCGTACAGCTACCGTGCCAAAACATCGCGAGATCGCACTTGGAACTTTACGCAGCATTCTTCGTCAAGCCGGGATCAGCCCGGAGGAGTTTGAGAGGCTGTAAAAGGCTGCGGCTCATTTAAGGAAGGTTTATGAGACAAATAATTTTGGGCGTGATCTCGGCTGTTTTTATTACAGCGATGCCGGTTAGCACCGCAGCCGCCGCCGACACTGTGGTAACGTGCAAGGATCCGCAAGGATTCGCTAACTTTCATCACGCCGGTTTGCTCCCGAAGGAAAAGAGCGGATTTCGAGAAGACCAGATAACAGGCAGTCTAACTACGCTGGTGCGAACCGGTCAGGGAGATTACGATTTATTATACATTGATAGTCGGCAAGAAATCATCTCTAGCAGACATGCCGGAGGCGAAGTGAGATTGCTACGGAAAGGAAAAAACGATGCAACTTTTATGGTCTTTTACCCTGGGACGGTGATCGAACTCTACACGTTCTACAAAGACGCCAGTGGCAATGAAAAATTCGACACCGTAACAAGCAGGGGCGGAGATGAGATGCCAATTCATAAAAGCTCACTCATGACGGGAAATTGTTCAGGACTTGACTTAAAACTTCTGGATTAGTGCAAGGAAACACACATGGCGTTTGTAAAAGTATGCGCGGCGGCGGACGTGCCAACCGATATGGGACTACGCATCGATATGGGACCGGAGCCCATTGCCATCTTCAATCTGGACGGCGAGTTTTTCGCCATAGGCGACACCTGCACCCATAGCGACTGGCCGCTGTCCGAGGGCTATGTTGAAGACGGCACGGTGGAATGCACTCTGCACATGGCGCGTTTCTGCATCCGCACCGGCAAGGTGAAAATGTCGCCCGCCACCGAAGCGGTAAAATATTATCCCGTCAAGCGCGAAGGTGATAATGTGCTGGTCGATCTGGAAGGCGGCGCTTACGCGTGAAAAAAAAGCACAGAAAAAGGAAACATAAATGGGCTGGCTGGACGGACGGGTGGCGTTAATCACCGGCGGCGCATCGGGGCTGGGCGCGGCGGTGGCGGAGCGTTTTATCGCCGAGGGTGCGCAGATTGCCGTGCTGGATAAATCGCCGGATAAGATTTCCGAACTGACGGCGCATCTCGGCAAAGGCGTTTGCGCCACCCAGGGCGATGTGCGCGAGCTGAAAGATCATCAACGCGCGGTAGCGGCGGCAGTGGAAAAATTTGGCGCGCTGGATATTTTTATCGGCAATGCGGCGATCTGGGATTATGGCGCGAAACTGGTCGATCTGCCCGGAGACGCCATTTCGGCGGCGTTTGATGAACTGTTTGCGGTCAATGTGAAGGGCTATCTGCTGGGCGCCAAGGCGGCTCAGCGCGAACTCGTGAAAAGCCAGGGCTGCATGATATTCACGGTGTCCAATGCGGGCTTTTACCCCGATGGCGGCGGGCCGCTTTATACTGCGTCCAAACATGCGGTGGTGGGGCTGATACGGCAATTGGCGTTTGAATGCGCGCCCCATGTGCGGGTCAATGGCGTGGCGCCCGGCGCCATCCCCACGGATCTGCGCGGTCCGGCGGCGCTGGGCCTGGCGGAACGCTCGATCGCCAGCATCCCCTTGCAGGAGCTTACCAAGGGAAAAATGCCGATTGCAGATTTTCCCGCACCGGGCGACTATGCGGGGGCCTATGTGTTGCTGGCGTCCAAAGAAAATTCGCGCATGGCGACCGGGACTGTCATAAACTGCGATGGGGGCTTTGCCGCGCGCGGCGTCGCCACACCATCAGGGGGCATCAATCTGCTCCAGAAACTAGGGCTATAGGGAGACGAACATGGCACAGCAGGTAGAAGCAAAGGTCGGCAGCCTGGGATATCTGGGCATCGGCGTCAAAGACATGGCGGCGTGGCGGGATTTTGCCGCAAATGTGCTGGGCCTGATGGTGGCGGGCGAAGGCAGCGACGGAGCCACCCTGTTGCGCATGGACGAAATGAGCCGACGTTTTATGATTCATCCATCGGGCGAGGATGACGTCATCTTTGCGGGCTTTGAGGTCTCCGGCAAGGCGCAGATGGAAGCGCTGGAAGCGAAGCTGAACAAAGGCGGCGTCGAAACAACGCGCGCCACCGATGACGAGAAAAAAGCCCGCGCCGTGGTGGACATGATCCATTGCAAAGACCCGGCGGGCCTGCGCATTGAAATTTTCTACGGGCCGAAGGTGGTGTTTGATCAGCCGTTCCATTCCACCCGCCCGATTTCCGGTTTCCAGACCGGCGAACAGGGGCTTGGCCATATTGTTCTGACCGTGCCGGACATCAAAGCCGCCCGGCATTTTTATGAAGACCAGCTGGGTTTTCTGATCAGCGACTATATCACCATGGAACTGGCCCCGAAATTCAGCATCGATCTGGTGTTCCTGCATTGCAATCCGCGCCATCACACGCTGGCGCTTGCGCCCATCGGGCTGCCCAAGCGCCTGTTCCATTTCATGCTGCAACTCAACAGCCTGGACGATATCGGCGCCACCCATGATCTGGTGAAGGAGCGCGGCATCAAGCTGGGCATGGATCTGGGCAAGCACACCAACGACCATATGGTGTCATTCTACATGCAGTCGCCATCCGGCTTTGAAGTCGAATATGGCTGGGGTGCGCGGGTGATTGATGACGCCACCTGGCATGTCACGCAACACACATCGGGCAGCATCTGGGGCCATAAGCGCGCCGGATAAATTCAAACAACAAGAACCAAACAGCACGGAGAGGAAAAATGGCACACACAGAAGCAAGCACCAGCAAGTTCGTACAGGCGGGCAAGGTGCGCGTACATTACAATGAAGCCGGTTCCGGCGATCCGCTGGTGCTGATCCATGGCGGCGGGCCGGGCGCGACCGGCTGGTCGAACTATCAGCGCAATGTCGAAGAACTGTCCAAACATTTCCGCTGCATCATGATCGATCTTCCGGGCTTCGGCAAAACCGACAAGGTGCGCCCCGACACGGGACTGTTTGCCTTCTTTGCCGAAGTCATTCGCGACATGCTGAATGAATTGAAGATCGACAAGGCGCATTTCATCGGCAATTCGCTGGGTGGCGGCACGGCGCTGAAATTCGCGCTGGATTATCCTGATCGCGCCGGGCGTCTGGTGCTGATGGGGCCGGGCGGCTCGGTGCCGCTGTTCACCCCCTGGCCATCGGAGGGCATCAAGCATCTGTTCAGTTTCTATGAGGGCGAAGGCCCGACCATGGCGAAACTGAAGGCGTTCATCGATGTCATGGTGGTCGATAAATCGGAACTGACCGAGGAACTGTATCAGCAGCGCTTCAAATCGGCGACCGATCCCGAAACCGTCAAAAACCCGCCGCTGCGCATGCGCAAGGGCATGCCGCTGGAAGAATTGTGGAAAGAAAATCTGGCCGGCCTGAAGCATGACGTGCTGCTGATCTGGGGCCGCGAGGACCGGGTGATTCCGCTCGATATGTCACTGTTCCTGCTGAACCGGATTCAGAAGGCGCAACTGCATGTGTTCCCCAATTGCGGCCATTGGGCGCAATGGGAAAAGGCGCCCGAGTTCAACCGCATCGTCTCCGGCTTCATCAAGGGTTGATATGTCAGCAATAGAAGAAACGGCTGCAAAGTTGCGCTCGGCATATTTGCCGGGCGCACCCATTGCGCCCATCAGCGCCGCCTTCAGGGAAGGTGACATTGAATCCGCCTACGCGGTTCAGGCCGTCAATACGCGCTACTGGCTGGGCGAGAAACGCCGCATGGTGGGGCGCAAGATCGGCCTGACCTCAAAAGTGGTGCAGCAGCAGTTTGGCATTGATCAGCCCGATTACGGCATCCTGTTCGCCGACACCGATATGTCCGGGCGCGAAATAGACAGTACACGGCTGATCCAGCCGCGCATGGAGGCGGAAATTGCCCTGGTGCTGGGCCGCGATCTGACCTCACTGCAACTGACGCTGGCCGATGTCATGTCGGCTGTGGATTATGTGGTGGCGGCGCTGGAAGTGGTGGACAGCCGCATTGCGGACTGGAAAATCGGCATACTCGACACCATCGCCGATAATGGTTCCAACGGCATGTTCGTTCTGGGCGCCGCGCCGCGCAAGCTGACCGATATTGATCTGGCCGGGTGCGGCATGGCGATGATCAAAAATGGCGCGACCGTTTCGGTGGGCGTGGGCGCGGCCTGTCTTGGGCATCCGCTGTTCGCGGCAAAATGGCTGGCCGAAACCATGGCGAAAACCGATTATCCGCTGCGCGCGGGCGATATCATTCTGTCTGGCGCATTGGGACCAATGGTGGAGGCGCGCCCCGGCGATATGTTCGAGGCGCATATCACCGGGCTGGGTTCTGTGCGCGGCGTCATGAGCAGTAAGGGTTGATCGTGTGAGTGGAAAAGTAAACTGCGCCATTATCGGATCGGGCAATATTGGCACCGATCTGATGATCAAAATTCTCAACCGTTCCAGGATTTTGCAGGTAACGGCGGTGGCGGGCATTGATCCGCAGTCGGAAGGTCTGGCAATGGCGCGGGCGCGTGGCATCGCCACCACCGATAAGGGCATCGAAGGGCTGAGCGCCATGCCGGAATTCGCCGCCATTAAAATGGTGTTCGACGCCACTTCCGCAGGCGCGCACAAACAGCATGCGGCGGTGTGCCAGGCTGCGGGCAAGATCATGATTGATCTGACCCCCGCCGCCATCGGCCCCTATGTCATTCCGGTGGTGAACAGCGACGCGCATCTGGACGCGATGAATGTGAATATGGTGACCTGCGGCGGCCAGGCGACCATTCCGATGGTTTACGCCATCAGCCGCGTCGCCAAAGTCTATTATGGCGAAATCGTCGCATCTGTCGCCAGCAAATCGGCGGGCCCCGGCACCCGCGCCAATATTGACGAATTTACTGAGACCACCCGCCACGCCGTGGAAGTGCTGGGCGGTGCTGGGCGCGGCAAGGCCATTATTGTGCTTAACCCCGCCGAGCCGCCGCTGATCATGCGCGACACGATTTTCTGCCTGTCGGCGGACGCGGAACCCGAAGCCATCAGCGCGTCGGTCAAAGCCATGGTGGCCGAGGTGCAGGAATATGTGCCCGGCTACCGCCTGAAACAGGAAGTGCAGTTCGAACGCTTCGGCGCGAATAATCCGGTGCGCATTCCCGGCTATGGCGAATTTTCCGGCATCAAATCCTCGATCTTTCTGGAGGTCGAAGGCGCGGGCGATTATCTGCCGCCCTATGCCGGAAACCTTGACATCATGACGGCCGCCGCGCTGCGCACTGCCGAACGCATTGCCGCGCACCGCTTTGCGGGCGCCGCCACATGAACACGCGCACAACCCCCAAACGGCTCTATATTCAGGACGTCACTCTGCGCGATGGCATGCACGCCATCAAACACCGCTATGGCATCGATCATGTGATGAAAATCACCAGAGCGCTGGCCGATGCGGGCGTGGACGCCATTGAGGTAGCGCATGGCGATGGCCTGTCCGGCTCCAGTTTCAATTACGGCTTTGGCGCGCATACGGATTGGGAATGGCTGGACGCCGCGCGCGAAACTTTCGGCGATACGGTGCTGACCGTGCTGCTGGTGCCCGGCATTGGCACGGCGAAGGATCTGGACACGGCCTGGAAACACGGCGTGCGTTCGGTGCGCGTCGCCACCCATTGCACCGAGGCCGATGTCGGCGCGCAACATATCGCGCATGCGCGCAAGCTGGGCATGGATGTGTCGGGCTTTTTGATGATGTCGCACATGCTGCCCCCCACACAACTGGCTGAACAGGCCAAGAAAATGGAAAGCTATGGCGCGCATTGCGTCTATGTGGTGGACAGCGGCGGCGCGCTGCTGATGCATGATGTCGCCGAACGCTTTGACGCCTATGCCCAGGTGCTGGACCCCAAAACCGAAATGGGCATGCATGCGCATCACAATCTGTCCGGCGGCGTCGCCAACAGCGTCATCGCCGTGCAGCATGGCGCGGTGCGCATCGACGCCTCGCTCGCCGGCATGGGCGCGGGCGCGGGCAATGCGCCCCTAGAAGTGTTCATCGCCTATGCCGACCGCATCGGCTTTAATCACGGCTGCAATCTGTTCGCCCTGATGGACGCCGCCGAAGAACTGGTGCGCCCCCTGCAAGACCGCCCGGTGCAGGTGGATCGCGAAACCCTGACGCTGGGCTATGCCGGCGTTTATTCCAGCTTTCTGCGCCACGCGGAAACGGCGGCCCAGACCTATGGCATCGACACGCGGGATATTCTGGTGGAACTGGGCCGCAGGCGGATGGTCGGCGGCCAGGAAGACATGATCGTCGACGTGGCGCTGGATTTGCTGGCGCAACGGGGAAAAAGCGCGCCGGGGCGGTAGGGGGCATGTTGCTCTCAGTGCAGCATTACGGGCTATTGCATTTTAGAGAACACGTACATGAGTAGTGAAATTATTGCGGCTATTATTGGCGCATTCATCGGCGGACTGTTTTCTGCAGGAACTGGTTGGTTTTTGGATAGATCGCGCGAAACGGTGCGATTTTCGAGGGCCAGAGAATTGCTCACCATGGCAATCTGCGATGATTTGGAACATGCGAAAGACCTCTATGATAAGATCAGGGAAGATTGGGAAAAAACGAACATCATATGGTTTTCAACGTTAAACGAGCTGAGGGGGTCAAGGCACACCTACGAGAACAACAAAGATTGGATACATATTTTCAATGACGCCAAGTTACGGAGAAAAATTTTCAGATATTACCTGCAAAGTGCTGATTGCATGAACAATCTGGAGTATCAGCAGAGAAGGAAGGATGAATTGCGTAACAAAATTTTTGATACGGTTAGACAAATCAAACTTAATGACAATAAAATGACAGATAGCGAAGCATTAGCACTAGCTGTCAAATATATGGACAAGGAACATCAAGAGTTTAACGATCTTGGAACATTAATCCCAAGTTTGGTTATCAAATTGCACCAGTTCAAAGCAACGGCCGAGGGACTTTTGCGCGACCTAAACTAAAGGATAAAGGATAGTGAGATTTTTTTCTCACCGCCGCATCGCGCGCACCTCAAGCCGCAGGCCTTCGTTTTTCTGCAGATAAGCCACGATCTGGAACAGATTACGCGCCTGCGGATTGCCATCCGGCCCATACATGCGCATCAGGCTTTTGGGTGAGTGGTTCATTGCTCTCCAACCTGCTGCCCATTAAATATTGGCGTTCCGAATACGCTTGTCTTAATATCCGCTCAATCAATATGGAATTATCCATCAAAAACACGGGGGACGTGAGACAATGGCGCACGCGACGGCACAGGATTATGACGATCATGAACTGGATTTTGAGATTGTCATTATCGGGGCGGGGTTTTCCGGCATTGGGGCGGGCATCCGGCTGCTGAAGCACGGCTTCGGGGATTTCGTCATTCTTGAAAAGGCCGAAAGCGCGGGCGGCACCTGGCGCGATAATACCTATCCGGGCCTGGCGGTGGACGTGCCGACACTAAGCTATTCCTATTCGTTTGAGCAGAACCCGAACTGGTCCAATCTGTATGCGCCGGGACCGGAACTGAAGGCCTATGCCGATCATTGCGTCAATAAATATGGCGTGCGTCCGCATATGCGTTACGGGGTGGAAGTCACCAAAACCGTCTATGACGAAGCCCGCAATGTCTGGGTGACGCATACCACCAATGGGCAGACCTTCACATCGCGCTATATCGTCAGCGCCACCGGCTTTCTGACTTTGCCGAAAATGCCCGATGTTCCCGGGCTGGAAAAATTCAAGGGCAAGATCATCCACACCAGCCGCTGGGATCATTCCTATGATTTCAGGGGCAAGAAGGTCGGATGGATCGGCACCGGCGCCACAAGCATTCAGGCGATACCCGAGATCGCGGACGATGTGGAACATATGGATGTCTATCAGCGCACACCGATCTGGCTGCTGCCGAAATCCGACATGCCAATTCCGCCGCGCCTGCAGAACATTTTTGCAAACGTTCCCGGTGCGCAACGCCTCGCGCGTATTCTAACCGTGGTCATGACCGACGTGCTTATGATCAACCTTCTGGTGTTCAATAAATATTTTGGCAAGGCGGGAAAATGGATCGAGAATATCTGCATCAACCATATCAGGAAGCAGGTAAGTGATCCGAAAATTCAGGAAAAGCTGATCCCAAAATATGATTTCGGCTGCAAACGGCCCAGTTTCACCAACAAATTCTATCCGGTGTTCAACAAGCCGAACGTGGATCTGATCACGGATGCGATCACCCACATTACCGAAAACGGCATCGTCACCAAAGACGGCGTTGAGCACGAGATGGACACGCTGGTCGCCGCCACCGGCTTTCAGGTATTTGAAAAAGGCAGCGTGCCGACCTTCGCCATCATCGGCAAGGGCGGCGTGGCCA
>DAIOWE010000063.1:0-14665 GCA_036758605.1 Pseudomonadota bacterium | reverse complement strand
ATGCGGTTGCGGTCCGCCGTCACCATCATCTCGATCAGGCCATCCAGCTTTACTTCCGGCGTCCAGCCAAGTTTGGTGCGGGATTTTTCCGGCAGGCCGACCAGAAGCTCCACCTCCGCCGGACGGAAAAATTTCGGGCTGACATGGATAACGGTCTTGCCGCTTTTGCGGTCAATTCCCAACTCACCCGGACCTTCGCCTTCCCAACGCAGATCAAAGCCAAGCAGCGCCGCCGCGCGTTCACAGAAATAGCGCACCGTATAGGTTTCGCCCGTGGCGATCACATAATCATCCGCCACATCCTGTTGCAGCATCGCCCACATGGCCTTTACGTAATCACCGGCAAAGCCCCAGTCGCGTTTGGCGTCCAGATTGCCAAGCTCCAGCACGTCCTGCTGTCCCGCAGCAATCCGCGCCAGCGCGAGCGTGATTTTGCGCGTCACAAATTCCTGACCGCGCAAGGGTGATTCATGATTGAACAGAATACCGGAACTGGCGTGCAGCCCATGCGCTTCCCGGTAATTCTGGGTCATGTAGTGGGCAAACACCTTTGCCACCCCATAGGGGCTGCGCGGATAAAATGGCGTGGTTTCCTTTTGCGGAATTTCCTGCACCTTGCCGAACATTTCCGATGTCGAAGCCTGATAAAAACGCGACTGCGGCACATAGTCGCGCATCGCTTCCAGAATATGCAGGCAGCCCATGCCATCAATCTGCGAGGTCGTTACCGGCAGCTCAAACGACACGCCGACAAAGCTCTGGGCCGCCAGATTATAGATCTCGTCCGGGCGCGTGGCTTTTATGGCGCGGGTGACATTGCCGATTTCCTGCAGATCAAAATCGATCAGCTCAATTTTATCGTGCACCTTCAATTCCCGAAGACGCCACAGATTATCAACGGAAACCCGGCGGCAGCCACCATAGACTTTATAGCCTTTATCCAGTAACAGACGCGCCAAATAGGCCCCATCCTGCCCGGTAACCCCGGTAACAAGTGCAGATTTCTTCATAATCTAAGCAGTTTCCCCATCATTTTGCCGCCGGCGTACCAGCAGTACTCCGCAATATATTCCATAAACGTCTCGATAGCACCGGCCAGTCATGTTGCGCAAGCCATGCCATTTGACGCCCGGTGAGGGCCTGTATGCGATTTTGGTCCTCCAGAAGCGCCGAAATCCCCGCAGCCAGATCTCCTGGCAGAATTCCGGGTAATTGGTGTGTGACGCCCGCCACATCCCGAAAAATTGGCAGGGGCGTACAGGCCACCGGCCGCCCGCTGGCCAAGCCGAAACGTACCGCCGCGCTGGAGGATTCGCCACTTTTTTGATAGGGAAAGACTATCAAATCGGCTTCTCGCAGCCGCTCAAGCACAACCGCATCGTCCAGATAATCCGTTACCAGAGTAATGTCCTTGCCGAACGAACTGGCGGCGATGGCTGCACGGCATAATTCCTGTTCCACATGAGACAACTCCCCTGGATAGGCCGCGTTCAGCATCAGCAGACGTAACCCGGGCCGTGTCTCACGCAGCAGGCCAAACGCCTCTATCAGTTGCAAATATCCCTTGCCCGGCAGCATATAGCCAAAACAGGCGATCAGTTTTTCGTCCTCCGCGCTGACTGGCGCCGCCTGCGGCACGCCATTGGGCAAACTGACACCATGTGGAAACAGTATGACGTTTTCGATCAGACCAAGCTGTTTTAAGTAGTTAAGATCATCAATCCCATGCACGTAAAGCCGGGTGGCCTGCGCCAAGGCGCCTGTAATGGCGCGCAGCGAAAATGTACGCTCCGGGCGCACAATATCGGCTGTCGCATGGAAGAAAATATGAACAGCCACCCCATCCGCACACAGCCGGGTGATCAACCGGGCAAAACTGGTCAAATCGAAAAACCCGAAATTGAACTGAATCACCACAGATCCAGCACCTGCCGAACGAATTCTCAGATAAAGCTGCTCCAGCGTGTCTTCATCGCCTTTGCGCCAGCAGCGCACGACAAAACTTTCGTCCACTTCGATCCTGTCATCCCCGTAATTCGCAATAACGGTGATCTGGCCAGCCGGAATGGCGGCGCTGAGCGCGCGCGAATAAGCTGCGATGCCACAGCGGATATTCCACGTCGTCACAAAGGCAACATGCGGCAGAGCGCGCGGGACCGTGCCTTCATCAAGCGCGGCGATGGCTTGCAGATTTCGTTCCGCCACATGCGCCCAGCGCCAATTATCAAGCAGCGCCTGTTTGCCAGCCTGCGCCCGGCGCAGACGCTCATCGGGGGCTGCGTCATACACCTCGCGTAACTTTCGCGCCAGATCATGCAGATCAGGTTCCGCCCAAACGGAATTGAACTGTTCAAAATGGGTTTGCGCATACGCAAACTGATAGTCCACCAGCCACGAATTATCCGGTGTGCAGAAATCCATCTGGCCACCGTAAGCTGTCGTAATCACCGGCTTTTCGAACAGCATCGCCTCGGCAACCGGCAATCCGAAGCCTTCGCCGCGGCTGGGCGCAGCCAGCGCATCGCAGCGCCGGTAAAGATCGGCTACATTCACTTCGTCCATTTCTTCATTGTGTAAAATGACGGGCGCCGCATCCGGAAAACGTTCATGAAATTCAGCAAGCTGGCGTTCGATCTGATTGTGAATATTGGGAAAAGTTTTAACCGTCAGCGACACTTTGTCCCTGTTTGTGAACGCCATGCCAAAGGCTTCCAGCAGCACGTCTACACCTTTGCGCGGAAAACATGACGATACATGCAAAAAGCGGAACCCGTCCGAATCCTGTCTCTCTTGCGGCCCCCGCGCGGCAACATGCAACAGATGATCCACGCCGTCCCCGCTAACCGTTAGCGGCGCGCGCACACCATTGTCCAGAAGCACCTTGCGCACATAATTTGAAACCACGGTGATGTGTGTCAGCGACCGGTTAAAGGTGTCAACATAGCTGGTGGGAAATCCGCTTTCTTCCCATGCGTAATTACATAATCCGTTGGTTGGCGAATGCATTTTGGATGCGCGTGGGGGATAGAGGTTAGCCAATGTCACACCGGGTGCGCCGCCCTCCTCCTGGCCGCGCAGCCACATTTCATGGCACTCCTGATCGGATGCAATAAAGCCCGCATCCGGCGTATAATCGCCCGGACCATCAGCCGCATGCAGCGCGACATCAATCCCCTTGCGGTGCAATGCCCGCGCAAATTCACGATTAACCAGCGCCAGACTATAGCTGCTGTCAAACGGGCCTTCGACGCGAATTTCAGGCGGCGTCATACGCTTTGCGGGAGGCGCGGCCTGTATTGCAACACCAATGCTTTCAAGAAATGCCGCTAATGCCGCGCGCACCGCTTCGCGTTCAAAGCGTTGCAGATTTCGCCGCTGGGCAAGCAAAATACGGCGGCGCAGCCCCGGCTCTTCCGACAAGACCTTGATCAGGGCTGCGGTTTTTGCATGACTTTTTTCGCCCAGCAGCAGCCCGCCCTCGCCAATTGTGCTGGCGATGTTGCTGCTGTTATAGGCGATCACCGGCACGTCATGCGCCATTGCTTCGATCAGCGGCATGCCAAAGCCTTCATGCTCGCTCATAGACACAAAGACATCCGCCTGCTGATAAATCGCAGCCAGGCTTTCATCCGTGACTTTACCGGTAATTTTTACACTATCTCCGAGGTTTAACTCATCGCGCAGCTGTTCCAGATGCGAAAGATAGGCATTGGATGTTACACCCCCTACAAGCAGCAATCGCGAAGCAATGTTCAGCCTGCGACGCAACAGGGAGAAGATGGAAATCAGATCATGCTGACATTTATTCTCAACAATGCGTCCGACATAAACAACATTAAACGCACCCTCCATCCGGGTTTTCAACTGCCTGTCCGGCGCAATCGCACGCAGACGGTCAAGATCAACCAGCATGGGAATCGTTACGGCATTTTTATAACCCGCCTGCAAAAGCGCGTTTGTGTTCAGATCTGAATCACCGATGGCGCCGATGAAACGATCCCGCCATTGAACAAGCTGTGCACGGCCCAGATCACACAGGTCACGCATGGGGCTTTGCGGGGGAAAGAATTCAGCCGGCGTAATATTATGGTAAACCATTACCAGGCGGCTTTTCCGGGATTTTATCCAGTCACCATGGTTATGGCCATTTGTGTGGTGAACCAGAAGAACCTGATCGGGTGAATCCCGGTATTTTCGTACAGGCTTAATCTCATTCTTTAATTCGGCAGCAATCTGCGTACAGAATATATCTGAATCAAAGCCCATCTCACGCAGTAACCCGCGGGTGAACAGCATCCCGTTTGTAACCCCGTCACCATAAGCGGACCCTGTATGAAACTGATGAATGGCGGCAGGTTTCAGAGCCACCGGAATCAGGCCTTGCGCGCCCAGATGGCGTAATCACGCGCGCCATAAAAAAGCTGATTAAGACGCGAAGCCACCGCATCAGAACCTGGAAAATGCGCCTGATCATCATCTGGATGCAGATAAATTATTTCGGCGTCAACAAAGCCCCTTTGCTCAACCATGAATTTGCTGATCCCCGGACGCAAGGGCGCGCGATGCGTAGGATCGCTCCAGAATGTACTGGCCCCGACCATCAAATTATCCGGGTTAGGCGTTTCCAGCAGCAAAAACCCCCCCGGCGCCAGAACACGTTTGGCTTCATCGATTACACTGATGAGATCGCTGAATTGAAGATGCTCGATAAAATGAAAAGCAGAAATCCCTGACAGGCTGGCGTCCTCCAGGCTGCGCAAATGCGCCAGCGCTTCCGTCTCGCGCACATCCAGGTTTGCCTTGCGCGCACCGGAAACAAATACCCTGTTCAGATCGATACCGTACGCGGGAACGCCGCGCTCGCCCAGCAGTTCAATCCATTCACCCCGGCCACAGCCAATATCCAGCACCGGAAGTTTTGTTGATACGCCAGCTACACGATCAAGGTAAATACGCTGGCGATTTTTCAGATCCTCGCGGCTGCCCCGGAACGACGCTTCGAACGCAGCGTAAAAGGAATCGAGACCATCCGGGCGTGCTACTGTGTGCACTGTTTTCACCGCGACTTCCTGCCGCATATCGGCCAGGCGTTGTTCGGTCAGGCCGATATGCTTGCGCAGATCCTGCGTTTGCTTGCGCAGATCCTGTAATTGAGAATGACAATGCGCGATCTCCGCGTGCATCCGCTGCTCAACATAACCTGTCTCTTTGGTGACAATAGAAACAATCCCGCGTGTTTCATGCACAAGCAGAAGACTTTTCAGCCAGCTCATCCCATAACCAAGAACCGGCAAGATCCTCAGTCCGCGCAGAAGCCGCCGCCGCCATACATTCATCATCACCAGTGCTGGCCCAAGGACAGGTATAGCGCTCAACCGCTGTTTCAGCACCAGCATCATATCATCCTCTTCCACCGGCAGAATTGCCCCGCTTAAGTCTAGCGGCGGTGGCGGCAATACAATCAAACCCTCCGGCTGACGCATTTCCGTGTCGATTTGGGCTTCGAGAGACATCTGATTGACACCATGACTGTTGGCTGTGATCATTCCAGTGATCCGTCATTCATATATACGCTTGGCTCAAGCCGGCATATTCCCGCAAATTGTGCGCCAATATACCCCGCCACCTCAAAAGCCATCAGATTATCGCACCAATGGTAGCAGTGGGTCAGATGATTGTCATTATCATGCAGCGCCGCCGTCAGCGTGTACTGTCCAGGGGCCAGATTGACCGCCATGCGAATGGATATGGTTCGCCGCTCGCCTGCGCTGAATGACAGGGGCCACTTCAGGTGAAACGTATTGGTGCCGAAGACATCCTGGCCAAGCCGGTCGCGAATCATGATGCCCAAAGTAACCGTCGGCACAGTCTCTGCGGCCACCAGATCAAACACAAAGTCTGCAACCTCTCCCGAGGACACGATGGCGCCACCCGAGATCAGGCCGGCAACTCTGGTTCCCTGAATTTTGACCGCCCCGGTTCCATAACTGTTGTTCTGCGCTTCATCGCTCAGGGGGATTGATAAGGGCGCCGGTCGCGGCAGGGACATTTCCTGCGTCTCCATATCTGCTATCAACCGGTTGTAATAGTTGACCGCCTGGTCTGGCGTGCCCGAAAAAACCGCCGCGCCTTCCTCCAGCACAATCGCCCGGTCACAAAGAACCTTGACCGCATTCATATCATGCGAGACGAATAATATCGCGCCCCCGGAATCACGAAAATCCTTGATGCGCTGCATGCATTTTTGCTGAAAATGCGCATCGCCAACTGCCAGCGCCTCGTCCACAACAAGGCAGGCAGGCTCGGCATGGATGGCGATGGAAAAGGCCAGCCGCATAACCATGCCCGAAGAATAAGTGCGTACCGGATCGTGAATCGCCGCGCCCAATTCGCTAAAATCAATGATTGCCTGGCGCTTTTGCTCCACCTCAGGTGGCGTCATCCCCAACAGGGCCGCATTAAAGGCGATATTATCCAACCCCGTCAGTTCTGGATTGAAACCAGTCCCCAATTCCAGCAACCCGGTTACCCTGCCGGAAAGCATGACGCTGCCCTGATCAGGCAGAATAACCCCCATAACCAGCTTCAGCAGTGTTGACTTTCCGGCGCCATTCCGGCCGATCACCCCCAGAACCTGACCGGCCTCAAGTGTAAAATGAATATCCTGGAGCGCAATTTTAACTTCATGCATTTTGCGGCGCAGCACCAGTTCCCGCAGCCGGTCACTTTGCCGACGGTAGATTCGGTAATGCTTGCTGATATGCTCAACGGTAATCATGGCTGCCCTGCACTAACCCGTGTTTATATGGCATCGCGGATATGATGCTCGCTATAAGACAGCAGCCGGATCATAAGGCCCGCCGCCAACGCGCTGCCTGCAAACAAAATCAGCATCCGGCCGGCATCAGGAACAGCGCCATTCAAGAAAATCTCGTGATATTCACGCACAAACCACCATGCCGGATTATAAATCTGTACCGCCTGAACGATGTGCGGGACGGAATCGATTGTGTAAACGATCGGAACCAGCCAGAACCACAACATCATCACGACACCAACTATTTCCTTTATGTCGCGCAGGAACACCATCAGAATGGCCCCGATCAAACCAAATGAGAAGGCCATAAGCTGCTGGCAGACAATCAGCAAGGGAAGCGCCAGTAACCCCGCCGACAATGGCACCCGCAGCACAAGCGCAATGAGTGTAAACAGGCCAAGGGTGCAGGCCAGGGTGATCCCCTCCACAATCGCAATATGAAGGGCGACCATGGTCAGATTAAGCGAGACTTTACTGAGTATGGACCGCTTGTCAAAAAACACCGTGGTCATACGTGAAATTGTATTGGCAAAGGCTGTCCAGGGAAGAATGCCTGACACAAGATAAATGCCATAGCCATACATGCCCCCCTGGGAACCAGGCAGTCTGGGGCCTATCAGTTCGCCAAAAATGACGATAAAAATCAGAATTTGAACCAAAGGCGTCAGCAATAGCCAGACCCTGCCAAGGGCAACGCCAGAATAACGGTCTGTAAAATCCTGCCTAACAAAATGCCAAAGCAAAGCAAAATTCATGCGAGAAAGTTCACCCCGTTAATGGTTCACCGGAAAACTGGAATATGTGCGGCGTCAGGCATGCCTGTCGTCACTCTCAGCCCCTGGCTGATGGAGCTAGTAAGGGGTTTCGCCATCCCTGTACACCATCAACTGCAACGACTGGCATATTGTCTCTGGTGATGAAATGGGCGGGCCGTTCAATTTCAAGACGCCAGCCAGCATTCAGCATGGTTTCAAACAGACGCCCTTCGATCTGCCGTGAATGGGTTCCAATAACCGTATAGGCCACTTTTTTGGACAAATCTCCAATGCAGGCCTCCATCAAATCCGCTTCGCCGCCCTGAATATCTATGTGTAGAAGGTCCACCCTATCCACCGAATTGACGACCTCCTTTAGGGAAATCATTGGCAGTTCTTCATATTGCCCCAATAGTTTCACGGCGTTACGCTGCAAATCCGACGCGCCAAAAACCGGGGCAAGGCCCCAATCCGTTCCCGCCGCATCCTGCCGGGGAAACAGCGCCACGCCCCCGGTGGCGGCAGCAATCCCATGATGCAGAATCACTTCCCCATCCCGAAACCCGTTTGCTGCGCAGGCTTCTCTTGCAAACTGAATATGCCCCTTGTCGCCTTCGATCCCGATCAGGCGTGGCTTCAGACCACGATTTCGCGCTGCAACGCCGGTGATATTAAGCCAGCATCCCCATCCGCATCCCAACTCCACAACCGTAAAAGAATTTTGGGCAAGATCAACCGCCCGCAGCGCGCCAGCCCATTCCGCAATGTCCGCATGCCAATTCGCAGGTATTGGCACTGCTTCAACATTTCCCCGCATCGGCTCAAGAATATGGGGGATAAATTTTGGGTCGATTTTGACACCAAGATAATTCGTCAGATATTGAGGTGAAGGTTTCAGATCCCGGGCGGCATGACTGTGCATTACAGCGATCGCATCGAATGTGGCGTAATAGTGGTAAAACGGGCTGCCAGACTCCGCCGCCTCCACCAGACCGGTATTGGCTGAGGCGCTATTTCTGGCATTTTGGCGTAAACTGGCATTTTCGTGCAGCAGAGCATTTCGTTCTGAATACATTTTCTGAATAGCAGGGACGCTCAGGGCAAGTCGCCGCAAGACAGCTTTTCCAATATTCAACGAATATTCCTCCGGAAGAATTTCAGCGCAATTACCTGATGCCCAATCAGCACAGGGCTAACCCTGCCGTTTATCCATTATTGCGGCGGGTATCGCCAGTTTTTTTCAACGTTTGACTTGGTTGTCTGATAGCGATAGACAAGCCGCCAGGCCTATTGGCAACAAGAATATCGGCACTTAAAATATTGGCACGGAACCTTTACCTTGACTGCTCCAGCCTGGCCGGTAATCCGGCGTTGAATACAGGGATTCAACGGGTCGTTCGCCGTGTTTTGGAGAATTTGCCGGACCTGGCGTCCGAAAATCAGCTTACGATGCTGCCGGTGTTCATTGGGGATTCCAAGTTTGAAATATTACCAGTAGCGGCGCTCTATCCCAAACCGGTTTCCGGTGACGCCAGTGACGAAGCGCCGGTGAAGCGCTCCTTGCGGGTTTCATTTGTGGCGTATTTATGGGGTGTCTATATCGCGGGCAGAGAGCTCATTTCCGCGCTTGGTGGCCACAACCCTGTGCTCAGGCGATTCCTGTTCGCCCCACGCAGCCAAATGGGGCTGGGCTATATTGTAGAAAGCCTGCTGTTCAAACCGCAGCGCTGGATACGGCGCTTATTGCATCCGGCCCCTCCGCCTGCGCTATTTGACATGGTGCATGCCGACGATGTTCTGCTGTTGCTGGATGCCTCCTGGCACTCAAATATATGGCCCAGCGTCGATCTTTTCAAAAAGCGTGGTGGAAGGGTTATTGCGGTCATTTATGATCTGATACCGATTACCCATCCGCAATTCTGCGATGATTATCTGGTGACTGTATTCAAAAAATGGTTTTTTGACTCATTTCCCTTTGTGGATGGGTATATCAGCATATCAAGGACGGTGCAGCGCGACCTTCAGGCTTATGCGACACGGGAAATCGGCGAGAAAGCCAGAGAAAAGCTCTTTGATTCCTTCTATCTTGGCGCAGATTTTCTGGCGCAGGATCCGGAATGCCCACAAACCAATGAGAGGCAAATCCGCCGCGAGATTGCCGACGCCTTTGCGCACCGTCCTGCCTATCTCATCGTGTCTACCATCGAGCCAAGAAAAAACCATGCCTACCTCCTTGATGCCTTCGATCTGCTGTGGGCCCGGGGCTGCGATGTCAGCCTGATCATTGTCGGCCGTATCGGCTGGAAAGTAAAAGAGCTGACCGAGCGTATCATGGCGCATGGTCAATTTGGCAAACGTCTGTTTCTTATGGCCGATCTGAGTGATGAGGAGCTCGTTTATTGTTACCGTCATGCTAAAATGCTGCTTTTCCCTTCCATCATAGAGGGATTTGGGCTTCCCATCGTGGAAAGCCTGAGCCACCATCTGCCTGTGTTGGCCAGTGATACGCCGGTGCACAGAGAAGTTGGCGGAAACAGTATCGGATATTTCGATCTGTCCAGGCCCGGCGATCTTGCCAACAGGGTCCAAAGCATAGAGGCGGCAGGCATCCCGGAAACATTACAGGTTGCCGCCAATTATAAATGGACGAATTGGCGTGAGAGTACGCAACAATTACTCGCCAAAGTGATGGAAATGGCGTCCAGCAGAGACCCGTCACAGCAGAGACCGGGTTCGCCACAGTGACGTGTAATATGCTGATCTGTAAGAGTATTACAGAATGTACGGTTTCGATTGCCTCTGCCCGCAACCTCAAAACTCTTGCATTTTCGTCACCAGGGCCTATAAGCGGCGGGCGCCTTAAATCCAGGCGCATTGCAGATATCGCCTCAGATTGATATTTTATTAACCTTTATTTGCGCCACTCATTCTGATCTGCCCGCTGGGACAAATCAGCTAAAGGATTGAAAGAATCGCCATGAAAGGCAAAGAACAGTCGGAACTCGCGCAGGTTCTTGGCAAATCCCGTTCGGCATTTATCGGCGCAGGGATTTTCAGCTTTTTTATCAATATGCTGATGCTGGTGTCGCCACTTTACATGCTGCAGATCTATGACCGGGTGCTGGCCAGCCGGAACGAGACCACTTTATGGGTGCTGACATTAGTGGCGGTGTTCCTGATTGTCGTCTATGCCGCACTTGAAACCATGCGATCCCGTGTGCTGGTGCGCATCAGCGGACAGATGGACAGCCTGTTGAATGCGCGGGTTTTTACCGCCCTGTTCAAATCAGCCGTTCGTGGTCCGGGCGGTGGGTCAGGCCAGGCCATCCGGGATCTGGATTCGGTGCGCGACTTTTTGACAGGTCAGGGGCTGTTTGCATTTTTTGACGCCCCCTGGATGCCGCTATATCTGGGCGCGATCTTCCTGATTGATCCGCTCTTGGGCTGGGTGGCCACGGGGGGCGGGGTGACGCTGTTTTTACTTGCTGTGCTGACCGAAATCGCCACGCGCGACACATTAAGTGAAGCGAGCGCCGCAAACATGCGCGCCGGACACTTTGTTGAAGTCAGCCTGCGCAATGTCGAGGCGATCGAGGCGATGGGCATGGTTCCCGCCATGTTGCGCCGCTGGCAGGGCCGACGCGCCAAAATGCTGCAATTGCAGTCATTGGCGAGTGACCGGGCGGGCGTCATCACCGCATTGTCCAAATTCACCCGTGTCGTTCTGCAAATCGCCATTCTGGGCTTTGGCGCCTATCTGGTGATTCATGATCACATCACCGCTGGCCTGATGATTGCCGCGTCGATCATGATGGGGCGGGCATTGGCCCCCGTGGAAATCGCGGTCGGTAGCTGGAAGCATTTTCTGACGGCCCGCAGCGCCTATGACCGCCTGAACGCCCTGCTGAAGGCGGTGCCCGCCCAACGCGACTTCATGCATCTGCCGCCGCCGCGTGGCGTCCTGCAGGTGGAACAGGCCATTGTAGTGCCGCCCGGCGCCACCACCCCCGCACTGAAGGGCGTGGGCTTCAATGTGGCCGCTGGCGATATTGTCGGCATTATCGGCCCCAGTGCGGCAGGCAAATCCACCCTGGCGCGGCTGCTGGTGGGTGTATGGCCACCTTATTCTGGCAAGGTGCGCATCGATGGCGCCGACATCAATACGTGGGACCGCGAACGCCTTGGCCCCTATATTGGCTATCTTCCGCAGGATGTTGAATTGTTCGAGGGCACCATTGCCGAAAACATTGCCCGCTTTGGTGAGGTGAATGCAGACCAGGTAATTTTGGCTGCACAGCGCGCCGGGGTGCATGAATTGATTCTGAAGCTGCCCGCCGGGTACGACACGCATATTGGCCCCGGCGGACAAACTCTTTCCGGCGGCCAGCGGCAACGGGTGGGACTTGCGCGCGCACTGCATGGCGATCCGGCGATTATTGTGCTGGATGAACCCAATTCCAATCTGGACAATGACGGCGAAGCAGCCCTGGCGCGGACCGTTGCCGATCTGAAGGCGCGCAAACGCACAACACTGGTGATCACGCATCGCCCCAGCCTGCTTGCGTCCGTAGACTATATTATGGTGATGCGTGAAGGTATGATCGAAAAGTTCGGTCCCAGAGACGAAATTTTGGGCCAATATCTACGCCCCGCCGCTGTGCCCAATGCGCCTGCTGAACCGGAACCCAACAGAGGCGGTGTAGCGGTGGTAAATCCGGCATGAATTTACAGAATATTGCGGTCCGCCTGGGGCTTCACCAGGAAGGACAGGATGAGTTTAATTTCAAATCCGTATTCGAAAACGCCGTTCGGCGTGTGCAGGCGATATTTGCGCATTCGGATCAGGAAGGCGTTGACCCGAACGGGCTGTCAGATACACACCGGCCGCTGGTGGTTGGCGGCATCATTATCCTGGTGACATTTTTCGGGTTTGGCCTGTGGGCCGCAATTGCGCCCATCGACAGCGCCGCCATTGCCCCCGGTTTTCTGACGGTGCAATCAAACCGGCGCACGATCCAGCATCTTGAAGGCGGCATCGTACATGAAATTTTTGTCAGGGACGGCATGACCGTAAAAGCCGGCGATGTCTTGATCCGTCTGGACGACACCCGCGCCAAGGCGCAGACAGATATCCTGCTTGCCGATCTGCATTCACAGCTTGCCACCGAAGCGCGCCTGCTGGCGGAACGCGATGGTCTTCCGGCCCCGGTTTTTCCCGAGGAATTACTGAAAAACCAGTCCAATGCAACGATTTCTGCAATTCTTGCCGGTCAGAAAAATGTATTCGAGACACGCATGAATGCGCTCTCCGGGCAAAAATCCATTTTGCAGCAGCGCGTCGGACAATTTGATGAGCAGATATCGGGTTTACGCGCCCTTGTGACGGCGAAGGGCACTCAGGCGCGCCTGATCAAGGAAGAATTGAAGGATTTATCCGGCTTGCTGGAACGCGGTTACGTCACCAAGACCCGCGTCCTTGCGCTGGAGCGTGAGGAGGCAAGGCTTGAAGGCGAACGCGCCGAACATGTCGCCGCGATCGCACGTTCCGAACAGGGCATTGGCGAATCCAGGCTACAGATGTTTCAGCTTGAAAAATCCCGGCAGGAGGAAATCGCGCGTGAATTGCGCGACGTGCAGGCCAAAATAACAGAACTGCGCGAACGCATGGTCGCCGCCAGTGACATGCTGCGCCGCATTGATATTGTAGCGCCGGTTTCTGGTACGATCATGGATCTGGCCGTACATACGGCCGGTGGCGTTATTGGTCCGGGCGTGCCATTAATGGACATTGTGCCACTGAATGACGTATTGGTGGTCGAGGTTCATATTAATCCAATTGATATCGACACGGTGCGCCCCGGCAGCGAAGTCGCCTTGCGCATCAGCACCGTCGATTCCCGTAAAACCCCAGTCATCAATGGGGTTCTGGAAACCATTTCGGCCGACCGTACCGTGGAACAGCGTACCGGCATGGCTTATTATAAGGGGCGCGTCATAATACCCGCAGAACAGCGCGAACGGCTTGGCGCATTGACCCTGCGCAGCGGCATGCAGGTGGAAGCGCTGATCAATCGGGGCGAGCAAACAGCGCTGCAATATGCGCTGAAACCATTGACCGAAGCCTTCGCCAAATCCTTCCGCGAACAATAGGGCCGATAGAAGCCATGCCGGTAATTTTCCGCTATTCCGCTTTGGCCGTGCTTGCCTTGCTGACTTTTATTCCGCATGCACATGCGGCGCAATCGCTTGAAGAGGCGTTGGCGTCCGCCTATCGCAGCAACCCGCAATTGCAGGCCGAACGCGCCCGTCAGCGCGCCACAGATGAAGGCGTTGCCCGCGCCCTTGGCGGCTTTCGCCCAACCATTGTCGTCACCGGCGAAGCAGGCCGTGCAGTGGATGAGTTTCGCACACGAAATTCTTTCTCCGGCGCCAAAAATGTCACAGACGTCAATCGCGGCCCCCGCACCTATCAGGCGCAGATGCGCCAGCCGATCTATGACGGGGGTCAGGCCATAAATGATTATCGCCGTTCAGAAGCGATTGTCGAGCAGGGCCGCGCCCGTCTGATCTCGGCGGAACAGACGGTCCTGCAGGAAGCCGCGCGCGCCTATGTGGATGTTGCCCGCGATTACCGGGTTGTTCAGCTTACACGCGATAACATCGAATATTTAACCGAGGTGCAAAAGGCCATCCGCGCCCGCTTTGCCGTCAAGGACGTCACCAATACGGATGTGGCGCAGGCCGATGCCCGGCTGGCCCGTGGCCTTGCCGACAGCCAGGCCGCACAGGGCGCACTGGCCCGGTCGCGTTCCGCCTATGCAAGGGTGATTGGCGAAGAAACCGTTGGTGGGCTTGAAATGCCGCCTCCCCCCGCAAAGCTGCCCGAAACACTGGAGACAGCCCTGGGTGATATAGAAAATAATCCCGATCTGCGTTCCGCCCACTTTGTGGAAGTTGCCGCGCGCGCCCAGATCGGCGTGGTGCGCAGCGGACTATTGCCGGACTTGTCCCTGCGCGGGGCCGTACGCCGCCAGGATGAGGCCGACCAGAAACATTTCGAACGCGATACAGCCGAAGTGCTGCTGCAATTATC
>DAIOWE010000062.1:0-14696 GCA_036758605.1 Pseudomonadota bacterium | reverse complement strand
ATGCGCCCGGTCAACTGACCCGGCAAATTCATATCGGCGCCATAGGTGGCGCGTCCGGTAACCTTGTCTACGCCATCCGGGCGGACGGGCCGTGTGCCGATCCACTTGAATTCCTTGCCTTCATATCCAGCCATTATTTTGCTCCTCTCATGTCGGCGGCGGTTTCAAGCACCGCGCGGATGATTTTGTCATAGCCCGTGCAGCGGCACAGATTTCCCGCCAGCCAGTAACGCGCCTCTGATTCTGTCGGGTCCGGATTTTTTTCCAGCAGGGCTTTGGCCGCAACCAGAAATCCCGGTGTACAGAAGCCGCATTGCAGCGCCGCTTCCTCCAGGAATTTCTGCTGCAACGGATGCAGTTTTTCATCGGACGCCATGTTTTCAATGGTTTCGACGACACGCCCCTGCATCTCAACGCCCAGCACCAGACACGAACAGACCAGCCGCCCGTCCAGCATGACGCTGCATGCGCCGCAATCGCCGCTTGAACAACCTTCCTTGCTGCCCGTCAGGTTCAATTCATCGCGCAACACATCCAGCAGGGTCTGCTTTGGATCACACAGATATTCGACAGCCTCGCCGTTTACCGTGGCGGAAATATGAAACTTGCTCATGCGTTACTCCGGGCGCGATCACGCGCGATAACGGCCGCACGGCGGGCCAACACCCCCGCGACCTTGGTTCGATATTCAATGGTTCCCCGTTTGTCGTCGATGGGCTTGCAGGCGCTTGAGGCCGCAAGCGCGAGCGCAGCCAGTGCGGCATCGTCGATCTTGCTGCCGATCAGCGCCTTGGCCGCCGCATCCACCAGCAGCACGGTCGGCGCCACCGCCCCCAGCGACACCCGCGCCGCCGTGCATGTGCCCGAGGCATCCAGCGTCAGATTGACGCCCGCGCCCACAATGGCGATATCCATTTCCGTGCGCGGAATCATGCGCAGATAGGCGTCGCCGGAAAGCTTCCCGCGCGGCGGCAGTTTTAACGCCACGACAAATTCACCCTTCGCCAGCGAAGTCTTGCCGGGGCTGACAGGCACCTGTTCCACCGGCACTTCACGCCGTCCGTTTGGTCCCGCGATAACCGCAATCGCGCCCGCCGCGACAAGGCCGGGGGTGCAGTCGCCAGCAGGCGAAGCGTTACATAGATTGCCACCCGGCGTGGCGCGGCCCTGAATCTGGGTCGAACCGATCAGATCCATCCCCTCGACCAGGCCCGGCCAGGCTTTCGCCAGCTCTTTGTGCTCGCCAATTTCCGCGCCTGTTACCGCGGCACCTATGACAAAGCCGCTGGCCGCAGCGCCGGAAATCTGGCGCAACTCGCCAATACGTTTGATATCCACCACCAGGTCAGGCTGTGCCGCACCGGTTCGCAATTGCACCAGCAGGTCAGTCCCGCCCGCCAGAACCCGTGCATTCCCTTTGGCGCCTGCCAGCAATCCCACCGCCGCATCCACGGTGGCCGGGGCCTCATATTGAAATCCGCTCATTCGCACTCCCTGCTTTTATTGGTACACGCATTTTCATGTGCTTCTCTGTTGGGGGCATTATAGACAATTTTCCCCGCAGCGCCAGCTATGTGACGCCCGTCACAAATGCGCACTTCTGCTCCCCTGGCAGTATTTATTTGATCTGGATCAAGGCGCAATATTCACCCTGTCGATTAATCTGATTTTCTGTGACGGCTGTCACATACGTGTGCTTAACGAGTCATTCATACTGAAGTCAGCAAGAGCAGGTTTTTCGAAACCCACAAAATTTGTGGGCGCACAACAAAAAAGGTCAATCAAGCGAACACAATTTGATATGGAGAGACACAATGGAACCTTTCAACACCACCAAAAACTTACTTAGGAAAACCCTGTTATCGGCGGCAATATTGGCAGGGATCGGCGCATCGGCGGCGCCCGCCAACGCCATCGCGCTAGTTGACGGCATGGTGGGCGGGGCGGCAGGATATGGCACACTGGCGATGGGCCGGAATGATGATGAGTCATCCAGTCGGCTTGACCTGCCGTTCGACGTCAACTTTTTCGGCACTACCTACAATAGTTTCTTCGTCAACAATAACGGCAACATCACCTTCGACGGACCTGTCAGCACCTACACGCCAAGGCCGTTCCCGATCGCCAGCCAGCCAATGATCGCCCCCTATTGGGGGGATGTGGATACGCGTTGCCTTAGTTGTGGCGAAGTCTATGTTGGCGCACCCAATGCGGACACCGTCGCCGTAACCTGGAATAATGTCGGTTATTATTCCAATCACTCCAACCCGACCAATAATTTCCAGTTGTTGTTGCGCAACCAGGGTGCAGGCAATTTCGATATCGAATTCCGTTATGACCGCCTGCAATGGACCACCGGCGACGTCAGCGGCGGCATACCGGCGCAGGCCGGCTTTGACGCGGGCAATCTGACGGATTTCTTCACGCTGCCGGGGTCGCGCACGGCGGCGGTTCTTGATCTTGACAACACCAGCAATGTGTCTCCAGACACACCTGGCCTGTGGTCGTTTGCCATTCGTGCGGGCGAGCTTCCCGGGTCAACGCCGGCAAACCCGTTACTGCCGGTTCTTGTTGATGAAGGCTTCAATTTCAACTTCAATGTGGTGTTGAACCAGCGGAGATTCATCGATCCAATCATCGCCATCGGTTACGACTATATCATCAATAGCGGCCCGAATTTCGCCAGCGTCACATTGCCAGACATTGGAGACGGTCTGTATTCCATCTTTGGGGGCGCACTTTTCGATGAACTCCTTGGCAACGTGGATGTTTCAGTGAATGATACCTTTATCTTTGCATCCGGTGGCGTGAGCCGTTTCCGTGTGCTCGGCATCGAAACCTCGGCCATGCTGGATCCCGCAGATCCGGTGGCATTCGTTACCGGTCTGACCTTTGCGGGTACCGGCAATGTCAACTTGAACATGAACCCGGTGACCCTGAATATTCCGGATAATGGGCAACATGTCCCGGAACCAGTGACATTATCGTTACTCGGCGCCGGTCTTGCAGGCATCAGCTTGATGCGCCGCCGCGCACAACGCACACAGGCCTTCAAACTTGCAGCCTAGTTCACGACCGCACAAACCAATGGGAGGCGCGCCGATTCATCTGGCGCGTCTCTTCCTTTTTTCTGCTGTTGCTATAACCCTTACAGTGATCACAACATTATCTGTCAGGGCTGAACCTCTGCCTCCGCAGACCCATGGGGCCTGGAGCGTCGAGTGTAAACCACGCGCGGGAAGCCCGGAAAATGTCTGTGTCGCCAGCCAGCTGGTCGCGGCCGATAAAGAAGCCAAACAGGTCGTTCTCGGCGTTATCGTCGCGCCTACGCCAGGTCAGGCCCTGCCGCATATCATCTTTCGCATCAGCCCGGACGCTAATCGCGAGGCGGGCGCGGCGGTAAAAATCGACGAACAGGAGGCGTTCCGCGTACCCATCTCCCAATGCGATACGCTTGTATGCGAGGTGCGTTCGCTCATGCCCGAAACGCTATTGGCGCAGATGCGCACGGGCAAACTGTTACAGTTCGCGTTTTTTATTGAAAAACAACAACTGACCTATCCGGTTTCCCTGAACGGTTTTGATGCGGCCTATATGGCGTTGCAGGCTACGGCCAAATAAAAGGAGCTAACTTTTGCTCAGTACCCGCCCCACCGCGTCGCGCCAGCCCGCATAGTGGGTTTCGCGTTCATCGGCTGACATTTCAGGCTCGAAACGGCGATCGCAGCGCCAGTTGGCGGCAATGGCGTCATAAGACGGATACAGCCCCGCCCGAACCCCGGCCAGTGTCGCCGCGCCCAGCGCCGTGGTTTCCAGAATGGCGGAGCGATCCACCGGCAGCCCCGTCATATCGGCCAGAAACTGCATCGCCCAGTCATTCGCCGCCATGCCGCCATCAACACGCAATGTGGCAGGCATAACCGCGCCCGCATCGGACATATCCGCCGCCATCGCCTGCAACAGATCGCGGGTCTGATAACCCACTGCCTCCAGCCCCGCGCGCACGATTTCCGCCACGCCGGTATCGCGGGTCAGCCCCATGATGGCGCCGCGCGCATCGGCGTCCCACCAGGGCGCGCCAAGCCCGGCAAACGCCGGAACCAGATAGACGCGCGCATCCGGGTTGGCCCGTTCCGCCAGCGCCTGACTATCGCTGGTATTTTCAAGCATGCGCGCCCCATCGCGCAGCCATTGCAGCGTCGCTCCGGCCATGAAGATGCTGCCTTCCAATGCGTAACTGGTTTTCCCGCCAACGCGATAGGCAGGGGTTGTCAGAAGCCGGTTGCTGGACGTCACGCGCTTTACCCCGGTGTTCAGCATCGCAAAGCACCCCGTGCCATAGGTGGCTTTCAGCATACCTTCTTTCAGACAGCCCTGCCCGGTCAGCGCCGCCTGCTGGTCCCCCGCCACGCCGCAAATGGGAATGGACGCGCCAAAATATCCCTCCGTACACAAACCATAGTCGCCATCACAGTCGCGCACTTCCGGCAACACCTGGCGTGGAATGCCGAACAGATATAACAGCCGGTCATCCCAGCGCCCGGTATCGATATTGAACAGCATTGTACGGCTGGCGTTGGTGACATCCGTTGCATGCACCGCACCGCCGGTCAGGTTCCAGACCAGCCAAGCGTCAATGGTGCCAAACGCCAGCTCACCGCGCTTTGCCCGCTCGCGCGCGCCGGGAATAGTATCCAGAAGCCATTTGAGTTTGCTGGCCGAAAAATACGGGTCCAGCAATAGCCCGCTTTGCGCCTGCACCATCGCCTCATGGCCAGCGGCCTTCAGGTCCGCACACAGTTGGGCCGTGCGCCGGTCCTGCCAGACAATGGCGTTATATAGCGGCGTCCCGGTTTTACGGTCCCACAGCACCGTAGTTTCACGCTGATTGGTGATGCCGATCCCGGCAATATCGCTGGCTTTTATCCCCGCCGTCTGCATAACCTCGCGGCACACAGCCAGCACATCGGCCCAGATCACCCGCGCGTCATGCTCGACCCAGCCGGGATGCGGAAAAATCTGCGCCAGCGCCCGCTGCGCCATGCCGCAGGGCCTGCCATCCGCGTCAAACAGCATGGCGCGGCTGCTGGTGGTGCCCTGATCGATCGCCAGTATGTAACGTTTGGTCATGGAACCCCCTGCGTCTTTGCGAGGAGCGCAGCGACGCGGCAATCCAGAGTCACAAACGGGAAGCCCAAGTTTGTGACTCTGGATTGCCACGCCGCTTTGCGGCTCGCAATGACAGATAACTATTACTTAGTGCAACGCAAAACGGCGAACCCCCTAATCTATCTGTATATTGCGCCACTATAACCCTATATATTAGCGCCATGGACATGCAGCTTAACGAAACATCCCCCACCGCGCCCCTGATCGACCCGTTTGGGCGCCATGTCAGCTATTTGCGCGTATCGGTCACTGACCGCTGCGATTTTCGCTGCGTATATTGCATGTCCGAGGATATGACCTTCCTGCCCAAGCGCGATGTGCTGAGCCTGGAAGAGCTGGACCGCATGTGCAGCGCCTTTGTGGCGCGCGGCGTGGACAGGCTGCGCCTGACCGGCGGCGAGCCTCTGGTGCGGCGCGACATCATGTGGCTGTTCCAGCGTCTGTCGCGGCATCTGGACAGCGGCGCCCTGTCGGAACTGACCCTGACCAGCAACGGCACGCAAATGCCGAAATATGCCCGCGATCTGTATGCCTGTGGCGTGCGGCGGGTGAATATTTCGCTCGACAGTCTGGACGCACAAAAATTTCAGGCGATCACCCGCTGGGGCAAACTCGATCAGGTGCTGCGCGGTATCGATGCGGCGCAGAATGCGGGCCTGAAAGTAAAGCTGAACATGGTGGCGCTGAAGGGCGTGAATGGCGATGAAATTCCGGACATGATCCGCTGGGCGCATGGGCGGGGTATGGACCTGACCCTGATTGAGACCATGCCGCTGGGGGACATTGACGGCGACCGCACCGATCAATATCTGCCGCTATCGCAGGTAAAGGCTGATCTGCAACGTACATTCACGCTGGAGCCGCTGGCGCACCGCACCGGCGGCCCGGCGCGCTATGAACGGGTGGTGGAAACCGGCGGCATGCTCGGCATGATCACGCCGCTGACGCATAATTTCTGTGAATCCTGCAACCGGGTGCGCCTGACCTGCACCGGAACCCTGTTCATGTGCCTGGGCCAGGACGACGCCGCCGATCTTCGCGCGCCATTGCGCCGCGATGCGATTGACGGCACCGGTGATGCGCAACTGATGGCGGCGCTGGATGAAGCCATTGGCCGCAAACCCAAGGGGCATGATTTCATCATCGACCGCCCCGGCCAGAAACCCGCCGTCGCCCGGCATATGTCGGTGACGGGCGGTTAGATTTAGGGTGTCCGTGACAGCGGACTTGCGGTCCCTGCCCCCGCGCAGCTAACCTGTATGCAAAACGCGCCATATACAGACAGGGGAGACGGCCATGAAACTGGGACTTTCGATCGGGTATTCGGGCGAGCGGATGAGTTTGCCGGTGGAGCGCATTCAGCATGCCGAACGGCTGGGTTATGATTCCGTCTGGACCGCCGAGGCCTATGGCTCGGACGCGTTCAGCCCGCTGGCTTTTCTTGCGGCGGTGACTAAGCGCATCCGGCTTGGTACCGGTATCATCCAGCTTGCTGCGCGTACCCCTGCGGCCACCATGATGTCGGCGGCGACCATCGATGATCTGGCGGGCGGCAATCGCTTCATTCTGGGGCTGGGGGTATCCGGGCCGCAGATCGTTGAAGGCTGGTATGGCCAGCCCTGGGGAAAGCCCTATTGGCGCATCCGCGACTATGTGCAGATCATGCAGAAAATCCGCAACAGGGAAGAACCCGTTACGCATCAGGGCCGGGAAATTTCGCTGCCCTATACCGGGCCGGGCGCCATGGGGGTTGGCAAACCGCTGAAATCCATCCTGCATATGAACCCGAAACTGCCGATCTGGCTGGGTACCGGGACAGAGGCCAATACAAAACTGACGGCGGAAATCGCCGATGGCTGGCTGCCGCTGAATTTTGTTCCGGGTTCCATGAAAACCTACAAGCCCTGGCTGGAGGAAGGCTTTGCCCGCGCGGGCGGCGGCAAGGGGTTCAGGAATTTTGAAATTCAACCCAGCGCCACAGTGGTTGTAACCGATGATGTAAAGGCGGGCCTCAAACGCATGAAACCCAATGTCGCGCTCTATGTCGGCGGCATGGGCCACCCGGATTTGAACTTCCACAAGGAAATGATGATCCGGCGCGGTTATGGCGAGGCGGCAAATCGCATTCAGGAACTGTATCTGGCCAAGCGCAAAAACGAGGCGGCCGACGCCGTGCCCGATGAATATCTGGACGAAGGCGCGCTGGTCGGCCCGCGCGAACGTATTGAGCGGCGCTTCGCCGACTGGGCCGATAGCGGCGCCACCGGCCTGACCATCGCCACCAGTCAGTTGGAAGCAATTGAGCTGATGGCCGATATTGCGGGAACACGGGGCAAGGTGAAGGAAAACGCCTGAGACCTGGAAGAGTTCCCCCGTCAGCCCGCTTTCGTTCCTTCGGAACTGCGGCGCGGCAGCCCCCGCCTGGCTGCTTCCTTCGTCTCGTCAATCCCTACGGGCTTGCCGAGCCGTAGCTCGCAGAGCGAAGGCTGGTGGGCGGTGACAGGCTCGAACTGCCGACCCTCTCGGTGTAAACGAGATGCTCTACCAACTGAGCTAACCGCCCGAATAATTACTATAGACCATTTTCTGATCGGGATGATGCATGTCTTGTTCTCTCCTTGTCATTACCCGGCTTGTCCGGGTAATCCAGAATCCCAAACTCAGAGCGCCAAGTGCAGCATGGCTGCCCCGGACAATCCGGGGCATAACAAGTAAGGTTTAATGATGCATCAATCTGATCAGAAAACGGTCTGGAACAGATTACGTTATAAAAACCAACACCCCAGACTCAATTTGAATCCAGGCGGTTACGTCATCATTTCCGGCAACGGCAGAATTAGTTTACGGCATCCTTCAAAGCCTTGCCGGCCTTGAACTTGGGCTGCTTGGACGCCGGAATTTTGATGGCTTCGCCAGTGCGCGGATTACGTCCTTCGGACGCCTTGCGCTTAACGACAGAAAAGGTACCGAATCCAACAAGACGGACTTCGCCATTTTTCTTCAAACTCTTGGTGATGATTTCCAGGATGGAATCAACGGCACGTGCGGCATCCGCTTTGGTGACGTCGATATCATCGGCTACGGCCGCAATCAGTTCATTCTTGTTCACGAGGGCCCCCTCTTAATAGGTTACGAGTCAGGATAGGTTACAAATCAGATCAGGTGTTCGAATCACGTTAACGCGTCAATCAGACTCGGACGACGCAGACTGAAAACACTCGCGGAGTTTGCCCCTGTTCACATGTTCCGTCAAAGAAAAAAGGCCGTTTTCCCCAGATTTTTTGCGTATTTTGATATGTTTTGACTATTGCATGGCTTCGGCTGACTCCGAATCACAAAAGAAAAACCGGCCATGTTGCCATGGCCGGTTCAAACCAATCCCTGATGATCGAATCACCGCATCCGGGAAATAAAAACTAACCGGATGTCAATGCGTACGCAGCCCGTCCAGCAAATCCTTTTTTGCCTCGTTAGCTGCGGCCATTTCTTTTTCCTCGTCCCATATGATGGGAACCAGCGGCCTGACCAGTGCGTGGCGCAACACATCATCCAGCACCGTCATTGGAATGATCTCCAGATCTTTTTTCACATTGTCTGGAATATCCGCCAAGTCTTTCACATTCTCCGACGGTATCAGCACGGTCTTGATCCCACCGCGCAATGCCGCAAGAAGTTTTTCCTTGAGGCCGCCAATCGGCAAGACCCGCCCACGAAGGCTGATCTCGCCCGTCATCGCCACATCGCGGCGCACAGGATTGGATGTCAGCACGGAAACAATCGATGTCACCATTGCGACGCCTGCGGACGGCCCATCCTTTGGCGTCGCGCCTTCCGGCACATGCACATGGATGTCTTTTTTCTCAAAGATCGAAGGCTTGATGCCAAAATCAACCGCGCGCGAACGCACATAGGAGGACGCCGCTTCAATGGATTCCTTCATCACATCGCCCAGCTTTCCGGTTGTCGTCATGCGCCCCTTGCCGGGCAGCATCACAGATTCAATGTTCAGCAGCTCGCCGCCAACCTCGGTCCAGGCAAGTCCTGTGACAACACCGACCTGATCTTCCGCTTCCGCCTCACCATAACGGAAACGGCGCACGCCCGCATATTTTTCGATCAGTTCTTCGGTCATCTCAATATGCTTGACGGCCTTGTTGGATACCAGTTCCCGCACGGCCTTGCGCGCCAGGTTCGCCAGCTCCCGTTCAAGGTTACGTACACCTGCTTCGCGCGTGTAATAGCGAACAAGGTGACGAATGCCCGCATCGGGCACGGTGAACTCTCCCGCTTTCAGACCATGCGCCTCGCGCTGTTTGGCAACCAGATGCCGCTTGGCGATTTCGATTTTCTCATCCTCGGTATAGCCGGGAATGCGAATGATCTCCATCCGGTCCAGCAGCGGTTCCGGCATGCGCAAACTGTTCGCCGTGGTCACGAACATCACATCGGACAGATCATAATCCACTTCGAGATAATGATCCGAGAATGTGCTGTTCTGCTCGGGGTCCAGAACCTCCAGCAGGGCCGATGAGGGGTCGCCACGAAAATCGGCGCCCATTTTATCGATTTCATCCAGCAGGAAAAACGGATTGGAAAATTTCGCCTTGCGCAGACTCTGGATCACCTTACCCGGCATCGAGCCAATATAGGTGCGGCGATGGCCGCGAATTTCGGCCTCGTCGCGTACACCGCCCAGGGACATGCGGATAAACTCGCGCCCCGTCGCGCGGGCGATAGATTTGCCAAGCGATGTCTTGCCAACACCCGGCGGTCCAACCAGACACAGAATCGGGCCTTTCAGTTTGCTGGTGCGCTTTTGCACCGCAAGATATTCAAGGATGCGCTCCTTGACTTTCTCCAGGCCGTAATGATCGGCATCCAGAATGGCCTCGGCGCGCGCCAGATCAATTTGCACGCGCTTGCGTTTGTTCCATGGAATGGACAGCAGCCAATCGAGATAATTTCGCACAACAGTAGCCTCTGCCGACATCGGACTCATGTTGCGCAGCTTCTTCAACTCGCTCTCGGCTTTTTCGGCGGCTTCCTTGCTCAGCCTGGTGTTCTTGATTCTTGCCTCAATCTCACCGGCTTCGTCTTTGCCGTTTTCGCCTTCGCCAAGTTCTTTCTGAATCGCCTTCATCTGCTCGTTCAGGTAAAATTCGCGCTGCGTCTTCTCCATTTGACGTTTAACACGGCCACGAATTTTCTTCTCGACCTGCAGAACGCTGATCTCGCCTTCCATCATGGATAGCAGCTTTTCCAACCGGGCAGAAGTATCGGTCATTTCGAGAAGCTCTTGCTTCTCCGGGATTTTGACGGCGACATGCGATGCAATTGAATCCGCAAGCTTTGCCGCGCCTTCGATCTGTTCGACGGACACCAGAACATCCTGCGGCAATTTCTTGCCAAGCTTCACATACTGATCAAACAGCGACGTGACGGAACGCGCCAAGGCCTCGGTTTCCGGCGTGTCATCCTGCCCGGAAGAAATAATTTCGACCTCCGCCTGCATGAAGTCGGGATTATCCGTGAACCGTTTGATGCGCGCGCGGGACACACCTTCAACCAGCACCTTTACGGTTTTGTCGGGCAGTTTCAGCAACTGCATGACGGTGGCGATGGTGCCAACTTCATAAATATCATCTTTAGACGGATCGTCATTGGTCGCGTCACGCTGTGCGACAAGCATGATCTGCTTGTCGGTTTGCATCATATCTTCAAGCGCGCGAACAGATTTTTCCCGCCCGACGAACAACGGCACCACCATATGCGGAAACACAACAATGTCCCTGAGCGGTAAAACGGGAAGAATGTTGGATGGTCCGGTCTTCTGCGTTACTTCTTCCATAGGAATCCCCTAATAAATGCGCCGTGACAGCAACCCCGCCTAAGCCAAGATCAAGTCACGCGCAAACCCGCCCGGCCATCCGGCGCGAGCTGCAAACCTAACTTGGGTTTAACCAGGATAATATTCAAGATCAGTTTGCAAAAAAGGCCGTTTTCCCGGAATATCCGGGAAAACAATGGGGCCTCATTACGCAGAAACGCCGGCGTCTTCGCGGCGGTCCCGGTCTGAGTAGATGTACAGCGGACTTGCCTTGCCGTCGACAACCTCGCCGCTGATCACCACCTCTTCGACAGATTCGAAGCTGGGCAATTCATACATGGTATCCAGCAGAATGGATTCCAGAATGGACCGCAGGCCACGCGCGCCTGTTTTACGCATGATGGCCTTCTTGGCGATCGCCCTAAGCGCATCTTCCGAGAAGGTCAATTTGACATTTTCCATGTCGAACAAACGCTGGAACTGTTTGGCCAATGCGTTCTTTGGCTTGGACAGAATATCAATCAGCGCCGCCTCATCCAGATCGGTCAGCGTCGCCAATACCGGCAAGCGACCGACAAATTCCGGGATAAGACCAAAAGCCAGCAGGTCTTCCGGCTCCAGCATTTTAAGAATCTCACCCGTGCGCCGGTCGTCGGGGGATTTGACGCTGGCGCCAAAGCCGATCGACGATCCCTGCCCGCGCGCCGAGATGATGCGCTCCAGACCCGAGAACGCGCCGCCGCAGATGAACAGAATATTGGTCGTATCCACCTGCAGGAATTCCTGCTGCGGATGCTTGCGGCCACCTTGCGGCGGAACGCTGGCGACGGTGCCTTCCATCAGCTTCAGCAGCGCCTGTTGCACGCCTTCGCCGGAAACGTCACGGGTGATGGACGGGTTGTCCGACTTGCGGCTGATCTTGTCGACTTCATCGATATAGACGATGCCACGCTGCGCCTTCTCGACATTATAATCCGCAGACTGAAGCAGCTTGAGAATAATGTTCTCAACATCTTCGCCCACATAACCGGCTTCGGTCAGCGTCGTGGCGTCCGCCATGGTGAACGGCACATCCAGAATGCGCGCCAGTGTCTGCGCAAGCAATGTCTTGCCGCAGCCGGTCGGGCCGATCAGCAGAATGTTTGATTTGGCGATTTCAACATCGCCTGCCTTTGTCTGCTGATTAAGCCGCTTATAGTGATTGTGCACCGCCACCGACAGAACGCGCTTGGCATAATCCTGTCCGATCACATAATCATCCAGGGTTTTGCGAATTTCTTTTGGCGTCGGTACGCCCGCCCGTGACTTGACGAGCGATGTTTTGGTTTCTTCGCGAATGATATCCATGCACAATTCAACGCATTCATCACAGATGAACACGGTTGGACCTGCTATCAGCTTGCGAACTTCATGCTGGCTTTTGCCACAGAAGGAACAATAAAGCGTATTCTTGGAATCGCCACTGCCGCCGCTGACCTTGCTCATCTAGAGACTCCGTCTGCTATTATGATTCTGCCTGATATGCTCGACATCCGGCAGAATGCTACATTTCCTGTTTTTCCCCAAGCCCTTTTAAGAACAAGGGCCTTGGGCGCTTTTTCCAGACCGTTTCGAATCCTACCTGATTCTGACACCCCGAAGATCTATTCGAGCATGTTAGCCCATATAAATTCAAGATTTCATTAATATAGGCATTAAAAGCCCGTTATGCACCCTCTTCCGGGATTGGGCGCTTCTCGACCACCTTGTCTATTACGCCAAATTCCTTCGCCATTTCTGCGGTCATGAAATTATCGCGCTCCAAAGCCGCCTCAATCCGCTCCACCGGCAGGCCGGTATGCCGGGCGTAAATCTGATTAAGCCTTTGTTTCAGGGCCCGGATTTCCTCTGCATGCAGGAGAATGTCTGTTGCCTGCCCCTGAAAGCCGCCTGAAGGCTGATGCAGCATGACGCGGGCGTTCGGCAGCGCAAACCGCGCATCCTTTTCACCCGCCGCCAGCAGAAGCGATCCCATCGATGCCGCCTGCCCCACACACAATGTAGAGACCGCCGGACGGATATATTGCATCGTATCATAAATGCCCAGGCCGGACGTCACCACGCCGCCGGGGGAATTGATGTACAGGAAGATTTCTTTTTTGGGATTTTCCGCTTCCAGAAACAACAGCTGCGCCGTCACCAGTGTCGCCATATGGTCTTCGATCGGGCCGGTGATAAAAATGATCCGCTCCTTCAGCAGGCGCGAAAAAATATCATAGGCGCGTTCGCCGCGGCCGGTTTGTTCCACCACCATCGGAACAAGGTTCATATAGGTTTCAACTGGATCTCGCATGATATGTTGTCCTGATCTGATGCTGACAAAAGTTTGGGGCGTGATACGGTGCCAGGGGTCTATTCTTCGTCGTCCGGTTCCTTTAACAGTTCTTCCCTGCTGACCGGCTTATCGGTCACCTGGGCAAGCTCCAGAACAAAATCGACAACCCTGTCCTCATACAACGGCGCGCGCAGTGACGCCAGCGCCTGGGGGTTTTTCTGATAATATTCAAACAGCAGTTTTTCCTGACCCGGAAACTGCGAGGCCTGCCGGAAAAGCGCATCGCGCATCGCCTCTTCCGGCACGGTGAGGTTGTTACGCTGGCCAATTTCCGCCAGCAATAGCCCCAACCGCACCCGGCGATCCGCAATTACGCGATATTCCTTGCGCAGTTCTTCCTCGGGTTTATCCTGATCCGCAAGGGTTTGACCGCGCCTTTGCAGCTCCTGCTGAAACTGCTGCCAGATCTGATCTTCTTCCGCCGACAGCATGCCAGGCGGCACTTCGAACGCATGCGCCTTGTCCAGCGCATCCAGCAGGGCGCGCTTCAAACGCGACCGGCTGATGGATTTATAATCGGTGGTGATGCGCTCCTGCATCGCCTCGCGCAGCTTTTCCAGACTTTCGAGGCCCAGCTTTTCGGCAAAGGCGTCATCAATGGTCACTGCTTCTGGCGCGCGCACCTGATGCACCTTCACATCGAAAACCGCATCCTTGCCCGCCAGATGTTTTGCGCCATATTCTTCCGGGAACGTGACTTTCAACTGCTTTTCGTCGCCTTTTTTAGCGCCAACAAGCTGCTCCTCGAAACCCGGGATGAACATCTTCTGTCCAATCTGGACGCTGACATTTTCCGACTTGCCGCCTTCGAACTGCACACCGTCAATCTTGCCGTCATAATCGATAACCACCACATCGCCCTCTTCGGCGCCGGCGTCATCGGCCTTGTCAGCAAAGGCGCGTTGTTGCTCCGCCAGCCGTTGAATGGCTTCATCCGCTTCATTTGGCGTAACTTCGCACACCGGGCGTTCCAGCTTCAGGGTCGTGAAATCCATCGGCTCGATGGCGGGCAGCACCTCAACTTCAAGCTTGAATTCCAGATCGGAGTTATTCTCGAATTTCACCACATCAATCCTGGGCTGCATCGCAGGCTTCAGATCATGTTGCTTCATGGCGCTATCGGTGGAATCCTGAACCGCGGCCTGCATTACTTCACCGCGCACGCCATCGCCATACAGCTTCTGCAACAGCGATACCGGCACCTTGCCACGGCGGAAGCCCTTGATTTGCACAGTCTGCCGGAGTTGCTGCAGGCGTGCCTCGGTACGCGCGGCGATCGTCCCGGCATCAACAACAATGGTAAAGGCGTGCTTCAGGCCTTCGGTG
>DAIOWE010000061.1:0-14971 GCA_036758605.1 Pseudomonadota bacterium | reverse complement strand
AGAGCCGCGCCCGGTTTATGCCGGTTACGATCATCGCCAATATGTCTGATGGCGTCTGGATTACCGGGCTGCCCAAAATTGTCAATGTCATTACCGTCGGCCAGGAATATGTTTCGGATGGGGTGCTGGTGGACGTGACCCATAAAACACCGCCCGTCCCGAGAGGTGAATCGTGACGGGAATGCTGGATAATCTCATTGCGCGGCAGCGGATGATCCTGACCATTCTCGTGGCGATGCTGCTGGCCGGGCTATATTCCTATCTCACGGTTCCCAAGGAAGCCGACCCGGACGTGCCCATTCCATTTGTGTTTGTCTCTGCGCCGCATCCCGGTATTTCTCCCGAGGATGCGGAGCGGCTGCTGGTCAAGCCCATGGAGGCCAGGCTGCGCAGTGTTGAGGGCCTGAAAGAAATGCGCTCGGTCGCGGCCCAGGACCATGCCGGATTTTATCTCGAATTCGATGTGAATTTTGATCAGCAAAAAGCCCTGATCGACGTGCGCGAACAGGTTGATCTCGCCAGGGCCGACCTGCCCGATGACACCGAAGACCCGACTGTCCTTGAATTTAACGCCAGCCTGTTTCCGATCATCACCGTCACCCTGTCTGGTGATGCGCCCGAACGCACCCTGCTGCGCCATGCGCGCATTCTGCAGGACGCCATCGAAGCCATTCCATCCGTCCTGAAGGCCGAGCTTGGCGGGCATCGCGAGGAACTGCTGGAGGTGGTGGTCGATCCGTCCAAACTGGAATCCTATAATATTGCGCCAAAGGAATTGCTGGATGCGGTGACCCTGAATAACCGCATGATCGCGGCGGGCGTGCTGGATACCGGACAGGGGCGGTTCGCGGTCAAGGTGCCGGGGCTATTTGAAACCGCCACGGATGTTTTTGGGCTTCCGGTACGGGTTGTTGGCGATGGCGCCGTCACCCTTGGGGATCTGACCGATATCAGGCGCACCTTCAAGGACCGCTACACCTATGCAAGGCTGAACGGCAAACCATCGGTTTCAATTACGGTTTCCAAGCGCCTTGGCTATAATATTCTCGACACTACCCGGACCATCCGCGCCGTTGTCGAGGAACAGCGCAAACTGCTTCCGTCCAGTATCCAGCTATCCGTTGCACAGGACGACTCACGCTGGATACTCAGCATGCTGGCCAGCCTTGAAGCCGCAGTGCTGACCGCCGTGGCGCTGGTGATGGTCGTGGTGCTGTCAGCGCTTGGATTGCGATCAGCCCTGCTGGTTGGCATTGCGATTCCGGCGTCCTATCTGATCGGATTCATGCTGTTTGGGCTGACCGGGCTGACCATCAACATGATGGTGATGTTTGGCCTGATCCTTTCCGTCGGCATGCTGGTCGATGACACCATCATTGTCGTGGAATATGCGGACCGCCAGATGATCGAGGGGGCCCCGCGCGCGCAGGCCTATATTGCCGCTGCGCGGCGCATGTTTTGGCCCATCGTTTCATCCACCGCGACCACCCTGGTGGCGTTTTTACCGATGCTGTTCTGGCCGGATGTGACCGGAAAATTCATGCGTTACCTGCCGCTGACCATGATTTTCGTGATGTCCGCATCGCTGCTGGTGGCGATTGTTTTTGTTCCCGCCCTGGGGGCCATATTCGGCAAGCCCAGCACGGACGATGTGGAAACCCTGAAATCGGTCAAGGCTTCCGAACAGGGTGATCTGCGCGAGTTGACCGGGTTCACCGGTATGTATGCGCGCCTGATCGCACGGTTGCTGCACCATCCGTTAAAAGTGATCGGGGCCGCCGCCGCCGCCCTTATCATCGTAAGCGTCGCCTATGTCAATTTTGGCAAGGGGATGGAGTTCTTTACCGATACGGAATCGGACGGCGCCATTATCCATGTGGCGGCGCGGGGAAATTTATCCGCCCGGGAAATGCGGGATCTGGTCATTGAGGTTGAGCGCCAGGTGCTAGAGGTGAAGGATATTCGCACCGTGTTTACCCATACCGGGCGCAACACCGGCGGCAACCGCGAAGGCGCGCCGCGCGACAGTATCGGAACCATCCGCATCGAGCTTGCCGACTGGAGCGAACGCGCGCGCGGCATGAATGCGATACTGGCGGAAATTCGCGAACGCACCCGGAATATCCCCGGCATCCGCGTACAATTGCGCAAACGCGAAGGCGGCCCGCCGGTCACCAAGGACATCATTCTGGAAATATCTTCGCACAACAAAGAAAAACTCAACGCGGCACTTCCCCGCATCGCCGGTTTCATGCGCAACGATATGTCAGGGTTAATAGACATTGAAGACAGCCGTCCGCTACCTGGCATCGAATGGCACGTTAAAGTTGACCGCACACAGGCGGGGCGTTTTGGCGCAGATATCACCAATATCGGCGTCATGGTGCTAATGATTACGGATGGTGTGGAAATTGGTGACTACCGGCCCGATGATTCAGAAGACGAAGTGGAAATCCGCGTACGCTATCCGTTCGCCGATCGCAATATCGATCAGCTTGACCGGTTGCGGGTGCGCACCCGCGACGGACTGATTCCGGTTTCCAACTTCATTACCCGCACCGCGCAGCCCAGCACCGGCACGATTGAGCGGATCGACGGGAATAACATCATGACGATCAGCGCCGATACGGCGGATGGGGTTCTGGCCAGCGAAAAGGTAAGCGAAATTTCACAATGGCTGAAAAGCGCAGGCCTTGATTCTGACATCAAGCTGCGCTTTCGCGGCGCCGACGAAAAACAGCGCGAGGCGCGCGATTTTCTGATTGTGGCTTTTTCGGCGGCGCTGTTTCTGATCGCGATCATTCTGATTGCCCAGTTCAACAGTTTTTATCATTCCGCGCTGATCCTTTCCGCCGTGGTCATGTCCACGGTCGGGGTGTTTCTGGGTCTGCTCATCACCGGGCAGACCTTCAGCGTCATCATGACCGGCACCGGCATTGTCGCGCTGACCGGCATTGTGGTGAAGAACAATATAATTCTGATCGACACCTATCAGCAGCTTGTTCGTGAAGGCTTTCCGCTTCATGACGCCATTGTGCGCACCGGAGCGCAGCGCCTGCGGCCGGTGATGCTGACTACGTTCACCACCATTGCCGGCCTGCTGCCCATGATGCTGAAGATTGAGTTTGATTTTATTAACCGTGAAATTTTATATGGCTCGCCTTCCGCATCCTGGTGGGTGCAGATGGCGACCGCCGTGGTGTTCGGCCTCAGTTTCGCCACGCTATTGACCCTGTTGGTGACGCCTTGCGCGCTGGCGCTGCCTGACTCGTTGCGGGAAAGCTGGAGCAATTTTCGCAAACACAGATTTTATACAGCGGTGCGTGCCTGGCCGCTTGTCCGGCGGCAGACGAAATAACGCATGGAAGCGCTGGCATCTTCTTTTTCATCCATTCATACCTCAACCCATTTGCGGGAGGTAATTATTTTCCTGCTGTCGGCGGTGCTTGTAGTGCCCATTTTCCGGCGCCTGAAAACAAGCCCGGTTCTTGGTTATCTGTTGGTTGGCGCCATCATCGGCCCGTTCGGATTGAAAGCCATATCCGATGTGGAGGGCGCGCGCCTGCTGGGTGAATTTGGCGTCATCTTCCTGCTGTTCACCATCGGCCTGGATTTATCGCTGGAACGCCTGGGCGGCATGTCGCGTCTTATTTTTGGGCTGGGCGGGGCGCAAGTGGTTATCACCGGCTTAACCATAGGCGCCATTGCATGGGCATGGGGAAATTCGCCCGAGGCGGCGATCATTCTTGGCGTCTGTCTGGCGCTTTCATCCACGGCCATCATCACCCAGCTTCTGATCGAAAATGACGAATTTTCATCGCCCTTTGGCCGCACGGTATTTGCCGTGCTGCTGTTGCAGGATTTGGCGGTCGTGCCCCTGCTGGTATCGGTAAAAGCGCTCAGCACCGGCGTTGAGCCGGTACCGGTTGATCTTGTATTCTCCCTGTTCAAATCCATTGCAATGGTTGTGATCATTATCATTATCGGGCGGTTAACCCTGCGACCGCTGTTTCGCATGGTCGCGGGCGCGCACAGCCCGGAACTGCTGATGGCCATGACATTGCTGGCGATACTGGCAACCGCCATCGGCACCGAACTGGTTGGCCTGTCGATGGCGCTGGGGGCGTTTCTTGCAGGCATGCTGCTGGCGGAAACCGAGTTTCGCCATCAGGTCGAATCCGACATTCAGCCCTTCAAGGGATTGCTGCTCGGCCTGTTTTTTATCGGTGTCGGCATGGGCATTGATCTCAGCGCGGTGCTGGACCGGGCCTTGCTCATCGGTGCGTCCGTACTTGGATTAATTTTTATTAAGGTTACGATTTTCCTGTGCCTGGGGCATCTGTTCCGCCTGCCCAGACCGGTTAGTTTGCGGGGCGCGTTATTGCTGGGCCCGGGTGGGGAATTTGCGCTGCTGGTGATTGGCACAACCATGGCCACCGGCGTGCTTGCCCCTGACATCGGGCAGTTCATGATGATTGTCGCCGCCTTATCGATGGCGGTAACGCCGCTGATGATGCCCTTTGGTCAGTGGCTTGTACGCAAATGGCAGGGACGAATCGAAAAAACCTATGTCGCATTTCCCGCCGCCGCCAGTCACGATCTGCACGGCCATGTCATCATTGCGGGGTTTGGCCGGGTGGGGCAGACCATCGCAGCGATCCTGACAACGCAAAAAGTGCCTTATGTGGCGCTGGATCTTAATCCCCCCGCCACAAGCGCGCGCCAGCAGGCCGGCCAGCCCATCTATTATGGCGATGTCGAACGCACCGAAGTGCTGGAACAGGTGAGCATCGCCAGGGCAGCCGCATTGGTGCTGACGATCGATACGCCACAAACAGCCAAAAGGGCATTGGCGGCGATCCGCGCCCGCTGGCCGGATATTCCGGTATTCGTGCGCGCGCATGACGCTACGCATATACGGCAACTGGAAATTCTGGGCGCGACCGGCGTGGTGCCGGAAACATTGGAGGCCAGCCTCGCACTGGCCGGGCAGGTGCTGAACGGCATCGGTACGCCTATGGACGCGGTTAATATTTTAATAAGCCGAATCCGTGACGAACATTACGCTGACATCGAATCCATCGGCGCTCCCCGGCGCGATACGTAAAACACAAAAGAAAGGGGCAAGCCGAAGCCTGCCCCCCAGTTGCACAAGGCAACGTGTTATTAACGGAACAGCGCCAGCAGGACTGACGGGCCCTGATTGGCAATGGTAATGGCCTGGGTAGACAGCTGCTGCTGCGCCTGTAACGCCTGCAACTTGCTGCTCGCCTTGGCCAGATCCGCATCCACAAGGGCGCCAAGACCCTTTTCCGTCGCGTCGGAAATCGCCTTACTGAAGTTGTTCTGCGATTCGATGGCGCGAAGATCACCGGCAATACCACTCAACGCATTGTTGGTGGCGGTGACAAAGGTGTCCAGCGTAGCGCTGCTGGAATTCAGCAGGGTCCGCGCCAGGGTTGCGGTAACGCTGGCACCGAGCGAGGCGTTGAAGTTCGACGCGCTGGTAAACACATCAACGCCGGTCACCGCGATCTGCGTGCCCACCACATCGGAGATGAAGTTAACCGCCGTGGTGTTATTCAACAGGTTGGTGCCGTTGAACTTGGCCTGCTTGATCAGATCCTTGGCCTGGGTGGAAAGGTCCTTAAGGTCGGTGGTGTAGGTTGTGCGCTGGGTCGACGTGATCGAGGTATCGGCTAACTGGGTCAGCTTCGACTTGATATCCGCGAACAGGTTGGAAACGGCCGATGCGCCCGCCAGCCCCACTTCGGACAGACCGACGGCGCCGCTCAGACTCTGTTGCACTGCGCCAAGCGATGCGATATTGCCGCGCAGGCCCTGGGCCACCGCAAAGGTCGACGCATCGTCCTTGGCGTCGGCAACCTTGTAACCCGTCTGGATTTGCTTGGATATCTTGTCCAGGCTGGTTGTTACACTGCGCAGGGTTTGCTGGGCTACAAGCGCGCCGGGATTTGTATGGATGGTGGTTGTCATTCTGGAAGATCTCCATTCTGGATTAAGCGGAAGCGCGAGGCCCCCTGGCCATTTTGGCCTGCCCAATCCTGCGCAACCCCCGTGCCAATTTTGCCGGATAAATTTTGCCTACCCGGCAAGTTAAGCCATGCGTTTCCTTATTTATCAATTGGTTAAGTAAAATTAAGCCTAACAGGGATTAATTCTTCAATAAAAAGCCCCATGAACGGCAAGAATGACCCGGCAATTTTTGCCGTGACAGGCAAAAATTGCCGGGTTATTCCAGCGGCCTGCCAGAGTTTTTCTGTGATTGAGTAACTTGCATACCCCGCATCATTGCAAGCGATGTGTGGCAATGACACCGTTGGAGGTTAACTTAAAACGGAAGACTCTATGTAACGATTTGGAATGCCCCATATCCAACTCCAGACTTTCCGCTCCACAAAAGAAAGGGGCAGGCCGACGCCTGCCCCCCAGTTGCACAAGGCAACGTATTTATCCGCGGAACAGCGCCAGCAGAACCGACGGGGCCTGATTGGCAATCGTGATCGCCTGGGTAGACAGCTGCTGCTGCGCCTGTAACGCCTGCAACTTGCTGCTCGCCTTGGCCAGATCCGCATCCACAAGGGCGCCAAGACCCTTTTCCGTCGCGTCGGAAATCGCCTTACTGAAGTTGTTCTGCGATTCGATGGCGCGAAGATCACCGGCAATACCACTCAACGCATTGTTGGTGGCGGTGACAAAGGTGTCCAGCGTAGCGCTGCTGGAATTCAGCAGGGTCCGCGCCAGGGTTGCGGTAACGCTGGCACCGAGCGAGGCGTTGAAGTTCGACGCGCTGGTAAACACATCAACGCCGGTCACCGCGATCTGCGTGCCCACCACATCGGAGATGAAGTTAACCGCCGTGGTGTTATTCAACAGGTTGGTGCCGTTGAACTTGGCCTGCTTGATCAGATCCTTGGCCTGGGTGGAAAGGTCCTTAAGGTCGGTGGTGTAGGTTGTGCGCTGGGTCGACGTGATCGAGGTATCGGCTAACTGGGTCAGCTTCGACTTGATATCCGCGAACAGGTTGGAAACGGCCGATGCGCCCGCCAGCCCCACTTCGGACAGACCGACGGCGCCGCTCAGACTCTGTTGCACTGCGCCAAGCGATGCGATATTGCCGCGCAGGCCCTGGGCCACCGCAAAGGTCGACGCATCGTCCTTGGCGTCGGCAACCTTGTAACCCGTCTGGATTTGCTTGGATATCTTGTCCAGGCTGGTTGTTACACTGCGCAGGGTTTGCTGGGCTACAAGCGCGCCGGGATTTGTATGGATGGTGGTTGTCATTCTGGTAGATCTCCATTCTGGATTAAGCGGCAGCATTTTACTGCCTGGTCATTTTGACCTGCCCAATCCTGCGCAACCTCCGTGCCAATATTGCCGGATCAACTTTTCCTACCCGGCAAGTTAAGCCTGATCCTGTGTTTTTTATCAATTGGTGAACCGCTATTAATCCTAACAAAGGTTAATTTGCGCGTTAATGGGGGATGTGGCGGCAAATATGCCCCGGCATTTCTTTCTGGTAAGGGAAAATTTTGCCGATATTTAGAGTATGATGATTTTGGGTCCGATCACATTTCACCCTCTCATTGTCATTGCCCGGCTTGTCCGGGCAATCCAGAACCCTAAATTCAGGCCTTTGGGTGAAGCATGGATTACCCGGACAAGCCGGGTAATGACAGCGATGGAAAAAACGGTTCAACCTAAAATCATCATGCTTTAAAGTCTTTCCGTGATTGTTTGAATCGGCACACCACCGCGTCATCCTGAACGAAACGAAGAATCTCAGGGTTGTTGGAATCGCAAAACTCCGGGGCCACGCCCATGCATAAACATGGTAGATTGATAATTCCGGGTTTTTCAGCAACCTGTTAAGGGAGTTATGCCCCGGAAACCCCTGGGTTTAAGCCCTTCATGATGTTCCGGTTTACGTCGATCAAGGCTGAGATGTCTTCTCCGCATCTGGTAACTTCGCGGGAGTATTTTTGTACCCAGATGCTTAATGAGATGATCGCAGCGCGAGTTTCCCTGGGTAGCTTGTTATTGTCATCTGCACAATCCGCCGCCAGCGCAATCCATAGCCTGCGGTTGCGATCAACCGCTTCCACAAGCCCTGTATCCACGCAACCCCTCTGTTGTGCTGCAAGCAAATCCCGTGTGATCTCCGCAAACAGACGGTACTCGGTATTGCGGGGGTTCTCTGTTGTCTTAAGCGTTCGCTGATAGGCGTTCAGGCTCATTGCCCAGAATCTCCTGCTCAAACTCCAATAAACGGGCGCAAAGCCTTAGTGCTGCATAATAACGATGACTGGCTATTTCCCTGCTGATCTCCACGCACAGCAACAAAACCTCCGGCTTGCTGACTGCATCCATGAATTCTGTCATACGCCGTGCAAAATCCTGGTAATAAGCCTGATGCCCGGTCTCATCGAGATACATCATCATAATCGGAAAATAGATGTGTTTTGCTGGTGACGTCACTTCTTCTGGTTGAAGAATATCGCGTTCACGCAGTATCGATGCGTGATTTTGCACAACCAGCGTTCCGCGGCGATCACCATTGATGATAACTGCGCCGTTGATAGCGAACTTTTCGCCAGGCTTTAACGAAAGCTTAAGAGGCATTTTTAACTCCAGTCACGGGCAGACGCTTACGGCTTTCATAACGCTATGCCAATCGGGTTAATAATTTGCTTCTTATGTTATTTTCCTTCACCCGCGATATTTATTAACCAGTGCTGATATAATCTGTCACGTATGAGCATTAATCGAAAAAATATCCGTAAACGTGAACAGAAAAAACTGGATGTGCAGGCCAGCGAGCCTGAAAACATACGCGCGGCCATCGCCACAATGCGCGAGGGGCTTACGTGTCATGAACAAAATGACATTGAAGGGGCCTTGCTCAACTATAAGAAGGCGCTAACGCATAATCCAAAATTTTCCGAAGCTTATAATGCAATCGGTGTCGCCCTGCGCGACTTGAATGATACACAAAACGCTTTAGACTCATTCCATATGGCCATTGCATTGAAGCCGGATCACGCAGGCGCACATTTTAATGCTGGTGATATACTTCTGTCACAGGGAAAATACACCGAAGCAGCAAAGTGGTTTCAGAATACGATCAACCTCGACCCCCAACATGTTGATGCCTATAACAAACTGGGTCAGGCGCTGCACAAGCTAAACTTATTCCTGCCCGCCATTAAGGCATATGAAGCCGCGCTGGAAATTGACCCTGAATCTGGCGGAGTTTACCATAATCTTGGACTGAGCCTGACAATGCTGGGACGCCGGGCGGACGCGATAGCGCCGCTTGAGAAAGCTGTCGCCTGTATGCCAGAGGCAATACTCACATTCAGCTATCTGGTTACCAATAAAATGTATTTATGTGACTGGGAAAACATTGACGCCCTTTCACAACGGATCGTCGATACCGTGATGGAAAAACGCGGCTTCAGCGACCCTTTTATTTTTCAGAGTCTGAGTACAGCGCCCGGCAATGCAGAACAGCTGGCATGCGCGGTTGGTTGCGCCACTATCTCCGCTGGATTAACAAAACAAGCCAGCCAGACCGGTACAAAAAACTTCACACATCAACATCTCTCGGGCAACCGCATTCGCGTCGGTTACGTGTCCATGGATTTTCGATCGCATCCAATGGCTTATCTTATGACGGATGTACTGGAAAAACATGACCGGGATAAAGTCGAAATTTACGCCTATTCTTATGGACCACCCGATAACAGCCCGGAACGCCAGCGGTTTATGGAAGTCGTTGACCATTTTATCGATATACAGAACATGACGGATGACGAGGCCGCGCATCATATTAATAAGGATGGAATAGATATACTCATTGACCGCAAGGGCTACACATATGGCAGCAGACTGGGAATTTTGGCGCACCGCCCGGCGCCCATTCAGGTAAATTATCTGGCCTTCGGGGGCACTATGGGCGTCGATTTCATCGATTACGCCGTGGTGGACAGCTTCGTTGTGCCGCCAGACCAGCAGCAATTCTATACCGAGAGTCTGGTCTATCTGCCGGACACCTACCAGCCGAACAGTTTCCGGCCGGTGTCAGATGTCACACCATCACGCACAGAGTGTGGATTGCCGGAAGGGGCGTTTGTATTTTGCTGCTTCAATCAGACCTACAAGATCACTCCGGGCGCGTTCGATGTGTGGATGCGCATCTTGCTTCGAACACCAGGCAGTGTTCTATGGCTTCTAAAGCCGGACGAAACCACCGCCACTAATTTGCGTCGCGAGGCCGCGGCGCGCGGCGTTGATCCAGCCCGTCTGGCTTTCGCGCCAAAAGTATCCCAGGCAGAGCATCTGGCGCGTCATCGCAACGCCGATCTGTTTCTGGATACGCTGGTAGTGAATGCGCTGACAACCGCCAGTGACGCGCTGCATATGGGCGTTCCTGTGCTAACCTGTCCCGGAAAAACTTTTGTAGCGCGCGGTGCGGGCAGTATTTTGCGTGCATTGGAAATGCCGGAACTCATCGTGAACTCTATTGAGGAATATGAGGAGCTGGCCGTTACCATAGCAACCACTCCAGAGCGGCTGCGCGCACTGCGTGGCAAAATAGGGCAAAAGAAAGAAACCGCTCCGCTATTCAACAGCGCCCGCTATACCCGCCATCTGGACGCCGCCTATTGCGAAATGTGGCGGCTGCACCTGGCGGGTGAGGGACCCAAACCATTTGCCGTCACGCCATACAGCAATAATTAAATTTCCGCTGTTAAGAAAATTTTAATATCTGCATCTTATTTTTATATAGTGGCGGTAAGCCCGGAAATTTTTAGGGATTCCGCCTGATGTAGATTGAGGACGCAGATGAGTGTCGCAGTCGTACCCAGCATCGGAGTGAACACAGGGGCCCCGCCCCGACCGGCGCGTTTTCAGACGCAGGCGTCTGAATCCCCTGCCCCGGCAGTGCCGGCGCCCGCGGACCCCCCCGCACAGCCGATTGTGCAATCATCCGTACCGTCGCTTGCGGTGATTACTCCGCCAAACACCCGCCTGTCGATTGAACGCGACGAAGCAACCGATCGCTATGTATTCAGATCCGTGGACGAGAATACCGGTGAAGTAATACGGCAATATCCAACTGACGAAATGCTTACACAGATTGCGCGGGTTCGCCAGATCGTCGGCCTGACCGTGGATACTGGCGCGTAACGCCTGATATTTCGCCCCGGCCCGTTTATCCTGCAATAAGTTTCATAGAGATTATATTTCCTTATGGGGAAAATGTTGCCGTGCGCGCCGCTGCCACACCATATAATAATGTAACAATATCATAGGCTTGAAGATAATTTTTGATTGGCATAATAGTTGCTTTCTCCTTCGATAGTAATGACGGTTCCGTGAATATGGAAGCCGGGAAAACCAGGAGAAGCCAATGGTCGTTTCCATCAAAACAAATAGTTCCGCGCTCGTGGCGCTACAGCAGCTAAATGCGACGAATAGAGAACTCGATAAAATTCAGGACCGTGTCTCCAGCGGTCTAAAGGTTCGCACCGCAAAAGATGATGCGGGATCCTTTGCTGTTGCGCAAAAGGAACGCGCCGATCTGGATGCCTATGATTCTGTGGGGCATAGTGTTCAGCGCGGCATAAATGTCCTGGATATATCTCTGGAAGCCTTAAAAACCATCTCTAATCTGCTTATTGAAATGAAGACCAAGGCTGTGCAGGCGGCCAACCCCGCGTTACAACCGGCCCAGCGTTCCCTGATTAATTCGGATTATCAGGAATATGTATCGCAGGTTACAGTTATCATCAATTCCGCAACGTTTGACGGTGTAAATATCCTCAACAAAGACCCTGTCGTTCCAGCCACGGATGATCTCAATATTTTAGCGGAACCCACGGCAAATCCCGCCTTGTCGATTATCGTACCGGCAATCAATCTCAAGGCTGTTACCACGGCTATACTCGGCAATGTTAATACGCTTGCCGCCGCGCAAACCGAAATCACGGCTCTGGACGGAATTTCCCAGTCGGTGAGCGCCGCCATGGCGACCATGGGAGGTAACTTGTCCCGCCTTGAAAACCATTCCAGCTTTGTCTCCAAACTCCAGGACTCACTTAGGGTTGGTATCGGCAGTCTGGTGGATGCGGATTTAACACGCGATAGCGCTCTTCTGAAATCGGTGCAAATTCAACAACAACTCAGCACGCAGGCGCTGCAAATAGCCAATAGCCGACCACAACAAATTTTGGCGCTGTTCCAGAATAATTAACGTTGGGGAACGTAAAACGAAAAAGGGAGGCCCTGTTGGACCTCCCTTTTTTTATACGCCACGAACTGGATGGCGAATGCGCCCAGTGGCTAAAAAATGGCGAGGTGGTTTAATCCACCCTACTCAATCGCGTAACGCCAGGGTTTCGCGGGCTGCGTGGCGGTTTCATCAATCGTCCACAGGGGCACGGAAATGCCCTCGCCCGCATCCTTGTACACGATGCGCAGCCGCGTGCCGATGCCAACGCTGCGCACCATTTCCGGCGGCGCCAGTTCGCCATCCGCAGTGGCCAGATTGCCGGTGAAGCGGATACCGTCAAATTCGCCTGGCTTGCCCTTTTGCGTGTCCAGCTCCACCAGCAGCAGCAGATAGGGGGAATACTGACGAAACACCGGCTGAATGGCGTGATGGATTTCGCCATAGGAATATAGCGTGCCCTTGCCCTCTACCGGTTTCCATGTGGCCTTCGGGCTGGCGCAAAACGGGCATGCCGTCGTGGGCGGGTAACGGAACAGTTTGCAATCATCGCAATTTTGCAGATGCAGATCATGTTTGGCGCAGTAACCAAAAAATTCCCGGTAATCATGCTCCAGCTCGTTGATCACCAGCGGCATGCCCAGATATTCGCCTCTTACGGATGCGGACATAATATTTTCTCCCCTTATCTGTTATCCTGCGCCATCACCATGGCCGAACCCTGGCCCGGCGTGGCCCAGCCCAGATTGGCGGTTACCTCCACCTTCTTCACCTGGCGGCAGCCGCCTTCGCGGTAATCATATGTGTGCTGACGTTTGCCGTTGGCGCCCACCGGGCAGCTGTCGTCCACGTCATGGCGCAATTGCCGTACATTTTCGATCACCATATTTACCCCATGCGTATAGCCCTCGCACAGATGGCCGCCGCTGGTGTTATTGGGCCGCCTGCCGCCCAGCCGCATGGTTCCGTTCGACACATAATCGCCGCCCTCGCCCTTTTTGCAGAATCCGTAATCCTCAAGCTGCAACATGGTGGTGAAGGTGAAGGCGTCATAGGAACCCGTCACGTCGATGTCTTCGGGGCCAACGCCGGCGTTGGGCCACAGAATATCCTTGCCGTAATGCCCGGCGACCGTGGAAATCGGCCCGGCCTGATAATGCATGTCTGGCCTAGGCTTGCAGCACCGTCCGACCACGGATTGAATGACCGCGGGCGCATGGCGGCAGTCGCGCGCCCTGTCAATCCGGGTGACGACAATCGCCGTGCCATTATCGGTTTCAACGCAGCAATCCAGCAGATGCAGCGGCTTGACGATCATGCGGCTATTGATCACATCTTCCACCGTCAGGCGTTTTTTGTAAAATGCTTTGGGATTGTTGGAGGCGTGTTCGGAATGGATCACCTTCACCATCGCCACCTGTTCGGGCGTGGTGCCGTAATCATACATGTGCCGCATGAAGCTCTGGCAGAACATCTGCCCCGCGCTCATCAGCCCATAGGCGCGGGTGAACAGCCCCTCGCCGCCCACAGGCGCCACCGCGCCGCGCCCGCCGGTGCCGCCGATGCGCACTTCGGAATAGCCGTTCATGGCGCGAAAGATCACCACGGTTTTGCACATGCCCGCCTCGATCACGCCCATGGCGATGCCGATCAGCGCCTCGGTGCTCGACCCGCCGCCATACACATCCATATAGAAATTCGGGCGGATACCCAGCTCGCCCGCAATGGTGGGCGAGAAGGTGGAATCATTGAAGCTGTAGGACAGCATCCCGTCCACATCGCCGGGTTTCAGCCCCGCATCCTCGATCGCCTTGCGCACCGCCTCGGTTCCCAGCGCGCGCGTGGTGCGCCCCGAGCCGCGCACATAACCCGTTTCGCCCACGCCCACGATGGCGTATTTGCCACGCAGAAACTTCTCACTGGTCGCATTGATGTCAGCCATGACCGCCTCCCCTATGTTTGTTTTGGGGATAGCTTATGCGGGGAATGCGGGGTTGGCTAGGGGGAAGCAACCAGACAAACGATAAGGCCTTGTATTAACCGGGCGTGCGGAACTTGCCCGCGATATAAATTACCTGGTCCGAATTTTTCAGGCCTGGTAGCAGCGAAATATGGATACCTTGTCCTTGTCTTTAGACCATTTTTTGATCTGATTTACGCGTTTCCACCCCTCCACTGTGTCATTACCCGGTTTATCCGGGTAATCCATGTGACACCCAAATGCGTGAGTTTGGGATTCTGGATTGCCCGGATAAACCGGGCAATGACAATGAGAGTGTGTGATGCGCGTCAATATGATCAAAAAACGGTTTAATCCGTGGCCGTCAGGGTTTCCCATAGCTGATCCGCGCCAATTTCGACCACGCGCCTGCCCAGATAGCAGGCCCACTGATCACCGGTTCCAAATTCCGCTCGCCACGACCATAACCGCCTTGTGGCGAAATGCAGCACATGTTCATAGGTGAAGCCGAATGCGCCATGCGCCTGGTGCGCAATGCTGGCCCCCTTGCCTGCCCCCTCGCCCGCGCGCGCCTTGGCGCTGGCGATGCGAAGCCAGACATCGGCGGCGTTATTCGAATGCAGCGATTTATCAACCGCAGCGCAGGCCGCCGACCCCGCCGCGCCGCAGGCCGCAACCTCATCCGCCAGCATGGCCAGATTTTGCTGCACCGCCTGAAACTTGCCAATGGGTTTGCCGAACTGGACCCGGTCATT
>DAIOWE010000060.1:0-15029 GCA_036758605.1 Pseudomonadota bacterium | reverse complement strand
CTATGGCGTGATGTCGCCCGCGCAGATGTTCGCCATGCGCTGCACCCGCCATCTGTATGAAACCGGTATTACCCGCGACACCTATAAGGCCGTGTCGCTGGCGACTTATGCCCATGCGCAGAACAATCCCCGCGCGGTCATGTATGGCCGCCCGCTGACGCCTGAGGCCTATGACAATGCGCGCTGGATCGTTGAACCCTATCAGCTTTACGATTGCTGCATGGAAAATGACGGTGCGGCGGCGCTGGTGATTGTTTCCGCCGACCGGGCCAAGGATCTGAAAAAGAAGCCCGCTTATATTCTGGGCGCCACATCCGGTTCGGAATATCGTAACGCTGCGCCCGCGCATAATGCGCCGCTCTATGCGACTTCCAGCTTCACCAGCCTGGCGCCGCGCCTGTATGAAATGGCGAAGGTCGGGCCGAAGGATGTGGACGTGCTGCAAAGCTATGAAAACTTCACCGGCGGCGTGGTCATGTCGATTATCGAACATGGCTTTTGCACCCATGAAGAAGCCAATAGCTTCATGACATACGAAAACTTCCTGGCCAAGGGCGGCAAGCTGCCACTCAACACCAGCGGCGGCAATCTGGCTGAATGCTATATGCATGGGCTGGAACTGATCACCGAGGCAGTGCGGCAAATTCGCGGCGAATCCCCCAATCAGGTGAAGGATGCGAAAATATCCATGGTCACATCCGGGCCAATGGTGACGCCCGTCAGTAATTCAATCTTTGGCAGCCGGGAGACCCTGTAATGAGCACTTCACAATTTTACCTGCCCGAAGGTCTGCCTGCCCCCGCACCGTCACCCGATGGCCTGGACAAGCCCTATTGGGAGGGCGTTTCCGTCAACAAGCTGATCGTGCAGCGCTGCAAGGCCTGCAAGACCTTTCAATGGGGCCCGGAATGGGTTTGCCATAAATGCCATTCCTTCGATATTGGCTGGGAGGAAGTGGCGCAGACCGGCATTATCTATAGCTGGGAACGCGCCTGGCATCCGGTGCATCCGGCCCTGAAAGACCATGGCCCCTATATTGTGGTGCTGGTCGAACTGCCGCATGCGGGCAATATCCGCATGATCGGCAACCTGCTGGGCGACCCCAGACAGGACATCAAAATCGGCTCGAAAGTCGAAGCCGTGTTCGAACATCACACCGGCTCCAAAATGCCCTATACGCTGGTGCATTGGCGCGTTACGAAATAACCCATCCCCCATCATTGCGAAGCATGAGGACACGAAAATGGACCTGAATTACGAAGTCAACGAACCGAACCTGTGGCGACTGGAAACCCCCGGCGCCAAAGGCTGGCCCCGCACGGCGCGCCCGAATGATCCTAACAAGATGTTCATCATCTCATGCGATGGGCATGTGTCGGAACCGTCGAATATTTTCGCCGACCGCCTGCCGGAAAAATATCTCGCGCGCATGCCTCGGGTCGAAGTGGACGCGAAGGGCGACAAGTGGCAGGTACAGGAAGGCTTCCGCAAAGCCAAAATGCGCGAAAACACCTTTGTCGGCGAAGAAAAACTCCGCAACGACGCCGGCAAAACCCCGGAGCAGCGTCTTGCCGAACTGAAAATGGACGGCGTTGACGGTGAAATCCTCTTTCCCAATCGTGGCCTGATGGCATGGGCCACCACCGACATCGATTTCAGCAACTCCATGTGTCTGGCCTGGAATGACTGGGCATGGGAAACCTTTGCCAAATTCAATGACCGCCTGAAGCCGATGGCCTGCATTTCGACCGCCAATATCGATTACGCCATGGCCGAAATTACACGTTCCGCAAAGCGCGGATTTAGCGGACTGACCCTGCCCTGCAAACCGATTTTCGGCGGGCATAATCATGAGCACCCGAATTACAATCTGCCGATGTATGACCGCATGTGGGCGCTGATCGAAGAGGTTAATCTGCCGATCACCTTCCATGTTTCCACAGGCCGCGATCCGCGCGCCTCTACCGGCAATGGCGGCGCCGTGATCAATTACGTCTCGCACTCTCTGGCGCCAACCATTGAGCCGATGGCCAATCTGTGTTCATCGGGCGTGCTGGAGCGTTTCCCGAAAATGAAATTCGCCACCATTGAAGCCGGTATCGGCTGGGTGGCCTGGGCGTTGGACGCGATGGACGAAGCCTATAAAAAGCACCACATGTGGGTGCGCCCGAAACTTCAGGGCCTGCCCAGCGATTATTACCGTGCGCATGGTTTCTCCAGCTTCCAGGAAGATGCGGCTGGCCTCGCGCTGGCGGAACCGTTCAACCTGGTGGATAATTTCATCTGGGCCAATGACTATCCGCACCATGAAGGCAGCTGGCCGCATTCACCCGAAGCGATTGAGCGGACGATGGGGCATTTGAAGCATGAATCGCGGATGAAGATTCTGGGTCTCAACGCCGCCCGCCTGTTCAAATTCGAAGTGCCGGTGTCGAAGCAATTCTAAAATTTTATTCTGCGCGAATTAAACCGGGGTTGTCTCAAACAGCCCCGGTTTTTTGTACATGGTAATCAGCCCGAAATTTGGTTAAACTCACCCTGTTAAGACGTGTCCGACTTTGATTGGGTCACAATCCCTTCCGCTGTCATTGCGAGAAGCGCAGCGACGCGACAATCCAGAGCCACAATCACGGGCCTTTGCGTGAGACTCTGGATCGCCACGCTTCGCTCGCGATGACGAAGCAGAAGTCTGTGATTCAACCTGAAACAGTAAGACTCAACAAAAACCACCCCAGCAGGGAGACCCTCCATGAAATTCTATGATTCCATCGGCCCCAATCCGCGCATGGTGCGCATGTTCATGCACGAAAAAGGCATTTCGCTGCCCACCGAAAAAGTCGATCTGATGAAGGGCGAAAACCGCAAGGAGCCTTATCTCAAGCTCAACGCTTTTGGCCAAACTCCGGCGCTTGAACTGGACAATGGCTCTTTCTTGTCAGAAATCACCGCGATCTGCGAATATCTGGACGAGAAAAATCCCAACGACACGCTGATCGGCAAGACAGCCGAGGAACGTGCCGAAACCCGCATGTGGACGCGCCGCATTGATCTCAATATTATCGAGCCGCTGACGAACGGTTTCCGCTATGCCGAAGGACTGGGCCTGTTCAAGGACCGCATCCCGACCATTCCCGAAGCCGCCCCCGGCCTGAAAAAAGTCGCGCAGCACAATCTGGCCTGGCTCGACAAGCAGATGGAAGGCAAGCAGTTCATCGCGGGCGCCCGCCTGACAATGGCCGATGTGCTCCTGTTCTGCTTTCTGGATTTCGCCGCAGGCGTCGGCCAGCCCCTTCCATCGGAACTGAAAAATGTCACCGCCTGGTTTGGGCGCATGAAAGCGCGCCCAAGCGCGGTTGCGACGGCGGGATAATTTCAAATTATCCATTGACAGATTATCACCGCGCAACAATGCGCGGTGATAACTCCAGAGGCATTACTTAAGGCCGCTGGTATAATTTATTCGAACAGGATGAGGCAGCCATGACAACGCTGAGTGAGATTGAAGCCAATATTTACCGCATCAGCACATCGGTCATACCGCCCGGACTGGGCGGGTTCTCATTCAATCAGTATCTCATCGTTGATGACGCCCCGCTTCTGTTTCACACCGGCCCGCGCAAACTGTTTACCGAGATAAGCGAGGCGGTGGCGCGGGTAATTCCGCTACAAAAATTACGCTTTGTTGGCCTGTCGCATTTTGAGGGCGATGAATGCGGCTCGATTAATGAATTCCTTGCCGCCGCGCCCAGTGCCGTGCCTCTATGCGGACAAATTGCAGCGATGACCTCGGTTGGCGATGTAGCCGACCGGACGCCGCACGTGCTAGGCGATGGCGAATCCCTGCCGCTTGGCAAACATAATGTTCAGTGGATTGACACGCCGCATTTACCTCATGCATGGGAGTGCGGCTTTTTAATGGAAAGCACCAGCTCCACTTTATTGTGCGGTGATCTGTTCACCCAGGGCGGGGCGGACAACCCGGCGCTAACCGAGGCTGACATTCTCGGCCCCAGCGAGGCCTTCCGCCGGTCGCTCGATTATTTTGCGCATTCAAAAAATTCGCGTCCCCTGCTTGAAAAACTTGCCTCATTAAATCCCCGCACACTGGCCTGCATGCATGGCAGCGCATGGCGCGGCGATGGCGCAGGCCTGCTCCGTGCCCTCGCGGACAGTATAGAAAGGGATTGAGCAATCCTGCTATTCTCTGCCTGAATTTTCCAGATCATATAATTCATCCGTAGACAGATTATCCCCGCGCAAGGCCGCGCGGGGATTACGTGTCAGGCGTTCTTGATCGTCATGCCGCCATCCACCGGAAACGCCACCCCATTGACATAAGACGCAGCCGGCAGGCACAGGCTTAATGTCATATGCGCCACCTCTTCGGGAAAGCCATAGCGCAGTACGGGCACCCGGCGGCGGACATATTTTTCCTTGTTTTCTTCCGGAATGCGCTCGGTCAGGCCGGTGCGGATGGCGCCCGGACAAATGCAATTAACCGTGATGCCCTCGCGCCCATATTCCACCGCCAACGATCTGGTTACCCCGATCAGCCCGGTTTTCGCCGCCGCATAGCCCACGCCGCCCGGCGTTGCGCCCAGCGCCTCGGTCGAGGCGATATTGACCACGCGCGCGGCATCCGACTTGCGTAGCCAGGGCAACGCCGCGCGCACGATGCGCGCCGGACCCGTCAGCATCACATCCAGCGCCAATGCCCAGGTTTCCTCAAAGCGCGAAGATTCCGTGGACCCAACCGTCGCCAACCCCGCATTATTTACGATGATGTCTAGCCGTCCAAACGCCTCGGCCACTTCCTTCACCACGCGCTCCACCGCCTCGCGCTTACCCACGTCGAACACCCATCCCCGCGCCTTGCCGCCCGCATCGGTGATTTCCTTGACCACGGCGTCAACGGCTTCCTGCTTCAGATCGGTCACCGCCACCATCGCGCCTTCATCGGCGAACAGATGTGCGGTGGCGCGGCCCATTCCACTGGCGGCCCCTGTCACAAGCACGGCACGTCCGGCAACAGAGCGGCTTAATTTCGATAGTCTTGGCATAATCGGCGTCTCCCTGATGTATTATTGATTTCATTGCGCACCAGATTGCCCTGTTTTCCTGAACTTGTCACTAGAACCGCATATCTGCATTCTGGGTCCGAAAGCATTTTCAACCGGCCCAATACTGTTCTATATGTCCTGCCTACCTCTGTGCCCGCTTGGCGGAATCGGTAGACGCAAGGGACTTAAAATCCCTCGGTCGTAAGGCTGTGCCGGTTCGAGTCCGGCAGCGGGCACCACTTCCTCCCCACCCCGTCTATCCCCTGTTGCGTCGAGTTATCCTGACTCATATATAATCGTATGAAATCATTCATATTTTTTGCATTTCATCGCACTTAAGCGCAGAACAAAGGGAGGGGTCGCATATCGTGCATTGAAAAAATTTGTTGGTATTTTTGTTGGTATCGGAACTCACCTGTTGGTATCGTACCGTTAGGCCCAGGGTTTCCCACCATGGCCGCTTGTGTGACCCGTCGCCTGCTGGCACCACCGGACAGCAGCATCGCGCTTCGCAAGAACCTCCGCATCGGTCATCTGATTTGATGCCTTTGGTTCCAGCATGAATATCCGGTCCTTTGTCTCGGCTACGAAATCCGGCTGATATTCCGGATTGTCGGCGTCCCATTTGTAATAGATCTGAAACTGTCCCTTTGCCGGTTTGAACCACTTCAAGGCTTCACGCTCAAGGATGACTGCGAGCTTTCTCTCCGCATCTGAGTGGAATTTTTGTGTCGGATACAGGCATCGCTTGAAACCGCCGAAAAGGTACTTCGACATGTTGCTCTTATCACATGTTCGCCGGCATGCAGATCAATTGCAACGCCGCCGCCGCTTCGGTGTTGCCCGGCGCCAGCCTATTGGCGAGCTGACCAACCCCAACACACGAAGATTTCAGGAGAACAAATCAGGGCCTTACAGCTTCCTTATCGGACAGCAGCTGTCTCGCATCGCCTCCTTACTGATAGGGCAGTATCTATTGCACACGCTGTCATTGGCAGTGCTAACCGGAAAATATCAGGAGAGCATGATGAATAAGGAACAAGTTGAAGGCAAGTTCGAGCAGATCAAAGGCAAATTGAAAGAGACCTGGGGCAAGCTCACGGACAATGACATCACGCTTTATGATGGCAAGCGCGAACAGTTTTTAGGCAAGCTGAAGGAACATTATGGCCTTGCCAAGGAAGATGCGGAACTAAAAGTCAAAGCGCTTGAAGATACCTGGGATGCCGTTAACAAGAATAAACCGGCATAATTCATAGATCATAAGCCGGTCGGCGTTCCTTCCTGCGCCGGACGGATGTTTAACTTATCGCCCGGCGCCGCCCCCTGCGCCGGGCGGCTTTTATATATGCGGATGGCAACAAGCAACCATCCTTACGCAAAAAAGACGCGCGGATGGATTTCCGGCATCGTTTCATTACATCACAAAAATTAGCGTCGGGTTGTTGCGAGTTTCCTTCGCCGAAGGACACGGTTCAACCACACCTATCATGGAGCTAAAAATGTTTAGAAAAGTTTTACTTGGAACTGCTGGTGTTCTTATGGCCAGCGGCATGGCTGCAACGGGCGCCAGCGCCCTGATAATCGATGATTTCAGCACGCCGCTCACCACAGATGGAAGTCTCATCATACTTACTGGTCCTAGCTCCGCGTTTGACCGTTCTATTGGGGCTGGCATCCTGGGTGGCGACCGTGAACTGACACTGGTCAATGGCGGCCCCGATAACAATGTTGTTACCGCCAATGCGATCGGCGGCAGCTTTCAGCACAATAATGGCAGTGGCGCAGGCAGCTCGTTGCTGCGCTGGGATGGCCTGGGCGGCACCGACGGCCTCGACTTTGGTCTGGGTGATATCGATCTCACGGAAGGCGGAGCGAATGATTCCGTTCAAATCAATGTTCTGGCGGCGGACTTGGGCGACTCAACCGTGTCCATGACCTTCTATACCGACATCGATAGTTTCTCGACTGTCAGTCTGGAGATACCAACAGGCGCCGGGCAATATTTCTTCCTTTTGGACGATATTCTTGCCTCGCTGGATACTGGTACGGGGGGCGGTGTCACTCTGACTAATGTAAACGCCATCGCCTTGTTCGCGGATGGCCAATCGGGCTTTGACCTCTCCATGGACTTTATCCAGACCACACTGGATGTGTCGGAAAATGTGCCGGAACCAGCCTCAATGACGCTGATCGGCGCGGGCCTGATGGGGCTTGCAGGCATGGCGCGGCGCCGCAAGGCATAAACCTCACGCATTGACTTATAGAAATGGCGGCCTTCGGGCCGCCATTTTCGTTTGTGGGGGTGTCCATCCTTACGCAAAAAATATGCGCCAATGGTTTTCCTGCATCGCATCATTATGCCGCAAAATTTATCCTCTGTTTATAGTGGTCGCGTTTCGCAGATCGCATAAGCGGACGCTTTTAGAAATGAAAACAGCTAGAACTTACCAGCGGCGCACAGCCCTGCTAACCAGCAGCATTACGTTCGCGGCGCTTTTATGCGGCGCTTCCCCGGCACTGGCTGTACCATTTCTGGGCGCGGCGGGAAGCTTCGCGGTTTTGGACACCACTATTGCGGCCACAGGCGTCATAGCGAGCAAAAGCGAGCGCAGTGATTATGGCAACTTTAGCTTCTCTGAAGACGGTGTGATTGCGTCTGTTCCCGAGTTTGCATCAATGCTTCTTTTCGTTGGTGGCTTGATCAGTATGTTCGGATTTATGGGTGTCAGCCGGCGCGCCACAGACCACTTTGAGGATTGAATAAGATGGATATCACCCTGCCGAAACTTCCATATGGTTACGACGCTTTGGCGCCGCATATTTCACGCGCCACACTTGAATTACACCATGACAAGCACCATCGGGCCTATGTGGAAAAGGTTGTGACATTGGCAAAACAGGCCAACCTGAGCGGCCAGACACTTGAATCCATCATTCACAAAACCGCAGGCAGCAAAGAGCATAGCGAACTTTTCAACAACGCGGCGCAGGCCTGGAACCATGCGTTCTACTGGCGTTCATTGCGGCCTGATGGCGGCGGCGCGCCTTCCGGGAAAATCGCAGAGCTTATTGATGATGCGTTTGAAAGCCACGCGGCCTTTTCAGAGAAACTTGCCGATGCGGCCGCCACATTGTTCGGCAGTGGCTGGGTCTGGCTTGTACTCGAAGGTGACAGGCTGGTAATCTCAAGCACTTCCAATGCGGACACGCCGCTGGCGCATGGGCAGACACCGCTGCTCACAATTGATGTGTGGGAGCATGCCTATTATCTTGATTACCAGAACGAACGCGCGGTTTATGTAAACGCTGTGCTCAAACACCTGCTTAACTGGGAGTTCGCCAATCACAATCTGAGCGGTTTGAAGATCGCGGCGCCTGCGCACGAGATAAAATCTTAATACTGACGCCCAGCGTTTTCCGATTTTGACATAATGTAAAGAGCAGAACCTATGAACAAATTCCAGTCTGCCTTGATTTCTTTGGTCTGTCTTCTGACAATTTCCACCCCGGCATTCGCCGCGGAAGAACGGGTGATTGAAGATGATAAGGGTATTTTCAACATCGTCATTGAAAACGATATTTTTGCAGGGGATGATCGCGATTACACCAATGGCATTCGTTTTTCCTGGCTTTCTTCGGAAGAAAACATGCCTTCATTAGCGCGCTCAGCCGCCCGTTGGCTTCCTTTTGCGGATGACGGCAACAAGCGTATCAGCATTGCCGCCGGACAAAGCATGTTCGCCCCCGAGGTTATTGGCAGCCGCATTCCGGACCCCAAAGATCATCCCTATGCCGGATGGCTCTATGCTTCGATTGGCATGGTGACGGATACGGGCAATACACTGAATAATGTGATGCTGACCGTGGGCGTTGTTGGACCGCTTGCCCATGCCGAACAAACCCAGAAATTTGTTCATCACATCACCGATAGCCCGCAGCCTAAGGGGTGGGACAGCCAGCTTAAAAACGAACCGGGCGTCGTTCTGACCTATGAGCGGAAATGGCGGAAAATATATGAACTTTCACCCTTTGGCCTGGGTACGGATTTCACCCCGCATGTGGGCTTTAATCTGGGCAATATCAACACGGACGGTTCCGTGGGCGCGACATTGCGTCTGGGTTATGACCTGCCTGCCGACTATGGGCCGCCGCGCATTCGTCCAAGCCTGCCTGGGTCGGATTTTTTTATCCCGACAAAAACATTGGGGGGTTATCTTTTCACAACCATCGCCGCGCGCGCCGTGGCGCGGAATATTTTTCTGGATGGCAATACATTCAAGGACAGCCCGCATGTAAACAAGAAAAAACTGGTCAACAGCCTGCAAATGGGCGCGGCGGTTACCTATGGGCAAACGCGGCTGTCCTACACGCATGTCCTGATGACCCGCGAGTACACCACCCAAAGGCGCAAGCCGGCGTTTGGCGCTCTCACACTTTCCCGCCGTTTTTGATGATCGGATCTCCATGCCGCACTTTTTATCCGATCGTAAATGGCGGCAATATTGGTTTCTTATGCTTAAACACGCTTAACAATAGACTGGCCGTTAATAACCTCAATCATGAAAGGAGTTTTTATGCGTAGTCTCATCATGTGGGCGATCGGGATTCCGATCCCTTTCATCATAATATACATCCTGTTTTTCTAGCCAGAAGTGAGCATTGACATGTCGTTGCCATCTGTTCTTCTGGTAGAGGACTACCCCGCCAGCGTTCTTGTCGGCACCATGATGCTTGAACATCTGGGCTATACGGTGGAAACCGCCAGCTCCGGGCCGGAAGCCATCGAAAAAGTATCTGCGGCAAACAAGCCGTTCATGGCTATTCTAATGGATGTTCAGATGCCCGGCATGGATGGGTTTGAAGCCATGAGACTTATCCGCGAGCTAGAACGGGAAAAGGGTTGCCGCAACACCATCATTGCCGTTACCGCCCAGGCGCTTGCGGGTGATCGTGAACGCTGCCTCGCGGCGGGAATGGACGATTATATCAGCAAGCCCATCAGTCCGGCCATTCTGGAGAAAAAGATGGCCGCGCTGGCAAAGGCCATTAACGCATAAAAATCACGTTTACGTTCTGCTTACCTCTTAAATATTTTTTCCCCCAGCATCCTTATGCCCATGGTGATTGAATGGAGGCTGCAAAACGAGGAACCCATGAAAGATAGTACCTGGACTACCGCTGACCTTGACGCCAGAGTTGCAGAGCGCACGGCTGAACTGGTCATTACGAACGAACAGCTTAACAACAAGTTGGCCTCTTGCAGATTGAATGCACAGGAACTGAGCAAGACAGCAGCCGCCGCCAAAGAAGCAAACAAAGCGATGACCCTGTTTCTTGGAGATATGAGCCATGAATTACGCACGCCGCTCAACGCCATTATCGGTTTTTCAGATGTGATTCAGAGTGAATTATTCGGCGCGGCCGGGAACTCCAAATATGTCGAATATGCAAAGGATATAAATCAAAGTGGTATATATTTGCTGAGGTTGACGAACGATCTGCTTGATGTTTCGCGCATACAAGCCGGCAAACTTACACTGAGTGAGGAGAATTTTGATCTCAGCAGCGCCATCGACGCCAGCTTACGGTTGCTGCGCGACGAGGCATTGGCGCGCAGGGTAGTTTTGTCGCTCGATATTCCCGGGGACTTGCCGTTCATGTACGCGGATCAAACGCGGATAAAGCAAATTTTTATCAATCTGATCAGCAATGCTATCAAGTTCACCCCGGCCAATGGAACTGTGAAAATCGGCGCTTCGGTATTGCCCGATGGCGCGATACGGGTCGTTGTAGCGGATACAGGCATCGGAATTGCGCCAGATGATCTGTTGAAAGTGTACGAAAGATACGGTCAGGTAGCCAATTCGTTGACCCGCGCCAATGAAGGCGCCGGTCTTGGCCTTCCGTTGGCGAAAGCTCTGACCGAGCAGCATGGCGGCAAACTGGAAATCGATAGTGCAGTTGGCCGTGGGACAACGATATCGGTTACCTTTCCGGCCAGTCTGGGCGTTTCCAGGAAAGCGGTTTCATAAGAAGACGCAGAAAATACACTGACGCATAATCGTGAACGCTGTCTTGCAGCGGGAATAGATGAATATATCAGTAAACCCATCAATCCTGACGCGCTGGGGTAAAATCTGGTGGAGCTGGCGCAGGCCATTAACGCATATTCATCAGATTTATCTTACGCTTACGATTTAAAGATTTTTTCCTGCATCATTATTATGCTCGGAATGAGCAGATCACAATCATCAGAGTGGGGTATTATATTTTGAGCAATGCATTGACATCGGCCGTGCCAGCAGAGTCGGCCCAGCCACCACAAACTGCATTGGCGCCCGGCATGGAAATTATCCGGGCGCGCAGCCCCAACAGCATTTCACTTACGGTGCTTGCCGTGCTTGGCGTTATCTTCATGCTGTATTGGGCGCGTTCCTTTTTCATCCCGCTGATGTTTGGCGTTATGATCAGCTATGCGCTTTCCCCGCTTGTCAAATTAATGCAAAAATGGCGAATACCACGCGCCCTGGGGGCCGCCATTTTGCTGATCGGCATTGTTGGGGGCATTGGCTTTCTGGCATATTCACTAAGCGACGAAGCTGTGGCGACGGTTGAGAGCCTGCCTGACGCCGTGGACAAGTTCCGCAAGACATTGCGCAAGGAACAAGGCGCGTCTGACAGCGCGATGCATAAAATGCAAAACGCCACCTCGGATCTGGAGCAGGCGGCGCGCAGCATCCCAATCACGGAACCAACGGCCCCCAAAGGGGTGACGCGGGTGCAGATCGAAAAGCCCAAATTCAGCATTCAGGATTATCTTTGGGTCGGCATGATGGGCGCGGCCGGCGTGGCGGGACAAATCGCCATCGTCATCTTTCTGGCATATTTCCTGTTGGTTTCCGGCGACAGTTTCCGGCGCAAAATTGTCCGAATTAACGGCCCAACATTTGCCAGGAAAAAGATTACACTCCAGGCGATGGATGAGATTAACGGCCAGATACAGAACTATCTGATGGTGCAGCTGTTCACCAGTTTTGTTGTGGGGGGTGTTAGCTGGCTGGTGTTTCTCTGGATCGGTCTGGAACATGCCGCCATTTGGGGGATCGCCGCCGCGATATTCAATATTATCCCCTATATCGGCGCGGTCATCGCGACCGTTGGCATTGCTCTGGTCGCTTTCCTGCAATTTGGAACTATCGGCATGGCCCTCTGGGTATCCGGGCTTGCACTGGTGATCACCAGCCTTGAAGGTTTACTGCTGAATCCATTACTCACCAGCCGGGCAAGCCAGATGAACGCAGTCGTGATTTTCGCAGGCGTGCTGTTCTGGGGCTGGTTGTGGGGCGTGTGGGGTTTATTGCTGGGCATACCTATCCTGATGGCGATCAAGGCCGTATGCGACCGTGTTGAAGACTTAAAGCCCATCGGCGAGCTGCTGGGAAAATAACCGGCTACACACTCATCCTTACTTTCGCCTTATGCCACCGCATCATATTCCAGCGGCATTTTTATACTTATGATGATTGGATAAAGATCGCCATATAAGGAGAATATGTGATGGAAAGTTTTAGCGCCCCTGTCGGCGTTTATCAAAATGCCCCGCTGGATCATTTGCCAGTCTGGGAATCAGATATCGGCACCCTGAACGATATTCAGCAAAAATTGCGCTTCGCGGGCCGTGAATTGCTCCGAATGGAAAACGAAGGCGGCCCTCCGCTGAACGACGAAGAAATCGCAAAAATCCATGCGCATTTCCAACTGAAACAGCGTGTCGAAAAATTATTCTTTAATGCACGCGCCCGGCGTGGGTTGCCTCAAATCCAGATGAGATCCTAAATGCAGACGCCAAATTCAATTCTAATGCGAGGCTTTGTGGCGGCGTTAGTGCTGGCCACAACGGTTGCCGCCAGCGCCGCCATATCCAGCCGGGAGACGGCGGCCGGATTGGCGGAGGATGGTTTGCTCACCGCTCAGGGAGAAACCACTGTTATCGATCATGCAAGGTTTATGGAGATAGCCTTCGAAACAATGCAGATAGCCGGTCAATTAAGCGGCTATGCGGACTCGCCCAAACACAAGAACATATCCGGGAAAATTACCGGCAATGCCTCTGACCTCCCGAATGTTCAAAATAGCCATATTGACAGCTATCAATCAGCAGAAAATCGTACATGGAAATGAATCGGATATTTGACGCCGCCATTTTCGTGACCGGTGTCGTGCTGCTGGGTTTTGCCTATGATGCCGCGAGTGCGCCCCTGGAAGAATATACCAGTCACTATAGCAACGAGACGATGTGGTTCTACACCCTGGGAATTGCTGCGGTAATCGGGGGCGGTTTGCGTTCCACGCTGGGCAACCAGGACTAACGCATTACAGCCGCGAGCTGCCGCCGCGGCGCTCAAAATTAGCCGCTTGAAATCGCCATAAAGCCAGCAAAAGCTCGGCGCAACGCACTCCTTACCCCGCCTTTACATCCGTAATTCTATTGCCCGCAGCATCCTTACGCCCATCGTGGTCTGATCATCATCATCACTTAGGAGGATGCATGGAACATATTATCAGTTTTTCCGACGGAACTCACGCCATCCGGTTTGCCGGATTGCCAATCGTCCATACAGCAATTCGCAGGCTGATCGGATGGCTGACACACCCCGTGGCGGCAAACAGACTGCAAAGGCAGGCGGCTGATCCAAGACATTGCGGCACTGCCAGCAAGCACTGCGCAAGGCATGGCGTAAACTGCCCCAGATTTAGTCCGCTCCCTCCCATTTAACCCCCACTCAAGGTGAATTGTCATGAATACGCCACTCACACAAATCAATCCCCTCCATTATGAATATTACGAAAATTTTCCGCTGATTGATGGAGAGTTTGACAGTTTTGATCTGGATGAAGAACTAGGGTTCATTCTGGAGGAAACGCAGAGCGCTACGCTCTTTCACAAGACGCTGCATCTGCAAGAATAAACGCCCGCCGCTATCAGAAGGAAACAAAGCCATGAGCGAACATTTTGAAGGAAAAATTCTGGCGATGGCCGTCCTGGCCGCCCTTATTGGCATGGATGGTTTCTTCTCGATGATTGACCGGGAACTACGCGGCGCGGGCAATGAACCCGCGATTCATGTTCAAGCAAGTCCGGCGGATAACATGGTGATGGACATACCACGCATTGTGTCAAAACCTATCTGTACCCAGAATGATTTGTTGATTGATGAGGATGCGGCGCCGTTAATTGACGAGGAATTTGAGCGCATTGAATGGAATGAACATCAGGATGAGATCCTGCGAAATGCCGGTAATGCGGCATCCGGCCAGAACGCGCATCAGCAGCAAGCATAGGCACAAAAATTCATAAAATTTACTGGTTCCTTACGGAAGCGGCCTAACGCCGCATCGAAAAACGACAGCCAAGGCAACTAATAGTTTGATGCAGCAAAGTCTTCGAAACCCTAATGAAAGCCTGATCCCATGACTCAATTCTCAACTTCCTCAAATCCTTTCCAAGGGAAATATCTAATCATAGCCGCGCTGGCCATCGCCATAGCGGCGGGCGGTTACTACATCCTGAACGCCCCGGACCAGCGCAGCCCCGGCGATAAAATCGGCGACGCCATCAATGAACTTCCCAATGGCGTCGATAAGGCCGCGCGCGAACTGGAAGACCGCACTCCAGGCGAGAAGCTTGAAGATGCAGTCAAGGATACGGGCGATGACATCAAGAAATCGACCAATCAGCAATAATAAAGTTTAACCCCAACAAGTGAGAAAATACCATGAACACCCGGAAACTTCTTATGACCACCGTGCTGGGCACGGGGCTAATGCTTGGCTTTGTCCCTTTCGTTCAGGCGGCCGATAACATCACCACGGACACCATGAAATCTGCTGGTGATCCAATCAGCACAGCAGAAGTGGTTGATCCGCGCGTGGCGGCCGCCAGTTTTGTGGAGCATGTCAATTATG
>DAIOWE010000059.1:0-15743 GCA_036758605.1 Pseudomonadota bacterium | reverse complement strand
TGCCTGCCGATGCTGGTGCAGATACCGGTGTTTTTTGCGCTCTACAAAGTGCTGTTCGTCACTATCGAGATGCGTCATGCGCCATTTTTTGGCTGGATCAACGATCTGGCGGCGCCCGATCCCACCAGCCTGTTTAATCTGTTCGGACTTATACCCTGGTCGCCTCCCGGCTTTCTGATGATCGGCCTGTGGCCAATTCTGATGGGCGTCAGCATGTGGATGCAGCAACGGCTTAACCCTGCGCCCACCGATCCGGTGCAGGAAAAAGTCTTCATGTGGATGCCGGTATTTTTCACCTTCCTGCTGGGTACGTTCCCGGCAGGTCTGGTGATTTACTGGACGGTCAATAATGTGCTGTCAATTATTCAGCAGGCCATCATTATGAAACGCGAAGGCGCGGAGGTCAGCTTCCGTTGGTGACGGAGCCGGTATTTACGGCAAATCAAACGCCGGAATTTGATCCTGCCGTGATCGAGGCAGGGCGGGTTCTGTTCGCGGGCGAATGTGAATTTCTGCGGGGTGTGGTGGCGATAGACCAGATGCCGGACACAGACCTGCCGGAAATTGCCTTTGCCGGACGTTCCAATGTGGGCAAATCCAGCCTGATCAATGCACTGACCAACCGCAAGACCCTGGCGCGCACATCCAACACCCCGGGCCGCACCCGCGAGATCAATTTCTTCAATCTGGCGGGCCGCCTGATGCTGGCGGATTTACCCGGCTATGGCTATGCCCGCGTGCCCAAGGCCCAGGTGGAAGTCTGGACCCGGCTGGTAAACACCTATCTGCGCGGGCGGCCCAGCCTGCGCCGCGCCTGTGTGCTGATCGACGCCCGCCACGGCATTAAGGAATCCGACATTGGCGTGATGAAAATGCTCGACGCGGCGGCGGTTTCCTATCAGATCGTCCTGACCAAGGCGGACAAGGTGAAAGCCGCCGATCTGGCTAAATGCCTGGAACGTACACAGACGATCCTGCGCGCGCATGTGGCGGCGCATCCGCATGTGCATGTCACCTCAAGCGAAAAAGGCGACGGCATCGCCGAACTGCGCGCCGCGCTGGGGGAACTGGCGGAGAAGAAGTGAGGCGGACCAGCCCCATTTTCCGGCCATTCAAAACAAATCCGCCATTGCCTGATATTGTGGCTTTCAAAATGCCCCCGCGCCACATATTACTGTGTCTGATACAAGGCGGCTAAGGCAGCGTGTGAGACAGGCATATGGGCAAGGATAAGGCGTTACACCGGGATTGGCATCAGGCGGCGCAGACGCTGTCCGAGGCGCTGCCCTATATTCTGCGCTATGCGGGGAAAACCGTGCTGATCAAATATGGCGGCCACGCCATGGGTGAAGACCATATCGCCCAGCGCTTTGCCCGCGACATTGTGCTGATCAAGCAGGTTGGGGTGAAGCCCATCGTGGTGCATGGCGGCGGGCCGCAGATCGGCCAGATGCTCGACCGGCTGGGCATCAAGAGCAATTTTATTGATGGTCTGCGGGTAACGGACAGCAAAACCGTCGAGGTGGTGGAAATGGTGCTGGCCGGATCGATCAACAAACAGATCGTATCCGCGATCAATAATGCGGGCGGCAAGGCGATTGGCCTTTCCGGCAAGGACGCCAATCTGATCCAGGCGCGCAAGCTGCAACGCACCACCCGCGACCCGCAATCCAATATTGAGCGGGTGCTGGAGCTTGGCTTTGTCGGCGAACCCACGGCGATTAACCCGGATGTGCTGCACACCATTTCCGCCTCCGACCTGATCCCGGTGGTGGCGCCCATCGGCATTGGCGCGGCGGGCGAAACCTATAATATCAATGCCGACACGGCGGCAGGCGCCATTGCGGGCGCTGTGGGCGCTATGCGCCTGCTGATGCTCACCGATGTGGCGGGCGTGCAGGATGAAAATGGCGAGGTGATCCCGCATCTGAGCAAAGAGCGCGCTATCGCCATGATCAAAAGCGGCGCGATTGCGGGCGGCATGATTCCGAAAGTGGAAACCTGCCTGGAGGCGCTGGCCGCAGGCGTGGGCGGCGTGGTGATCCTGGATGGCCGCGTCGAACATGCCGTGCTGCTGGAACTGTTCACCGAACATGGCGCGGGGACATTGATTTCTTAAGGCTGTTTTAATCCGGTTGAGTCGCCCGCCCGCAGCGTCATTGCGAGGCGCATCGCGCCGCGGCAATCCAGAATCACAAACACAGGTTTTTACACGGGGCTCTGGATCGCCACGCCGCTGCGCGGCTCGCGATGACGAAGTAGAAGTTTGACAATAAAGGGTAACGTCCCATTTTATAAGAGTTAAAGTGTAACCTCCCCTTTGACCCCACTGCAAAAAAGGGAGGCATCCTCTTTAATCCCTTCTCCCTCTCCCCCTGTGGGAGAGGGCCGGGGTGAGGGGGCCATGTGTAAAAGTTTTTTATGCGTTTAAATGCGCATACCCCTCGTCCTCTCATCCTGACCTTCTCCCACAAGGGGAGAAGGAAAACACACACCGGCGCAACATGTCCGGCAATAAAGGGGTCTGACTCCATTAAAGCATGCCGCATTTAGCTGGAGTCGCCCCACCCACAGTGTCACTGAGCTTGTCCTCGGGCCAGCCAAAGGCTGGTCCCGGGGGCACTTGGTGCGGGGTCCAGGGTTCCAAACGCAGGTCTTTGCTTGTGGCTCCCCCGGGACCGGCTTTGCCGGCCCGAGGGCAAGCACATGGACCCCGGAATAAATCCGGGGTGACAGGCTGGGGGCAGCCTGTGCCTCAACCTAAATGCGGTATGCCCTAGACTTTTCAAAAAAGGGTAGCGTCCCCTTTACCCCTCTTTACCCCTGCTAAAAAGGGTAGCGTCCCCTTTACCCCTGTCCCCTTTACCCCCTTTACCAATTTCCCCCTTGACTTTAATGTTCCTGTTATGTTCTAGTTGCTACCCCAGTCATCAGGGAGCAGGGAATATGCGGCGGCCAACGCAGATCGAGCGGCTTTATCTGGATTTTGACGGCTTCTTCGCCTCGGTCGAGCAGCAGGCGCACCCGCGCCTGCGCGGCCGGCCGGTGGGCGTGACGCCGTTCGCGGAGGCCGAGCACACTTGTGTCATCGCCTGTTCGCGTGAGGCCAAGCAGCAAGGCGTCAAGAACGTCATGAGCATTGCCGAGGCGCGGGCGTGCTGCCCGGATATTATTCTGGTGCCGCAATCGCCCGATCTGTACCGCCGCGCCCATAATGCGCTGATCTCGGAAATTTCCGCGATCATTCCCATTGATGCGATCAAATCCATCGACGAGCTGACCTGCCGGGTGGAGGGCGCCGACCGCGCCGATCCGCAACGCCTGGGCCTGCGCATCAAACAGCGCCTGGCCGATAATATCGGCCCCTATATCAACTGCTCGATCGGTTTCGGAGCCAACCGGCAACTGGCCAAGATGGCCTGCAAGGCGGGCAAGCCCAATGGCAACATGGTGTGGCGGCCCGAGGATATGCCCGGCCCGCTGCTGGCGTTGCAGCCATCGGACGTGCCCGGCATTGGCGGGCGCATGGCGCGCCGTCTGCTGCGCGCGGGCATTACCGATATGGCCGGGCTACTGGCCACCCAGCCCAAACAGATGCGCAAATTGTGGGGCAATGTCACCGGCGAGCGGCTGTGGTATGCGCTGCATGGCTATGATTTGCAGGCGCAGCCATCGAAACGCGGCATGTATGGCCATGGCCGGGTGTTGCCGCCGGGGCACCGCACCCTGGACCATGCGCGCGACGCCTCACGCCTGCTGCTGGTCAAGGCGGCGCGGCGCATGCGGCGCGACGGCTGGAACGCCGATGGCTTGTGGCTGTGGCTGCAAATCCGCGACGGGTCATGGACGCGCGCGGCCCCGCTACGCGCGGCGCAGGATGACCAGGCGGTGCTGTCGGCGTTGGAGGGCCTGTGGACCCTCGCGCGCCGCCATCTGCCGCGCAACGAGCGCGTCATCCGGCTGGGCGTCACCCTGCTGGACCTCACCCCCGCCAATGAACGCCAACTTGACCTGCTGCTGGATGACGACCGCACGCGGCGGCGCTGGGAACGCGCGACGGCGGCCATTGATACGCTCAACCGCAAGCATGGCCGCACCCTGGTCAGCCTTGGGCCCTGGACGCCGCCGCCGGGCGGTTATGCCGGCGGCAAGATCAGCTATACGCGCATTCCGCGCGCGGAGGATTTCTGGTGAACTGGACCGGCGCAATGGGCGCGTGTTTAATTTATCCGCATTTGCGGACGCCTTCGCGGAATTTGGTATTCCGCTGCGGCTGCAAATGCTCCAGCGCGGAGGATTTCTGGTGAACTGGAAAACGGATCTGAGGCTTTCCGACCTTGAGGCCGGCTGCCGCATCGAGGCGACGTGCAAAAAATGTGGCCTCACGCATTATGAGCAGGCGGCGCAACTGCTGGCCCGGCCCGGCATGCGCCACGCCTGGCTGGACGAAGTCGAGCGCCGCCTGTGTTGCGCCAGCCGGTTCTGCCGCGGCCCGGTGCGCATCGCGCTCATTCATGATGATAAAACCGAGGGCTTTGTCGGCGGCATGGCCTGAGCCATACGGATAAAGGGATATAAAGGGGACGCTACCCTTTAATTTTTGCGCTGTTCATCCGTGGCCCGCCTCATGATATGAGACGGGCCGCAGACGCAATTCCTCTACCGCGCCGCCTGTTTCGCCTTTAACGCAGGCGAATGTTTGCCATATTCCAGCCGGGCGATGGTGCGGTTGTGCACTTCGTCCGGGCCGTCGGCGATGCGGAGCGTACGCACACTGGCATAGGCGCGCGCCAGGCCGCTGTCGGTGGTGACGCCGCAGGCGCCGAAGGCCTGGATGGCGTCATCGATGATTTTCAGCGCCATGTTGGGCGCGGCCACCTTGATCATGGCGATTTCGGTGCGCGCCACCTTGTTGCCGGCGACATCCATCATCCACGCGGCCTTCATGGTCAGCAGACGGCACATTTCGATATTGGTGCGCGCCTCGCCAATGCGCTGTTCCCACACCGAATGTTCGGCGATGGGTTTGCCGAACGCCTCGCGCGACAGCAGGCGCTGGCACATTTTTTCGAGCGCGCGTTCCGCCACGCCGATAATGCGCATGCAGTGATGAATGCGTCCCGGCCCCAGGCGGCCCTGTGCGATTTCAAAGCCGCGCCCTTCGCCAAGAATGATGTTTTCGGCGGGCACGCGCACATTTTCGAACTGAATTTCCGCATGGCCATGGGGCGCATCGTCATAACCGAACACCGGCAGATTACGTTTGATCTTCACGCCGGGGTAATGTGGCTCCACCAGAATTTGCGATTGCTGGGTGTGGCGGCTGCCCTCGGTGCTGGTCTTGCCCATCACGATGAACATCTTGCAGCGCGGGTCGAGCGCCCCCGATGACCACCATTTGGTGCCGTTGATCACATAATGATCGCCATCACGGGTAATGCGTGTACTGATATTGGTGGCGTCCGATGATGCGACATCAGGCTCGGTCATGCAGAACACCGAACGGATTTCGCCCGCCAGCAATGGCTTCAGGAATTTTTCCTTCATCCATGGGGCGCCATAACGTTCCAGCACTTCCATATTGCCAGTGTCGGGGGCGGCGCAGTTGAACACTTCCGGCGCCCAGCTGACCCGGCCCATGATTTCGCACAGCGGCGCATATTCAAGATTGGTCAGCCCGGGGCCATGGCCGCTTTCCGGCAGGAACAGGTTCCACAGGCCCTGCGCCTTTGCCTTGACCTTCAGGTCTTCGATAATCTGCGGCGTCTGCCAGCGGTTGACGCCGAAGGCCTCCATCTGATCTGCAAATGTCTGCTCGTTCGGATAGATGTAATCATCCATGAATTTTTGCAGCTTTTCGATAAATCCCTTGGTGCGTTCACTATGTTCGAAATCCATTCCTGGGGCTCCCCTGTTTTGTCTAATTGCGATAGTGCACTTTAGCGCCTTGCGGCGAAGAAAGCACGTAAAAGCCCTTGCGCGCGAATGGCGTCGATACCACCATAAATTTCCGGTGCATGATGGCAGGTGGGCTGGCTGAAAAAGCGGGGTCCATGGGCAACGCCGCCGCCCTTTTCATCGTCCGCCCCGTAATAAAGCCGCCGGATGCGGGCAAAGCTGATCGCCGCCGCACACATTGCGCAGGGTTCCAGCGTCACATACAGATCAAGGCCCGTGAGACGCTGATTTTTAGTCAGCGCCGCCACAGCCCGGATAACCAGCATCTCGGCATGCGCCGTCGGGTCGTTTTCTGTCAGGGTACGATTTCCGGCCCGGGCCAGCACATCGCCCGATGCCGGATCAACCACCACCGCCCCCACCGGCACCTCGCCCAGGGCCGCCGCCGCCTCGGCCTCATTCAGGGCCAATTGCATGTAATTATTGCTCATGGATGGGACAATATGCTGCTAAACAGTCGCCATGAAAGAAAAACCTGAAATAGCGGCCAGTGAAGGCCGCATCGCCAAGATACTGGCGCGCGCGGGCATATGTTCGCGGCGCGAGGCCGAGGCGCTGATCACCCAGGGCCGGGTCAGCGTGGATGGTGAAATACTGCTCTCGCCTGCTGTTAATGTCTCGGCCAGCCAGGATATCCGCGTCGATGGCCAGCCCATCCCGCAGGCGGAAATGCCGCGCATGTGGCGATACCACAAGCCGCGCGGTGTGGTGACCACCAACAAGGATCCGCAAGGCCGTCCGACAGTGTTTGAGGCCCTGCCCAAGACGCTGCCCCGGGTAATGAGTGTTGGCCGTCTGGATTTCAATTCAGAGGGGCTGCTGCTGCTGACCAATGATGGCGAACTGGCGCGCAGGCTGGAATTGCCCGCCACGGCGCTGACCCGGCGTTACCGGGTGCGGGTGTTTGGCAGGCCCGATCCGGGCGCGCTGGAACGCCTGATGCGCGGCGTTACCGTGGAGGGCCAGCATTACGGCCCCATCAAGGCGGAACTGGAGCGCGAACAGGGCGATAATAGCTGGCTGAGCGTGGCCTTGCGCGAAGGCAAGAACCGCGAAGTGCGCAAGGTGCTGCTGCATCTGGGCATGCAGGTCAACCGGCTGATCCGCGTTTCCTATGGGCCATTTCAACTGGGCGATCTGAAGATCGGCGCAGTGGATGAAATTGCCACCATCAAGGTGATGGAGCAGTTGGGCGTGTTTCAGGACAAAACCGGTTGGGCCAAGGCGACCCCGCCAAAAAAACGCGGTGTGAAGAAAAAATGAGGATTATCGGCGGCGTGCATCGTGGCCGCGCGCTGGTGGCCCCCGGCGGGCGCACCACACGCCCAACATCGGAGCGCACCCGCGAGGCGCTGTTCAATATTCTGGCACATGGGTTGGAGCAAAACCGCGACGCCCCCCTGCCCCAGGGTGTGCGGGTTCTGGACCTGTTTGCAGGTAGTGGTGCGCTGGGGCTGGAGGCGCTGTCGCGCGGCGCCAGCCGTGTGCTGTTTGTGGACAATGCAGCAGACGCGCGCGCCGCCATCCGGGAAAATATCGAAAAATTGCAGGCGGCGGGGGCCACAAAACTGTACCGCCGCGACGCCACCAACCTTGGCCCGATGGAAAGCAATTGCGGCGGCCCCTTCGATCTGGTGTTTCTTGATCCGCCCTATCATTCAGGTCTGATCGTCCCGGCGTTGCATGGCTTGCGTGAAGGCGACTGGCTGAACCCGGAGGCGATACTGGTCATTGAACTGGCCAGCGACGAAACTTTACCAGACCATGCCGGTTATACGGAACTGGACCGGCGCATCTATGGCGATACGATGCTGGTGTTTTTGAAGTGCGATTGGCGCATATAACGGTTCAAACTTTGACTTCAAACCCCATCATTCTGGAATTTGTCTATGGCGTATTGATCTATCTGGCCTGGGAGCGCTGGCCGTGGATGCCGTCCATCCCAGACGGTGGAACAGGATGGCGCCGCGCCCCAGCAGCCGGTTCTTCGTCCAGGTCAAAGGCATGGCCTAAACCAGCTTGCCGGGGTTCATAATGCCCCTGGGATCAAGCGCATGTTTGACGGCGCGCATCAGGTCCATTTCAACTGCGCTTTTATAGCGCGTGATTTCCTCGCGCTTCATGCGGCCCAGGCCGTGTTCGGCACTGATGCTGCCCCCCATATCCGCCACAATATCATGCACGATTTTGTTGAATTCATCCCATCGCGCCAGATAGGCGGCGGCGTCCATGCCCAATGGCTGGCTCAGATTGAAATGCACATTGCCATCGCCCATATGCCCGAACGGCACCGGGCGAATACCGGGCAGCACTTTCGTCACTGCCGCACTGGCGCGGGTGATGAATTCGGCGATGGCGGAAACCGGCACGGAAACATCATGCTTGATGCTGGCGCCTTCCAGCTTCTGCACATCGGAAAGATTTTCACGCAATGCCCACAGCGCCTTGGCCTGTGAGACATTTTCCGCAAGCACCGCATCCACAACCAGCCCCGCATCGCTAGCGCTGGCAAGGGCTGCCTCCAGCATGGCGCGGGTGGCGGATGCTTCGTACCCGGATGATATTTCAATCAGCACATACCAGGGATGGGCCTTGGCAAACGGATCGCGCATGCCCGGAATATGGCGCAGCACAAATTCCATTCCAATGCGCGGCAGCAGTTCAAAACCTGTCAGCTGATCGCCCGTGGCGGCGCGCAACAGCGGCAACAACGCCACCGCCTGCGCCACATCGGGCACGGCCGCCATCGCGGTTTCCACGCTGCGCGGCGCGGGAAACAGTTTAACAACAGCGCGCGTGATAATGCCCAGCGTGCCCTCGCCGCCAATGAAAAGCTGCTTCAGATCATAACCGGTATTGTCCTTGCGCAAGGCGCGCAGTCCATTCCAGATTTGTCCGTCCGGCAGCACCGCTTCAATACCCAGCACCAGTTCGCGCATCATGCCATAGCGCAGCACCGCATTGCCGCCCGCATTGGTGGAAATCACGCCGCCCACCTGCGCACTGCCCTGGGACGCCAGATGCAGCGGAAACAGGCGGCCCGCATCCTGGGCCGCATCCTGCAATGCCGCCAGCGTCACGCCCGCTTCCAGCGTCACCGTGTCATTCAAAAGATCAATATTCTGTATACGGTTCATGCGGGACAGATTAAGCAAAATCGCATTGTCGCCGGGAAACGGAATTTGCCCGCCCACCAGTCCGGTATTGCCGCCCTGCGGCACAATGGCCGTGTCACGCTGCGCGCAGGCCTGCACCACCGCCGCAACCTCCGCCGTCGATGCAGGCTGGACGATAAGCCGCGTTTCGCCCTGATAGAGGCCGCGATGTTCGCGCAGATAGGGCGCCATATCGGCAGGCTGATCCATAAACCCGGCGGGGCCTACGATGGTGCGGATTTTATCCAGCAGCTTCATGTGCGGTGCGCCGCCCGGGCCAAACGGTCATTGATGGCTTCGCCCAACCCATGCGTTGGGACAGGAGCTACGGCAATGCCCGTAAATTTATCGCAATCCAGTTCGCGCAGAATCGCGAACAGATTCGCCGCCGCCTCGGTCAGATCGCCGCTTGCGCTCAGATTGCAGATTTTCGCCGCACCCACGGGAATATTGTCACCGAACGCCAGCGCCGCCTCACGCGGCCCCGCCGTCGCCGCATTCAGGCGCAGCGGTAAATTGGGCGCATAATGGCTGGCCAATTGTCCCGGCGATTGCGGCGCATCCGGCGCATCCGCACCTGTCTCCACGGTCCCGGCAATGGCGGCAATTTGTGCGCGCGTCACGCTTCCTGGGCGCAGCAGAAATGCTTTGCCGTCGCGCACCTGCACCACGGTGGATTCAAGCCCGGCCGCACACGCGCCGCCATCCAGAATCATCGCAACCTTATCGCCCAGTTCAGCGGCAACATGCGCCGCCTGTGTCGGACTTATCCTGCCGGAAATATTTGCGCTGGGCGCGGCGATGGGACAGCCTGCCTCTGATAACAAATTTTGCGCGACGGGATGCGCGGGCACACGCAACGCCACCGTGTCCAGACCCGCGCTCACCAACAACGACAAACCACACCCTGCCCTGCGTGGCAGAACCAGCGTAAACGGGCCGGGCCAGAAATGTTCCGCCAATTGCAAAGACAGCGCATCAAATTCCGCCAGTTCGCGCGCCGCCGCCAGATCGCGCACATGCACAATCAGCGGATTGAACTGCGGGCGGCCCTTGGCCGCAAATATCGCCGCCACGGCATGTTCATTGCGCGCATCCGCGCCAAGCCCGTACACCGTCTCGGTCGGAAACGCCACCAGAGAACCTGCACGGATCAGCGCCGCCGCTTCGCGGATTGCCATTGCATTTGCGAGATTGATGTTTTGGTATTGCGTCATACGGCGTATTATATACCTGTTCGATTAAACAGGAGACTTAAATGGCTGAATATACCGCCCCGCTCAGGGATATCCGACTGGCGTTACAGGTGGCGGCGGAGATGCCTGCCCTGGCGGCCACCGGTGGTTTTGGCGATTTAAGCGATGAACTGGCCGATGCGGTGCTGGAGGGTGCGGGCAAGTTCGCGCGTGAAGTGGTGGCCCCGCTCAATGTCATTGGCGACCGGCAGGGGGTCAGCCTGAACAATGACAGGGTAAAGACCGCCGATGGTTTTGCCGCCGCCTATCGCGCCTATGTGGATGCGGGCTGGGGTGGAATATCCGGCGATCCGGAATATGGCGGCCAGGGCCTGCCGCTGGCGCTGGCGAATGCGACAGAAGAAATGATGATTTCCGCCTGCATGGCGTTTTCGCTGTGCGCCACACTTACCCATGGTGCGGTTGAGGCCGTGGACGCCCATGGCACACCGGAACAAAAACGGCTTTACCTCAAACCCCTGATCAGCGGCGAATGGTCCGGCACCATGAACCTGACCGAGCCACAGGCCGGCTCCGATGTCGGCGCACTGACCAGCAAGGCGGTGCGCCGTCCGGATGGCAGCTACGCCATTACCGGCGGCAAGATATTCATCACCTGGGGCGAGCACGAAATGTCGAAAAACATCGTGCATCTGGTGCTGGCGCGGTTGCCGGACACGCCGCTGGGCACGCGCGGCATATCACTGTTCATCGTGCCAAAATATCTGCCCGATGCGGACGGTAATCCGGGGGTGCGCAACGATCTGCGCTGTATCGGCCTGGAAGAAAAAATGGGCATTCACGCCAGCCCGACCTGCGTCATGTCCTATGGCGAAAACGAGGGTGCCATCGGCTTTTTGCTGGGCGAGGAAAATCGCGGCATGAGCTGCATGTTCACCATGATGAACGCGGCGCGCCTGAATGTCGGCCTGTCCGGCGTTGCGGTGGGCGAGCGCGCCTATCAGCAGGCGCTGGCCTATGCGCTGGAACGCAAACAGGGCAAGCCGCTGACGCCGCCGGAAATGGCCGCCGAGGGGTTGCCGATTGCCGCCCATGCAGACGTGCGGCGCATGCTGCTGAGCATGAAATCGCTCGTGCAGGGCGCGCGCGCGATCTGCTACGCCAATGCGGCGGCCATCGATATGGCGCGTAAAGCGCCGGACGCCGAAACCCGCGCGGCGGCGCAGGCCCGCGCCGATCTGCTGACCCCCATTTCCAAGGCCTGGAGCACGGATATCGGGGCCGAGGTTGCCTCGCTGGGCATTCAAATCCACGGCGGCATGGGCTTCATTGAAGAAACCGGCGCCGCGCAATATCTGCGCGATATCCGCATTGCCGCCATCTATGAAGGCACCAACGGCATTCAGGCCATCGACATGGTAACCCGCAAGCTGCCAATGCAGGGCGGCGCCGTCATACGCGGCTTTATCGCCGAAATGCAGGCAACCGCCGATCACTGCCGCCAGATGAACCACCCCGCCTTCGCGCAAATCGGCGCGGCGCTGGACCGCGCGCTGGCCGACCTGACCGGGGCGACCGAATGGCTGCTGGCCCGCACCGCCAGCGCCCCCAATGACTGCCTGGCGGGCGCCACCCCCTATCTGCGGCTGTCGGGGACCGTCAGCAATGGCTATTACCTGGCCCGCATGGCGCTGGCAGGCGCGCAACAGGCCGATTCAGACCCCCATGCCGGAGCCGCTGTCGCCACCGCTTTGTTCTTTGCGCTCAATCATTTACCGCAATCCTCCGGGCTGTCGGCGGCCAGTATGGCCGGGGCGGCGCATCTTTATGCGCTGGATGATGCGCAACTGGGGGGTTAGGGGATTTTTCTAACGAATATTTGACGTTTCGGGGTTACGCTTCTATTTATTAATAGTATCATAGATTCCTGTTTTTCGATTTTGCAAATGCGAGTGAATACTATGACGAATGTGACCATGGGGCATGATGATTCGGGCCTGGATCTGCCGACTCCGGCGCCGTTGCGGTTTCCGTTCGAAAAACCGCCTGCTTTTGGCGAATATATGCAGGTGGCGCCCGGTATCTACTGGCTTCGCGCGGCGCTGTCATCGGCGCTCAATCACATTAATGTCTATCTGCTGAAAGATGGTGACGGCTGGACGATTGTTGATACCGGCATCAGCAGCAAGGACACGCAGCAAAGCTGGGTGAAGATGATCGCGGAACTGGGCGGCGGCCCGGTGAAGCGGGTGCTGGTCACGCATTTCCACCCGGATCATGTCGGCAATGCGGGCTGGCTGTGCCGCGAATTCAACACGCGGCTGTGGATGTCGCGCACCGAAATGCTGATGGCCAAGGTTTCGTCATTTCAGAGCTATGCGGACATCACCGCCGAGGCCACCGCTTTCTACCATGCCGCGGGTTTTGATCAGGAGCAGATGGAGGCCTATTACGCCCGGCGTTCCATGGGGAACATGTTCCCGGTGGAGCCGGTTCCGCTTGGCTATCACCGCATGCAGGACGGTGAAAAGGTCATGATTGACGACACCGCCTGGGAAGTGGTGGTCGGACGCGGTCATTCGCCCGAACATGTGTGCCTTTATTCCGCGCATCACAAGGTCATGCTTTCGGGCGATCAGGTGCTGCCCAACATCACCTCCAATGTCAGTGTCATGCCGACGGAACCCGATGGCAATCCGCTGAAGGAATGGATCGAATCGCTGGCCGCGCTGCGCGACAGGCTGCCCGACGATATGCTGGTGCTGCCATCACATAACCGCCCATTTTACGGGCTGCATGCGCGCCTGACCGCGCTGATCGACGGGCACGAAAAAAACCTGCGCGAACTGCATGCGCTATGTGAAAATCCCAAGCGCGCGATTGACGTTTTTCCGGTTCTCTTTAACCGCCCGATCGGCAATGACGTGCTGTTCATGGCGACGGGCGAAAGCATCGCGCATATCAATTGCCTGATACAGCGCGACAAACTGGCGCGTGAAGTGGATGGCGATGGCGTGCACCGTTACCGCCAAACCGATGTGCCGCCGCAAAAGCGCGCCCAGGCCGCCGAATAATTGCGTTTTTTATGCGTATTTTCTCCTGCCCGGTACGGCTTTTATACGGGAGAATCCGGTTTCGAATAATACTATGGTAACCACCTCCAACTATGCTGGTTTTATAGTATGATGGCCATGTCGAGACTCGGAATAGGGAATGCAAGTGGAAGCGCTGCGGAATTTGTGGGATTCGCTTTTTGCAGGTATCAACCTGACATCCGGTTGGACTGATTGGCCGATACAGCCGATACAGTTGCTGCATGCCCCGTTAACGGCAATAGTTGCAGCGGAATTATTATTATTCCTGGCTGTCATCGGGCTGGCCTGGTTTATCAGCCGCCGCATATGGCCCGCGCACCGGCTTATTCTGATGGCGAGCAAGGCTGTTGAAGGAACCGCCGATCCGGCCGCCTTCACTGCCAGCTTCCCCCGCTTTGATCGCGCCATTCATGAAACGCCCCTGTTACGCCGCGCCTGGGGAAAATTCCGGGCAGGCATCATCGTGCCCCCCCAAAGCGCGCGCGCCGCAGTGCGTCACAATTTGCGCGCCGGAGATTATCTGCATCTCGAAGCGCTGGAAGCGGGCGGGTTTAATTTCCGTTTTTTTAAAAGCTGGTCTGCTTTCTTTTTCGGCGCCGGACTTTTCCTTACTCTGCTGGGCGTCACTGCGGATATTCATCTGGCAAGCCAGGCCGCGCTTACAGACGCCACCGCATGGGGCGCAATGCTGGCTGGCCTTGCAAACAAAACCCTGCCATTACTGGCGGGCGCAGGCGCTGGTCTGATGCTGGCTGCAACATTTCATTGGGCCGAACAGCGGTTGCGCAGTGATCTGCTGCGGCTGAGCCTTGTACTTGAAGAACGCATCCAGTTTTCCACTGCCCGGCCGGCGGCTGAGCAGCAATATTTGCAGCTAACCGGCGCCGCCGGCGCCGCGGCAGACAACGCCGTTACGGCGGGCGCCACGCAATCATCCCTTCTGACGGAACAGCTTCGCGTTCTGTCACAGGAAATCGTAGCTGCACTTGCGCGTGTTGAAACACAAATGACGCAAACCATGCCCGGCCGTATCGGCGATGCGATGCATCCCCTGTCAGAAGCCCTGGATATGCTGGGCAAGCGGCTGTCGGATTCAAATGCAGAAGCGCTGCGCCAGGCCGTTGGAGAGCTTTCACAGGGGCTTCACGCCCGCGCCGCCGAAGACCTGGATGCGTTGTCAGACGCATTGGCACAGGCACGCGGCGGCCTTGAAGACGCCGGACATTTATTGCGTGACGCCAGCACCCACGCCAGCGAAAAACTGAATAATGCTGGTGAAGCGCTGGCGGAACAGATGGGCCGCGCCAGCCAGCATGCGCAACAGGCATTTGGTCCGCTTCCAGCGCGGGTTGCAGAATTTGGCGCTGCACTTGAACAATTCAATGAAGGTCTGTCGCGGCATGGCGATGCGGTGGCGGCGGCGGCGCAAACCACACAGCGCGCGATCGGCGTGATGGATGAAATGATGGCGCGCCCACGCGAATATGCCCCGGCCCCCGCACATCCCGCCATAACGCAACCCCAGACGCGGGCGACGGACTTTATGATGATCGAAGATTTGGCGCGCGCCGCACGCGATATGTCCGCATCAGTTGAAACTGTATTGGATGCCCGCCGTTTGCTGAAACAGCTCAGTTCCCATTTGCGCGCGCCCGCCACTGCGCTGATCACGGAAGATTGGGGAAAGCACCGCAATGCGCTGGCGGATTCCGATGATGTGCTGAATGATGTGCTGGAGAATTTCCGTGAAGGCGCAAGCCAGCAGCGCGCCGGTCTGAATGCCGCCATCGAAGAACTTGAAAATCGTCTGGAGCGTCTGTTCCGCAATCTGGACACGGGCGCCTCAAGACTGGATAGCGCCATTCAGACGATACAGCGAAATTCACTGATCGCTCCTTCAGCAGCAAGCGCACCGCCTGGCGGCACTGAAAGCAATGACGCCGCCTGAACAGACCGCCAGCCTTATTGCCGGTGCTCCCCTAGTCTGGTATATACCGGGTCAACGATAATTCAATCAGATGAGGAGACGTTTGCCATGAGCGATCTCGAAAAATTTCGCGCGGAAACGCGCGCCTGGCTGGAAGAAAACTGCCCGCCATCCATGCGTACGCCAATGCCGGAAGACGAAACCTGCTGGGGCGGGCGCAATCCGGTTTACAAAAATCCCGATACGAAACTATGGATGGACCGCATGGGCGCGCGCGGCTGGACCGTGCCCACATGGCCAAAGGAATATGGCGGCGGCGGCCTCGACAAGGCCCAGAACCAGGTTCTGCAACAGGAACTGGGGCGGTTGCGCGCGCGCCCGCCTTTATCCAGCTTCGGCATCTGGATGCTTG